>CAZJGH010000064.1:0-12690 GCA_964545405.1 uncultured Planctomycetales bacterium
GGCGTTTCGCCCACATTCAGCACCTAGCTCGGGATTTTGCAGCCAAAGAATCAACCATTCTACCACTTTGAAGGGGTCTTCGACAACCTGCAAACCGTCGTTAGAGGCCAGAATATCGACCTCCTCCAGGAAATTCTCGGTGTGCGGCCCTACCACCACTGGCACACCAACAGCCGCTGCCTCCAACATATTCTGCCCACCATGGTCAATCAGACTGCCTCCAAGGAAGGCCCCACGGCTTGCACGGTATATGGTTTCGAGTTCACCGAAAGCATCAACGACGAGGATCGAGCCTGCCGGTAACTCATCGAGATGCCGACTTTCACTGAGGCGCAGTAAAGACCGCCCCCCTACCTCCTTGCTCAGTTGTTGTAACAATGAGCCTGCGCGCCTTGGGTGTCTTGGCACGATGACGGCCACCGCGTCAAGACTGTCCTTGCGTTGCAGCCATGGCTTTATCAGTTGCAGTTCTTCAGGTTCATGAGTCGAGGCCCAGACCACCATCGGATGACTTCGCTTCCATTTACTCCACACCGAAGTCTCGAAGGCCGCGTCATCAGAGGCGGTCGGCAGGTTGTCGTACTTGAGGTTGCCGGTGACGACTATGCGATTGTCGGGCACGGACAATTTCTGGAAACGCTCGGCATAACGCTGATTCTGCACCCCATACAAGGCGATGCGGTCGAACTGCGGCAGCCAACGCTGGACCCGCCTATAGCCAGACATCGACCGTTCGGTAATACGGCCATTGACGATCGCCACTTCGATATCCAGGATCGCACAACTGCGCAGGAAGTTCGGCCAGATCTCGAGTTCGGCCAGTACCACTAGGCTTGGTTTCACTCGCGCCAAGAAACGCCGACCAGCCCCTGACAGGTCCAATGGATAAGCCACCACCTGGAGATCCTTGAACAGATTGCGGGCCGCAGCCAGTCCGGTTGGGGTACTGGATGCGATGACCAGGTCACGGTGTGGGAAGCGTTGCTGTAGTTCAAGGACCAGGGGTCGCAGCGCTTTGACCTCGCCGACGGACACGCCATGCAACAACACGCGGCCCTCGGATGCCGGCAGGTTGGTCACGAAACCAAAACGCGCAGGCAAGGTGCGGCGAAAGTCACGCGACCGCAGCGCTCTCCAAGCCACGAAAGGCAGCAACATTATCCCAGCCAGCAGCAGCAGGATGTCGTACAGCAGGAATGCTGTCCAGCTACGCGTCTGCTGGCTGGAACTCATTCAATCACGCTCAGGATTTGCCGTGGCATTGCTTGAACTTCTTGCCTGAACCACATGGGCAAGGTGCGTTACGCGCCACCTTGGGTTTGGCTGCATCAGGAGTTTGCTGACCTGAATCCTGGCGTGGTTGCGAAGCGGCTTCCATCTCGGCGGTCGCATCACCCTTCGGAGGAGTAGCCTGAGTCCTGGAAGCGGGCGGCGTATAACCGACTGCGACCTGACGACGTGGAGCCTGTGGTCGCGCTTGCGACACCGAGCCACCGAAGGCTGGGTGCGCGGCATTCTGACCTTCGTAGGCGCTTCCGAGCCGTTTCTCGTCGTCGCTGCGCATCTCGACGCGCAGGACGTAGTTAGTCACGTCCTCGGCGATGTGGTAGAGCAACTCGTCGAAGCGCTCGAGTCCCTCACGCTTGTATTCGTTCTTGGGGTCCACCTGGGCATATCCGCGCAGGTTGATTCCTGACCGCAGGGCATCCATCAAGTAGAGGTGTTCCTTCCACTTGGTGTCGATCGAGTTGAGCATCAGGAACCGCTCAAGAGCCATCATCGATTCATCTCCGTAGGTCTCTACCCGCTCGGCGTAGCGTTTGCGGAAGTCCTCGAGCATGAATCCGGAACATCCGTTGATGCCAGCTGCAGATAAGGCATCGGCACCTTCGGAGTATGCCCACTTACGCTCTGCCCAGGTGTTCATGGCGTCCCAGTCAGGTTCGATGTCGCGACCATCTCCACCGTAAAGCTCAGCCGCGTGGTTGATGACCTGCTCGGCCATGGAATCGATACGATCACGAAGGCCATCTGACAGCAAAGCGCACTGGCGTTGATCGTAGATCATGCGGCGCTGCTCGTTCATTACCTCGTCATATTCGAGCAGGTTCTTCCTGATCTCGAAGTGGTAATCCTCGACCTTGTTCTGGGCCTTCTTGATGGCGTTGGAGACCATCTTCGATTCGACCGGCTCGCCACCGCCCATGCCGGCCTTACTGAGGAAGTTCTTGACCCAATCCTTGTAGAAGCGCCGCATCAACGGGTCATCGAGGGACAGGAAGAAACGAGAACGGCCAGGGTCACCTTGGCGACCCGAGCGTCCGCGCAACTGGTTGTCGATGCGCCGCGACTCGTGGCGTTCGGTGCCGATCACGTACAGGCCACCAGCCTCAAGGACTTCCTCCCTTTCGGCGTCGTGTGACTCTTCCAGTTCAACAGCCAATGCCTTGACCGCGTCTTCATCCTCGGCATCGATCTTGCGGTTGACGACTTCATGCGGCAGCATCGCTTCAGCATTACCACCAAGCACGATGTCGGTGCCACGACCTGCCATGTTGGTAGCGACCGTGACGGAACTCCTGCGTCCTGCTTGGGCGACGATTTCCGCCTCACGAGCATGCTGCTTGGCGTTCAGGACATCATGCTTGATGCCGCGTCGGTTGAGGATGCCAGACAGCAGCTCCGAGTTCTCGATGCTGGTGGTACCTACCAATACGGGTTGGCCTTTCTCCTTGGCCTCACCGATCTCGGTAGCGATGGCTTTCCATTTATCCGGAGTCTCCAGATAGACCACGTCGGCCTCATCGAGGCGCGCGATCGGACGGTTGGTCGGAATCTGGATGACGTCAAGGTCATAGATCTTGGCGAATTCACCAGCCTCGGTAAGCGCGGTTCCGGTCATCCCGGATAACTTGCCGTATAGGCGGAAGTAATTCTGGAAAGTGATGGTAGCCAAGGTCTGGTTCTCAGCCTTAGGGCGCAGGCCCTCCTTGGCTTCAACAGCTTGGTGCAGGCCATCGCCCCAACGACGCCCTTCCATCAGGCGGCCAGTGAACTCGTCGACGATCACGATCGAGCCATCCTTCACTACATAGTCGACCTCATCGGCGTACATGTGCAAGGCGCGCAAGCACTGCTCGAGGATGTGCGGCCACTCCATGTTTTCCGCACCGCTGTAGAAGTCCTCGATTCCGAGTGTCTTCTGTGCAGCGACGATGCCATCTTCAGTGAGGACCGCAGTCTTCTCCTTCTCCTTGGTCTCGAAGTGATCCTCTTCCTTGAGCTTACGGGCGGCCTGCATGCCGATCCGATACTTCTCGGCATTGCCGGTAGCCGGACCACTGATGATCAGCGGAGTCCTAGCCTCATCGATCAGGATCGAATCGACCTCGTCGATAATCGCGAAGTCAAGCGAGTGTTGGACTTGATCCTCGATTCGCGACTTCATGTTGTCGCGCAGGTAATCGAAGCCCAACTCGTTGTTGGTCGCGTAGATGATGTCGCCTGCGTAGATCGGATGACGTTCAGCAGGTGGCATGTTGGACTGGATAGAGCCGACTTCCAGACCAAGGTAGCGATAGACCGGGGCCATCCATTCGGCGTCACGGCGGGCCAGATAATCGTTGACTGTGACCACGAAGACCTTGCCGGCCAAGGCATTGAGATAGGCAGCCAAGGTCGCGACCAAGGTCTTGCCTTCACCGGTCGCCATCTCAGCGATGGAACCGGAATGCAATACCGAGCCGCCGATTATCTGCACGTCGTAGTGACGTAAGCCCAAGGTGCGCATGGATGCCACCCGAACTACGGCGAAGGCCTGAGGAAGGATGTCATTCAAGGAGCGACCTTCGGCCACCTCCTTCTTCCATACCTCGGTTTGCTCCTTAATCTGCTCCTCAGTGAGGCCCTCAGCCCATTCTTCCTGCTCAGCGACCGCCTTTACCAGCGGTGCCATGCGCTTCACGACTCGCGCGTTCTGCGAGCCGAAAAACTTGTTGAGGGTGCGCCCAAGACCTTCTCCGAGACCTTTAAGGGAATCCGTTATCGCTTCAATGTCGACCATGATGCTAAGCCACTCCCTGCGGACGGCAAGGGGCCGACGCGCAAAGGGGGTTAACAGGATAATGGAGCCGGCCACTCAAGCGAAGAGCGGAGGGCCTCAAGAGTGGTGCTTTCTTGCTTTAGTTGCTGTCGAAGGTCCTTGGCAATCTCAGAAATCACCCCTGGACGGCGAAAAACCGCTGTTCCGACCTGTACTGCGGTTGCTCCAGCCACGATGTAATCGAGGACGTCGTCGGCCGATGCAGCTCCCCCGCTGGCGATGATCGGGATTGAAACAGCATTTGAGCTCTCCCAGACCATGCGTAAAACCAGTGGGCGGACTGCAGGACCTGACATCCCGCCGGTGCCATTAGCTATCACCGGCTTCCGCGACCGCCAGTCGACCAGCATCCCCATCAGGGTGTTGGAGACGGTGAGTGCGTCCGCGCCACATTCTTCAGCTGCCTTGGCGAAGGGCACGATGCTAGCGACATTCGGCGACAACTTAACCCACAGAGGCTTTTGAGTGACGCTGCGACAACTCCTGACCACTTCCCTGAGGGCATCAACGTCGGTCGAGAACTGGATTCCACCCTGCACATTGGGACAGGACAGGTTGAGCTCGATAGCTGCTACCCCTGCCATCTCGTTGAAGGCAGTGGTCATGGCGACGTAATCGGTAGCGGAATGTCCACCTGCGTTGGCGATCACCGGCATCGGCAAGTCAGCCAATTCTGGTGCGACCGTATTGCGCCAGTAATCCAACCCCTTGTTCTCAAGACCGATGGCGTTGATGACTCCGCCTGGGAACTCAGCCATCCGTTGTGGCGGATTGCCATGCCGGGGCTCAGGGGTGACGGTCTTGAGTACCAAGGCGCCAAGGTCGCCAGGTTCCAAGAAAGCGAGGGCGGTCGGGTCGTGGCCGAATGTCCCTGAAGCGGTCAGGAGTGGAGAATCGAGTTCAAGGCTACCGATGGCGGTACGCAGCATGCTCAGATTCTACTTCTGCTCAGGGGTGTCCGTGGCTTTGAAATGAAGCTGCGACAAGCCAGTGATCAACAGGATGAAGCCCACGGAGATGCAGGCGTCGGCGAAGTTGAACACCGGGAATGGATCGAGAGGCCACCCGATCGGCCACCATGAAGGCGCAGGGATGTCTACCAGGATGAAGTCCCGCACCTTGCCATCGCCTGGCCACGGCAACCATGCGGAAAGGTTGTCGTAGAGGTTCCCTACCGCACCAGCCACCAACAGACCGAGGGTGAACAAACCCATACGGTTGGAGTCGGACTGCTTGCGGATGAAAAGGATCAGTGCCAATACCGCTAGCATCCTAACCACGGTAAGCACAGGAGTGACCCATGCCGAATCGTTGCCAAGGCCCCAGATTCCACCGGCATTGCGGATGCAGTAGAACGAAAGCCATTCGCCGATGAGCAACTCACGCGGCTGGTATTCACCGACCGCAGCAAACACCATCTGCTTGCTGAGAAGGTCAATGACGATCAAGGCAACAACGAAAAACCAAAACCAAGGTCGCAGGAGGCCGCGATTGGTTTCGGCGCTGTTGTCAGGATTATTGTTCAAGTTCCCCGTTCTCGGATTTCTCCTGACAGCCTACGCAGTAGGAGGAATATGGCAACACTTCGAGGCGTCGAGGTGGAATCAACTCCTTGCATGCCAAGCATGAACCATAGGTCCCGGCTTGGATGCGAGTGATCGAAGCCTGGACAGCCTTAAGGATTCCATCTTCGTTTTCCAACAAGCCAAGCTGCATGTCTCGGGAATAGTTCTGGCCACCGCCGTCATCACCGTCGGCACCTGACTTGTCTACCTCTCCGAGCAATACCGAATCCTCCATCCGCTCGAGCTTGACACCAAGCTGCTTGAGGATGTCGGTGAGCACCGGAAGATATTTCTTTTGCTGGGTTTTCGTGAGCTTTGCCATAGCGTAATCTGGAGGGGGTTCCCTTTGCAGGGAGCGAGATTCTAGTGGCTGCTAAATCAGAAGGTCAACCGGTCCCGGCCGAGATGCAAACTCGTATTGATGAGTATGTCGGGAGTTTAGCGGCTGAAGCTGGCTTGGCACCCCTCACGATTGAGGCCTACCGACGTGATCTAGGGCGCGCCGCGTCATTTCTTGGAGAACGCAAGATATTGTCCTGGAACGACTTAACGCCGGACGTTATCGCAGACCTGCTGGCCGAGACGCGCACCGATGGTTTAGCGCCAGCAAGCCAGGTCAGATTGATGTCCAGCCTACGCGGTCTCTTTAAATGGCTACGTTCCGAGCATGAATTAGAGGGCCGTGACCCTACCAGAGTGGCTGGCAAGCTCCATTTGTGGAATCGACTGCCGGATGTCCTGAGTCCGGAAGACGCCCGTTTGCTGCTTGATTCCCCTGATTCAGCCACCTGGATTGGGCAGCGCGACCGGGCCCTTTTGGCACTTCTTTACGGCGGTGGATTACGCGTGAGCGAAGCTGTTGGGCTGAAGTTGGATGGATTGAACCTGCGCGCCTTCGTCGGCGATGAAGCCCCTGGAGTTCTCCATGTGCTGGGTAAAGGCAATAAGGAACGCTTGGGGCCTTTCGGTGGAATCGCACGCGACCGACTTGAGCATTGGCTCGAAGAGGGTCGCGGTAGTCGTCCTGCCGGTGGCAAGCATGTGCTGCTGTCCAAGAGCGGCCGTGGATTGGATCGTCATCGGGCGTTCAGGATAGTCAGGAAACATGCCCTTGCTGTTGGCCTCGATGCCAACACTCACCCGCATATCCTGCGCCACTCTTGCGCAACACACCTGTTGCTGGGTGGCGGCGACCTCCGCAGTGTTCAGGAGTTCCTTGGGCATGCCGACCTACGTACCACCGAACGTTACACCCACTTGGAGGTCGAGCAGTTGCAGTCGTATCACAAACTGCATCACCCGCGTGGTTGACCCGTCAGGTTAAGGGAGAATCCTACGCAAGTGTTGTTGCAAGCTGTTCGCAAGTTCAGATGTTATGCCTGGCAGTGAAGTGAGTTCATCGATTTCGGCATCTCGCAGTTTGCCTAGGTCACCAGCACAATGATCAAGCAAGGTCTTGCGCTTACTGGCGCCAATCCCGGTCACCTGCTCCAAGACCAGGCGAAGATTCTCGCGTCGGCTACGGTGGTACCCGATAGCGAAACGATGTGCTTCATCTCGAATCCGCTCGCAGAACAATCGTTCTGGGCTTGCTCGCTCCAGGATCACCGGGTTTTCCCGACCGGGCAGAAAGACCCTCTCCTCCGCAGCTACCGGCCCGCGACCTTTACGGGCCTTCGCCAGAGCGACGATATGTAAATCCTTGCCGCTGGCGGTCAAGCTCTCGAGGCCAGACGAAAGTTGCCCCTTGCCCCCATCAAGGATCAGCAGGTCTGGCAAGCCTTCCTCATCCGCGCGCGCCAACACCCTTTGAACGACTTCACGCATGGCGGCGAAATCATCGTTGCCGACACCATCCCCTACCAGATAGCGGCGATAGAAACCGCGCGCCGGGCGACCTTCACTGAAGCGCACCTTAGAAGCCACTCGTTCTTGGCCTTGCAGGTGTGACACATCGATGCAATCCACGATCGCCGGTGGCGGGATATGCATGATCGAAGATATGCGTTGAGCGACTTCAGGCCAGGCAGCACCGGCAACAGCACCGCTCTGAGCACGGGCATTGCTTTCAGCCATGCGCACCAAAGCGCGTTTCGGCCCACGCTGTGGCGCCAACACCTTAACCTTGCGCTTTGCACGCGCGGTAAGCCATTCTTCTATTCCATGTCTCTCTTCGGGCATGGCGCCGACGAGGATTTCCGGCACCAATTCAGCGCCATCCCTATACAGGGCGACTAACAGCTGAGAGACAGCGGTAGCTGGATCTTCGGCGAGAGGCAGGAAACCCTTGCGGGTGTGCAGCCACTCCCCATCACGATACTGCAACAAGGCGAAGTAGCCACGCTCGTCGACTCCGAGGACATCGAAGTCTGAGTCGGAATCCAATCGCACCTTTTGTGGTTCCGACAATGCCTCCAACGCCTTGATCCGATCACGTGCGCGCAAGGCAATTTCATAGTCCTGCCTGCTTGATGCTTCGACCATGTGCTGGCGCTCGTCTTCCAGGCGTTGCCGCACGTTGCCTTGCAGGACTTCACGTGCTCCACCTAATGCCGCTTCATAATCCTCTGCGCTGATCCTGTCGACGCATGGCGCCGAACACATTCGGATGCCGAACTTCAAGCAGGGCCGGGAACGGTTGGCCAGTGTGTGATCAGTGCAGTCGCGAATACCGAACGCGCCTTGCAGTAAACGTTTGGCTCGTCGTGCTGCTGTGGCATTGGGGTAAGGGCCGAAGAACTCGCCCTTGCGGCTTCGCCGTCGTGCCAGGCCGAGGCGTGGCCACTGGTGGGTCGTGTCGAGCCAAACCCACAGGAATGACTTATCGTCCTTGAGCAGGACATTCAGTGGCGGCTGATGAAGTTTGACCAGGCGCTCTTCCAGGAGGATCGCCTCCTTTTCACTGTCCGTTACCCGGAATTCAGCTTCGACAGCAACTCGAAGTAGTTCCTTGAGCCTAACGCGACCGTCGGCTCCTTCACGTCGATAGACCTGCACTCTTTTGCGCAAGTCAATGGCTTTCCCGATGTACAAGATGCGTTCATCAACATCAGAGAACAGATAGACACCAGGACGTGCTGGAGCAGTCTTCAGCTGTTTCTCGAAACGGGATTCGGCCGTCATGTCGAGAACTCCAGGCGCGCAGCCTCGAGCCGCCTGACTTCATCACGCAGCTTGATGGCTTTCTCGAAATCAAGCGAAGAGGCTGCCGCCAACATCTCCTGTTCCAACTCCGCGATGCGTGCTTCGATTTCATCCTCACGAGGGATGTGGCAATCCTCATCCGATTCGGATTCACTACCCAGCATGGTGGCCAGTGAATCGACGATGCGCTTCTTGATGGTCTTGGGGATGATACCGTGCTCGAGGTTGTGTGCCTCCTGGATCGTTCGGCGTCGATCGGCCTCCTCGATCGTGGCCTGAATGGACTTGGTGATCTTGTCGGCATAAAGCACTACCCGCCCATGGGCATTGCGCGCCGCGCGCCCACAAGTCTGGATCAGGGACGTGGTCGAGCGCAGGA
The DNA here is from genome assembly GCA_964545405.1 of uncultured Planctomycetales bacterium. GTDB lineage: Bacteria > Planctomycetota > UBA1135 > UBA1135 > UBA1135. The sequence continues at coordinate 9,191 of CAZJGH010000064.1, forward strand.
AGCCTTCACGGTCGGCGTCAAGCACCAGGACAAGGGCAACTTCCGGAAGGTCAAGGCCTTCACGCAGCAAGTTGATCCCGACCAAAACGTCGAAAACGCCGAGGCGCAAGTCACGCAGCAACTCGCTTCGCTCGAGGGTGTCGATGTCGGCATGCAAGTACCTTGCCTTCAACCCGTTCTCCTGCAGGAATTCCGTGAGGTCTTCGGCGCTTCGTTTGGTAAGGGTCGTCACCAAGACCCTCTCGCCGCTTGCGATCACCGGCTTTATCGATGCCAGTGAATCCTCGACTTGGCCTACCGCCGGACGAATGTCGACTGGTGGATCGACTAGGCCTGTAGGCCGAACGATCTGCTCTACAGGTGGCTCGGAAACGATTCCCTGTTCGCGCCATCCTGGAGTCGCCGACAGGTATAGGACGCGTGACATCAGCGGTTCGAATTCATGTTCCGCTAATGGGCGGTTATCGAGAGCAGATTCCAGGCGGAAGCCGTATTCGATCAAGTTGCGTTTGCGCGCCTGATCTCCCCTGACCATGCCGTAGACCTGAGGTAGCGTCACGTGGCTTTCGTCGACTACACACAGGAAATCGCGCGGGAAATAATTCAGTAGCGTGAATGGAGGTTGACCAGCTGCTCGGCCTTCGAAATGACTGGAGTAGTTCTCGATGCCCGAGCAATAGCCGAGTTCCTCGAGATCCTCCAAATCGGCCAAGGTGCGACGCTCCAAGCGTTCAGCTTCGATCTCGCGACCAGCAATACGCATCGCACGCACTTGTTTATCCATTTCCTCGCGGATACTGACTTGTGCTTGGGGAATTCTATCTTGCGGTTGGACATAATGGCCTACCGGGTAGACCGACACCTCAGAAGGTTCATCCAGGATCTCGCCGGTCAATGGATCGACATACATGATCGCGTCGACCATGTCCCCATCCAGCTCTATTCGAAGCATGCGATCGTGCTCATGGATCGGCCAGACTTCAATAGCAGGGCCCCGCAGTCGGAAGCTCCCTGGGCGGAAATCAATCTCGGCCCTGGCATGCTGCGTACGTACTAGGCCTCGAACCAAGTCTTGGCGTCGAGCCATGCTGCCTTCCTTGATCTTCAGGGCCAAGCCCTGATAAGTCTCCGGGTCGCCCAATCCCTAGATACACGAGACCGAGGCCACCCACGATCACATCCTTGCGAGTCAATAGAGCAGCTGTGGCTCCGTTCCGCAAGCGATCGATGCGATCATTGATGCGGGCATCCTTCTCGATATATGTGTCGGACGAGGGAATGTAGGCTTCTGGCTGGAAGTAGTCGTAATAGGAGACGAAATATTCGACCGCATTATGCGGGAAGAGCTCCTTGAACTCGCCGTAAAGTTGGCCTGCCAAGGTCTTGTTGGGAGCCAACACCAGGGTCGGGACCTGCAGGCTTTGAATCACATTGGCGACCGTAAATGTCTTTCCAGAGCCGGTTACTCCGAGCAGAATTCGGCGGTCCGACGGCGTGGCTAAGCCCTCGACTAGCTTGTCGATGGCTTGAGGCTGATCGCCGCGAGGCTCAAAATCAGAAACGAGACTAAAGGAAGAGGTCACCACAGGGCTTCGGGGAGACTATTCTAGCCACAGGCCGGCGGCATTCCCCCGCCGTGCCATCCTCGTAATTACAATCCCTGACATGTCTGAACGCATCGGCATTTGTGATCAATGTGGCCAACGCTACGGCGACATTCCTGAATCGGTAACTGCACTTAAGGTGAAGTGCCAAGTCTGTGATGGCACGGTGAACATACCACCGTTGCCGGCGCTTGCGGAGGAGCCTGCAGCCCCAGCGGCTGAAGCTGCTGCTCCCACACCCCCGGCACCCGCGGATCAGCCGCTGGCAGCGCCACTCGGCGATTCTCGTCCGAAGACAGAGCGTCCTGATAAAGCCAAAGCCATCGATCGAGATGTCGCCGCTCCACCTAAGCAACCTGATCCACCAAAGCCGGTCAAACCAGTCAAGGCAGCTGGCAAACCCGCTGTGCCAGTCAAGCCATTCAAGCCGGTTGCGAAACCAGTCAAGCCGCTAAAGCCGGTCGCCAAGCCAGCGAAACCGGTCAAGCCAGTTGCTAAGGCTCCAGTGCCAGTCAAGCCCGTGGCAAAGCCCACGCCGCCAAAGCCGGTCGCCAAGGCCCCTGCACCCAAGCCTGCCGAACCGAAGCCGGTCGCGAAGGCTCCGGCACCGAAGCCAGCCGCTCCCAAGCCGGTAGCAAAAGCTCCAGCTCCGGAATCCGCCGCCCCATCTGGGGAGTCAAAAAAATCCTCAGCGGCCGACATCATCGCGAAAGCCAAGGCCAAACGAGCCGCAGACCCTAAATCTTCGGCACCAGAAAAGAAAGCATCTGCTGCCCCCCTCAACGCCAAGGCCACGGCCAAACGCGCGTCTGAAGGCGGAGAAGACAAGAAGGACTCGGCTGCCGACATCATCGCTAAAGCCAAGGCCAAGCGTTCCAAGCCGGCTGCCAGCAGCAATGCCCCTAAGACCGAACGGGATCCACGCCTGCCTAAGCCAAGCGGCACTCGCCGCCCTGGTGGCAAGCGCAAGAAAGTCTCAAGCAGTTCACGTAAACGTCGCGTGGAAGAAGAAGTAGTCGAGAAGTCCAAGGCCCCAATGGTGATTCTTGGCGTGGTCGTGCTGGGCGCGATCGGCGGCGGCGCTTGGTGGGCGATGCAACCTGGCGACGAAGAAGTCGATGACAGCAACATCGTCGTTGAGGCCCCTGAAGGCACCGAAAATGCCGCCACCAATCAGGTTCCTGAGGCCAATGAAGTAAAACCTGCCGAAGCAAGCAGTGCCCCGGAAGTCCCACCTGCCGCTGCAGACACCGACTCAGCTGACGAGAATGCTGGCGCTGCTTCAGCTGCAGATGAAGGTGCGGAAGCCGGTGAAGACGCAAAGCCTGAACCGGTCAAGGTTCCTGCCGTCGGCAAGGATTGGGTAGTTCCAGCTATCGGCGAGCCAGTTTCAGTGCGTGGCGTCACCGACGAATCGCTCATCCAACTCGATAAGGTTCCTGCCCTGCCGAAATGGTCAGGAAGCAGTGACGAGGAGTGGGCTGACATCCAAGAGGACCTAGTGCTGTTCTTGGATGATTCCGGTGCGCAATCCAACCGTGCTGGTAAACGCCTAGTGGATGACTATCCCCGAGGCACTTACCCTGCCATCATCAACGCCATGCTGGCTGTCGATTACAACAGTGTCGATGGGATGAACCTGGCTTCTGCCTTGAACGAACTTCTTACTCGAATCGGTAAAGGAACTAACTTCGGCTGGAAATCAATCTCTGGGATCGACCCTGGAACCCCAGAATGGGCCGAGGCTTCGTTGTGGAACAAGAAGGTCGTCGCAGCTTGGCATGCGGCATGGATCAACAAGTACGCTGAGAACGATACTTCTTGGGCTAGTTTCTCATCTTCAGAAGCAGACAAGAAAGCCGAGAAGGACCGCGCCAAGGAGGCCGCGGGTGGTGT
>CAZJGH010000065.1:0-12657 GCA_964545405.1 uncultured Planctomycetales bacterium
GCCGCCTCGGGCGAGGTAGATACCGCCCTCGACTACTATCAGCAGGCTCTTGAGTCCAATCCACGCGATACTGAAGCCATGCGCGCACGCAAGAACTTGGCTGCCGAACAGGCCCTACGCAACGCAGGGAATGCGGATTCAGCCTCCGGACTGGATTCAGCGGCCTTCCTGAGGGCTTCTCGGGGCGAGGCTAACCCTGATGAAAGCAGTTAAGAAGGCCTTGCGAAAGTAGCCATTACCACTACAATATTCCGCCCGATTTTGCGGGACCCACTTACGTCATGCCGAACACTCCGTCAGCCTCAGCTTCCCTTAAGAAGAGCCTCAAGCGCCGCGAACGCAACCGCGGTCGTCGTTCCGCTATGCGCACCTGGATTAAGCGCACCAACGATGCCATCGAAGAGGGCAACCTTGAAGATGCAGAGAAGAACTTCTTGATGGCCACCAAGATGATCGACAAGAACGTCAAGTGGAATCAACTGCACGGCAACACTGCTGCGCGCAAGAAGTCGCACTTGGCTGCCGCGGTCAACGCCCTGCGCTAAGTGACTAGCTGCTCCTGATTCAAGGAGCACATTCAAGGCCCTGGCTATCGAGAGATAGTCAGGGCCTTGTGTTTGCAGTGCGGCGACTACCGCGGTTGATCCTGTTGTTGCCTCTCGAAATCCAAGATGGCTTGGAGGTTGCGTTCAGCGGCGGGGAATGCGGGTTGTAGGCGCAAGGCGGTGCGGAGAGCCTGCTTGCATTGTTGGTAGTCCTGTTCAGCCGCTGCAGCAAGTCCCAGCAAATACCAGGAAGTGGCGTCATCGGAAAAGAGCTCGCAGCAATCCTGCATGATGGCCAAGGCTTCGCCCGTTCGTCCAAGACTATCCAAGGCAGTGGCCTGCAGGTGCAAAGGCGCAGGCGAGGTTCGCTCCCAGCGCGAGGCGTATTGCGCCATGACTATCGCCTGCTCGGCGTTACCGCGGGCGAGATGGTATTGAGCCTCTTGCATGGCACCGGATGGTTGGCCGCGGTTATGACGAAGGCTGTTCAACAAGTCTGCACCTGCGATGGTGTTGTCGACCACCTGCGGGGGAAGTGCTCGCGCCGCGTTCAAGCGCACTGCGCGAACAGGGTCATCCAGGAGTTCCGGCAATGGCCAAGCCAAGGCGCGCTGGAGCGGATCGTCGGACGACGCGGCCGCCACCAGGAGTCGTTGCGCACCCTGATCTTCAGGCCAGGCCTGCAGCATCCCCAGCAGAGCCGCTCGCCAAGTGGGTTGGGTCTCTTGTTCAGTGGCTTCAAGTAGTTTGGATAGGGCATCGGGGTGGTCGCTTCGAGCTGCGAACATCGCTCGTGCGCGCCGACGAATCTCGACATTGCCCTTCCAGGTCGGGCGTGCTTCCACGATCGCAGCCGCCCATTCATTAGTCTTGTCGGTGTGGCACTTGTTGCAGGCATTCGGGACACCCGTCTCGATGCTCAACTGCGGGTCAGGAACCAGGAACCCGTGATCGTGCCTTGGATGACGCTGCATATAGACCGTAGTCGTCATGTGGCAATCAACGCACTTGCTGCCAGGTGTTCCTGCTTGATGCCCCGAATGGGTGTCAGTGGAAACGATCGGAGCGGGAACGCGCCCGCCACCGGAATGGCATGTCATGCACAGGGTATCTCCAGGAATACGAAGCTTGGCGGTGTGTGGGTCGTGGCAATCTAGGCAAGTCACCCCGACGGCATGCATCTTCGACAAGGCGAACGAGGTGTACTCGAAGTCCTCGTCACGGATCTGGCCGTCCACGTGCCATGTGTCATTGAAGTCTGGCAGGCCGGGGAAGTAGCGGTCGAGGAAATGATCGCCAGGCCCATCCGCCACAAGTTCAGAGCGACGGGCATGGCACGGCCAGCACGACTCCGACGACGGGGTCGGGATCGGTGCTTGTTCATCACGAGCGTGGTCGGCAGCGTCGGAATGGCAAGCAGTGCAACCCACGCCATGCTCAAGCCAAGTGGTGTCGAACGAATCCTGCTCGGCGGACCATTCGCGTTGCAAGTCGGTGTTATGGCACACCGCACACATGGTGTCCCAGTTCATGCCGCGACCAGTCCAATGGCCCCATTCTCCAGGGCCGCGCCCGTCGGCAAACACATCGAACCAAGAGTCGTCATCGAAGTCCCTGGCCTGTTGCGGGACCTGCAGCCGCCCATCGAGCTCAACGATGTACTGCACAAGTGGGTCCACGCCGATCGAACGCAGTGCCTCGTACTCATGCGGCTGGCCATCAGGCCCTACGTCGTTGACGACAATCGTGCCGGCAGGAAGCTCCTGTTCGGCCAAGGCGTGATGACTGTCGGACCATCGTTGGAGTTGTTCAGCATGGCAAGTTCCACACGAGGTGGAGGCGAGCTGCGAAGAAGCTTGCTCCTCGGTGCCGCACCCGGCCACGGCGATCGACGCTGCAACAACAGTGAAGCTGGCGATTGCGTGGATCTTCCTACTCACTTGTGAAGGTCGATGCCGGCAAGCCAGCGCCGTTGACTAGGTTCGGTTCAGCTGCGGATGCCCAGCCGTAGCGCACGGCTCGTGGCTTGGTGACATTCGGGCTAGAGACCACTAGCTTGCCGTCGGTGATCGTGCCGTCAGCTGCGATCCAGTCGCCGTTCGAATCCAACAGTTCAAGATGACTCGGAGGTTGGCCATCACTGGTGGTAAGGCCAGCGGCGAACTCGAAACTGACCCGTAGTGCGTTGCCGTCAACGGCATCACAACCCTTGAACAAGGGGCCGCAGACCGCATCGATATCGCGTTCATAGGTTCCCGCCAGAGCCCAGCGCGCCAGTCTGTCAGCGACGTCTTGCTTATTGCCCGGATGGATGTTTCCGGGGTTGCCGATGTCCATGGTGATGGCCATTCCGGTGTTGCTGGTGGTAAGCGCCCGTCGCTCGGCATCACGTAAGGCACCACCTTCACGGCCGCCACCATAATTGAACGGCGCGATCTGGACGAAGTAGAACGGGAAGTCGCCGATTCCCCAACGCTGACGCCAGTCCTTGATCATCGCAGGGAACAGGGTGCGGTATTGCTTCGCGCGGTTGGCGTTGGATTCACCTTGGTACCAGATCGCTCCTCGGATCGCGTATGGAAGGACCGGCGACAACATGCCGTTGTTCAACACCGACGGCACGTTCTGATGTGGCCATCCACCTCGTGGTATTGCACCAAGGTCCTTCATGGATTTACCCGTCAAGGTTCGCCACTGGCCAGATAGCGGGATTGATTCAGCGCTACCGTTCAGCAGCAGACGCATCTGCTTATCCGATCCGGTCAACCCACCGGCACCGCCGGTATCGACCACCCGAATGCTGATCGCAGTCTTGCCGGCTTTGACCGCGTTGGCTGGGACCGCATAACTTCGTGGTGTATTCCACAGCCCACCTGCGTGGGATTTGCCGACCACGACGTCGCCGAACCAGGTGGTGTCGTTGTCGTCAATCGGTCCCAGCTCCAGGGTGAGTTCCTTGCCAGCCCAATGTGCAGGCACTTCTACCTCGCGGTGATACCAAACCACTCCGTCGAAGTTGGCTAGCTTGCCTGCCCACGCACCGGGAAGAATCGCCATGGCGGGTGAGAGACTCAGCTCGGGATCAGGTCCTCCGAGGGAATCCCACCATGCCGCCTGGCGCTTGGCGATGGACTGTGATTGATCGTCGTCGCGCAATCGATCGAGTTCCTTGTCGAATCCACCGAACGCCCGCAAGGCTTCTTCACTCATCCAAGCCTCCGCGACGGTGCCTCCCCAGTTGCATGAGATCAAGCCGATGGGCACGTCAAGCTCAGCGTGAAGTCGTCGGCCGTAGAGGAAACCGATGGCACTGAATGAACTTGCCGTGTCGCGCGTCGCACTTCGCCAGGTGGCGGTCACGTCATCTCTTGGGGTGGCGGAGATCTGATGCGGAACATCGAACAGGCGGATGTCAGCGAAGTCGGCGTCGTTCAACTCCTCCTTCCAGTCATCGATGCCAGGGCCAACCTTCGGTCCCAGGGTCCATTCCATGTTCGACTGCCCGCCGCAAAGCCAGACTTCGCCGAACAGCACGTCGGCGCAAGAGATCGTGTTGTCGGCTTCCGCAACGGTGAAGCCATGTGGGCCGCCAGCATCACCAGTGGAGATGGTGGTCGCCCAACTCCCATCAGCACTGACTTCGGCCTCGCCTTCGACACCCCAATCGGTAGTGATGGTCACCGTGCTGTTCGGTTCAGCGGAGCCCCAGACTGCGACTTCACTATTGCGTTGCAGGACCATGCCATCGGAAAAGATGCTCGGCATGGACAGCTCGGCGCGCGGCTCCACCTGATACTGAATCCGCAGCTCGCGCAGCTGGCTACTCAGGGTTGCGACCATCGACGCATATTCCGGATCGGCATAAAGATTGTTGATCTCCTCCGGATCGTTGACCAAGTCCAACAACTCCCATTCATCAGTGCGTGGGTAGTGGATCAGCTTCCACCGGTCGGTGCGGATGCCGTAGTGGGCGGCGACGTTGTGGGTGCGCTCGCCACTGTATTCGTAGTAGATTCCCTTGCGCCACTGGGGAGCCTGTTGTCCACGCAAGATCGACAGCAGACTCTCGCCCTGCAAGTCGTCCGGTATCTCAGCCCCAGCGATCTCCAGGAAGGTCGGCGCGAAATCCAGGTTCTGTACCAAGGCGTCACGGCTTTCCCCAGCTGCGATCACTTCAGGCCACCGAACCAGCAGCGGCACCTTCAAGGAAGGTTCATACATGAAGCGCTTGTCGTACCAGCCATGTTCACCCAGGAAGAAGCCCTGGTCAGAGGTGTAGATGACGATGGTGTTGTCGGCCATGCCGCTGGCCTCGAGTGAATCGAGGATGCGCCCGACGTTACGGTCGATTCCTTGGATGCAGCGCATGTAGTCCTTGATGTAACGCTGGTACTTCCAACGCACCAAGTCATCGCCTTCAAGGTTGGCGGCGCGGAATGCCTCATTGCGTGGCACATAGGCGGCTTGCCAGGCAGCGTGCTCCTCAGTCGTCATGTGTTTCTCGCGGCCGACTGCCCAGCGATCAGGTCCGGTCAGCTCCTCACCTTCCAGTGGCGGCACCTTGAGGTCGTAGTACAACCACATATCCTTGGAGATGCTCATCTTCTGTTCGCGAGCGGCACTGGCGAGGTTGTCGCCGCCATCGAACAAGGTCGAAGGTTCGGGCATCGACATGTCGTCGAACAGGCCGACTTCCTGCGGGCTTGCCTGCCATGCGCGGTGTGGTGCCTTGAACTGGCACATCAGCATGAACGGCTTGTCCTGCGCAGGGCGATTGCTCAGCCAATCGATCGCCTTGTCCGCGACGATGTCGGTGTTGTAGCCAGGCAGTGAGTACTTGCCGTCCTTGTTGATGAACTCCGGCGAGTAGTAGCGCCCTTGGCCGGGCAGGATGTCCCAATAGTCGAAGCCCTGTGGGTCTGAATGCAGATGCCATTTGCCGATGATGGCGGTCTCGTAGCCAGCAGCCTGAAGTAGCTTCGGGAAGGTCTGCTGATCGCCATCGAAGACGCTGTTCTCGTTGTCGATGAAGCCATTGATGTGGCTGTGCTTGCCGGTCAAGACCACCGCGCGTGCCGGACCACAGATGGCGTTGGTGCAGAAGGCGTTGTCGAAGCGTACGCCTTGATCGGCAAGCCGATCGATATTGGGTGTTGCAGGTAACACCGAGCCGTAGGCGCTCACCGCTGCAGCCGAGTGGTCATCGCTGTAGATGAACAGGATGTTGGGGCGTGGACCCTCGAGAGGAGCCAGGCTGGTCGTGTCTGTCGTCGTTTCCGAAGTTCCGCAGGCCACCAGGGCCACGGCACAACCGGCGAGAAGAAGGGAGGCGGGGGAGGACAATCGCACGCAACAAAGTTACACACAACCGCCCTCCCCCGGAAGGACGAGCTAGCGGGCCCCGAGAACGTTGGTGTAGCGGTAGTAGACCTCCATCATCAAGGTGCAGATCGCAGTCGAATAGACACGCCCGCCTTCTTCTCCCCAAGGACCGACGGGATCCCATGAACCGTAGAAGTTGTCCTCCTCATCCTCGGTGCGCTGGTTGGGGAGCAAGGCGGATTCGATCGCCTTCCTCCAGTCCTTCCAGTGCTTGCCACCCCACTGGTTCATCGCGAACGTCGCGTAGTACCAGTAGTACATGTCGATCGACCCGTCGGACGCGTCCCATCGCGGCGGCTTCGCAGAGATCAAGTCAGCCTGCTTCTTCACCATCTGGTAGTTCGGATGAGCGCCCCACCGCTTCACGTTGTTGGTGGCGGTCATGACGATGCGCCAAAAAAGCGCGACAGCGGTCAGCGACTCGGACTTCTCGCCAGGGAACTTGTCCACGTAATTCGTTGGGCGAGATGGCAGCGATCCGACTCCGGCCCCATCACCGCCCCAGGTGTAGCCGACACGCCCGGTGTTCTTGTCCTGCATCGAGTCGAACCACACTTCAGCGCCGTCGTAGGCGGCCTTGTCGATCGCGATGCCGGTCTCATCCGCGGTCTTCAACGCGAAGATCATCCATCCGGTAATCGACGAGTCGTTGTCGCCGTTAGGTTCCAGGTCGTAGCGCCACGCGCCGTACGGGTTGCGCGCCTTCACGATCAGGTTGACGGCACTGGTCAACGGCGCCTTCAACTGTGGCGCGAGGTTGGAGTAGTAGTATGCCTCGCCCAACGCCATCGTCGCGATGGACTGGTTGTACAAGGTCGAGTTGCCGGATTCATCGCCGAACAAGCCGTTGTCCTGCTGCACCTTGAGCAACCAGGTGGTGCCGTTCTTCACCGACTTCTGGAACTTGCCGTCGTTCATCGAGTTGCCGTTACCCAAGAACGCGAGCAAGGCCAAGCCGGTCAAGCCGACATCATTCACTGGGTTTCCGACACCATCGCTCGATGGCTTATCCATATGCACGTCGTTGTGCATGAAACCATCGGCATCCCAGTAGCCGCCTGGTGATTGGTGGTCGCGCAACCAGGTCAATCCGGCTTCTACCGCGGCTTCGGTAGCAGCTGGCGCACCACCCGGGCCGCCACTCCCGCGAGAACCCATGTTGCCACCTGGGTTGCCGCCGAGTCCGACGTCGTTACCGGTGTAGGGTGCATCGAAGGGCGAGTCAGCGTTGAGGTTCGGGGCGCCGTCGTCCTCCAGGGTCTGTGGAGTCTCATCCGTTTCGATCGGAGTGTCGGTGACGATAGGTTCGACGACTACCGGCTCATCGACTTTCGGCTCGACTACAGGATCGTCCTTCACTTCAGGCAACGGTTCGACTGCAGCGGCCACCAGTTTCGGTGGCGGAGTCTCTTCGGTGGCGGTGAGCACCAACAAACCCATCACGAACAATCCGATAATGAAATGCAGGAACATCGACGCGATCAGATACGGCGCGCGACGGACTTGTTCCGCGAGTACTTCGTTGAATGAGTGTTCTTCCATCATGCTTTGCATAACGGGACGAACTCTTGCGCGGTTCGAATTAAAAAAAGGTGGATGACTTTCGTCATCCACCTTCGAGAAGAGTCAGGAGACTCTAGCGAGCACCAAGCACTTGAGCGTAACGGTAGTAAACCTCAAGCATCAAGGCACAGATCGCGGTCGAGTAGACACGACCACCTTCTTCACCCCAAGGACCAGCTGGGTCCCAGGAACCGAAGAAGTTGTCTTCCTTGTCCTCGCGGCGCTGGGTAGGAATCAAAGCGGCCTCGATAGCCTTCTTCCAATCCTTCCACTGCTTGCCGCCCCACTGGTTCATGGCGAAGGTGCCGTAGTACCAGTAGTACATGTCGATCGAACCATCCTCGTCCCACTTCGGTGGCTTCGAGGCGAGGAGGTCAGCCTGCTTCTTGAGCATGTCGTAGTTCGGGTGATCCGACCACTTCTTCACTTCATCATGGTTGGTCATGAAGATGCGCGACAACAGTGCTACAGCGGTGAGCGACTCGGACTTCTCGGCCGGGAACTTGTCGATGTACTGTGGTGGACGGGAAGGGAGTGAACCTGGTCCACCGCCGCCTTCGCCCCAAGCGTAGCCGACACGACCGGTGTTCTTGTCCTGCATGGAATCGAACCAGACTTCGGCGCCATCGTAGGAAGCCTTGTCGACAGCGAGCTTGCTGTCTTCAGCGGTCTTCAGCGCGAAGACCATCCATCCGGTGATGGAGGAGTCACTGTCGCCGTTAGGCTCGAGACCGTAACGCCAAGCACCATATGGGTTACGTGCCTTGACGATCAGGTTGACGGCCTTCTTCATCGGGCGCTTGAGTGGTGGCGCCTGACCCGAGAAGTAGTAAGCCTCACCCAAAGCCATGGTGGCGATGGACTGGTTGTACAAGGTCGAGTTACCTGCCTTGTCGCCGAACAGACCACTGTCCTGTTGAACATCGGTCAACCAGGTGATGCCATCCTTGACGACCTGCTTGTACTTACCTTTGCTCAAGGTGTGGTTGTTGCCGAGGAAAGCCAACAGTGCCAAGCCGGTTAGGCCGACGTCGTTGACAGGGTTGCCGATGCCATCACTTGGTGGCTTGTCGTCATATACGTCGTTGTACATGAACTGGTCGGAATCCCAGAAACCACCAGGTGACTGGTGATCCTTGAGCCACTTCAGCGCATCGAGTACCGCCTTCTCTTGAGGGGAACCGCCACGCTTGCCACCACGACCGCCACGGCCACCCATCTTGCCGCCAGCACCGCCACCGAGACCAACATCGTTGTTCCAGGCATCGGAGTCGAAGGCTGCATCAGCATTCATGTCAGGGTCGCCGGTCTCTTCCAAGGTTTCCTGCTCGACGACTTCCTCGAGATCAGTCTCCTGGATGATCGGCTCTTCGATGATCTCCTCGATGATCTCCTCTTCGACCTCTTCCTCTTCCTCGACCTCGGGTGGAGGTTCGGTTGCGGCTGCCACGAACTGCGGCACGGCGTTCTCCTCGCCACCGGTCAGCACCATGATGCCCATCACGATCAAGCCGATCAGGAAGTGCAGGAATGCGGAGGCAATCAGGTAAGGAGCGCGGCGAAGCTGCTCGGCGAGTACATCATTGAAGGAGGTGTCGTGCTCCCACGGCCTGTGGTACTCGTAATCGGTGTAATCGTTGTGGAATTCGGTCATGGCTCCTTGGGACAACGCGGAACCGTCCATCCGGTTCGCGCAAAAGGGCGGATTATTCTACAGCTAGAATTCTTCTGAGCCTGAATTTCCGCCGCCAAAAGTAAAGTCGAGGCTGTCTTGCAGCCCTGGCAGATCATCGGAAATCCAGACGTAGGCGTCTTGCCACACTGCGGACAGCTCGCCCTGCACGGCATTTTCTTGCGCAAGCCTCATAAGGTCTTGCGTAATAAGAAGTTGCGCCTCGGCAAAGGTGAAGGTCCGGGCTTCACTACGCTTGGTCACCAAGACCAATTGGTAGACGCCAGAAACTGTGCTTGGCAGCTCCATGCACTCGCCAGGGGTGGCGGTGCTGAGGAAATCCGCCAATTCTTTCTTGGCACCTGGGCGGATTTCATCGAACGTCGTCACTTTGTCGGCCTTGGCAAGCGCAGTGTTGATGGTCATCAGGTTGGCGCCAAGGCGGTTGAGGGTCTCTGCCGCGCGTTCAGCAGGGGGAGCAAGCGAGGGATCGTTGAGGAATTTCAGCGTGGCCCACTCGAATTCGGCCGGACGCTCACGATATTTGACGTTCTGGGCGAATGCCTCACGCAGCTCAGATGGCGTCGGCTCGGAAATCTGCCGCTTGCCTTCATTAGGGGAAGGGATCGAGCCGCTGACGATGCCGGCCACCGTGCTTTCGACGAACTGGTGACGCAGGGCGATTCGAAATTCCTCGATGCTGGTATAGCCATCCGCAGCGATGCGATTCAGGAAGCGCTGACGTGAGCCATCTTCCGAAATCAACGCTTGGATTCGAGCAGCGACTTGCGGGTCCAAGAGGTTTTCATCGAGGCCGAGGCGGACGAAGCTCTCGTGATAAAGAATCCTACGAATGCCAGTGTTCAAGGCATATTGACCAGCTGCTGGAACTTCCAGCTCAGGATTAACGGCGAGCAGGCGATCGGCAATCTTGACCACCATCGATTCGGTCAGGATCTGGTCGTTGATGATGACCAAGGTTTGATCGATGCTGGTATTGCCAGGACCCTGGGCGCATATGGCGCTGGTGGTAGCGGTGGAAATTAGCAGACTTAGTAGAAAGGTTCTCACTTGGATTTGCCTCGTGTGCATTTTCGCTGTTTCCGGGGTTGGCGGCAAGCGATTGCGGTTGCGAAGACCATTTCCAGCACTTCCTCGGGACTGGCTTGCGGGTCGGGCAGCATCCATCTGGCCCTACGTGCGGTCATCACGCGCAAATCGATGCCCAATCCCGAAATCGCCTTCTCGAATATTTTTGCTTCTCGGAGTGAGCAAGAGAGGTGATTTTCGACCCTCTGCATGGCGTCAAGCCCGAGTCGCCCGAGGCGGTGCTTCAAGAAGAACAGTTTGGCCAGGTTCTCGAGCTCTTGTGGTGGCGGTCCGAAGCGGTCGCGGACGGATTCCAACACTGCCGAGATCTGTTCGGGAGTGCGGATGCGGTCGAGTTCGCGGAGTAGCTGCAGCCGGGTCTCCTCATCGGGCACGAATTCCGGCGACAAGGCGGCGTTCAAGCCAAGAGCCAAATCGCAGGCCGGTTCAATGCCACTGGCAGCGACCCGACCCTGGCGGCGCATGCGCGTGACCGCTTCGGCTAGCAAGCGGCGGTAGGTCTCATAGCCGACCGCGTTGATGTGGCCGGATTGTTCGGAGCCCAGCAGGTTGCCAGCACCGCGAATCTCGAGGTCGCGTACTGCCAGTTGGAAACCCGCACCGAGATAGCGCATCTCCTCGATCGCCTTGAGGCGTCGACGCGCATCGAGCGGCAGCGGTTTGCCCCGTGGGATAAGCAGATAGCAGTAGCCGCGTTTCTCCGAGCGGCCGACCCGGCCACGCAACTGGTGGAGGTCGGACAGGCCATGGCGCTGCGCTTGGTCGACGAAGATGGTGTTTGCATTCGGGATGTCGAGGCCACTCTCGATGATGGTCGTCGCGACCAGGATGTCGGCGTCGCCGCGTACGAAGGTGAGCATGGCCTTCTCCAGCTCCTTCGGCTCCATCTGCCCATGGCCGACCACGATTCGCGCTTGCGGCACCAGCCGTTGGATGCGCTCAGCAGTAAGGTCCAATGTCTTCACCCGGTTATGCAGGAAGAACGCTTGACCACCGCGCGCCAGTTCGCGCTCCAGAACATCCTGGATGAGGTCCTTCTCGTCGTCGTAACGCAACTCGGTGTGGACTTCCTGGCGACCGACCGGCGCAGTGCTCAAGGAAGTGATGTCGCGAATACCTGCCATCGCCATATGCAAGGTGCGCGGGACCGGCGTGGCGGTGAGGGTCAGCACGTCTACTTGTGCGCGTTTGCGTTTGAGCTCCTCCTTATGCCGCACCCCGAAACGCTGTTCCTCATCGATGATCACCAAGCCAAGGTTCTTGAACTCGACATCCCTCGACAGCAGTCGATGCGTGCCGACCACGAAGTCGACCGCACCACTCTTCAAGTCGGCGATGATCTCGCGCTTCTTGGCTGGCTTGACCAACCGCGACAAGACTTCGATAGCCATCGGCCAATCAGCGAATCGCTGGCGCAGTGAACGCACATGCTGTTCAGCCAGCACAGTAGTCGGGACCAACAGTGCAACTTGCTTGCCGGCATGGATGGCGCGGAAGGCCGAGCGTGCGGCCAGTTCAGTCTTGCCGTAACCGACATCACCACACAACAAGCGGTCCATCGCCCGTGGTAAGGCCAAGTCGGCGTGGATCTCGAGCATGCCTTGCGCTTGGTCAGGCGTATCTTCCCACGGGAAGGATGCCTCGAATTCGACTTGTTCGGCGCCGCCATCAGGAAACGCGAAGCCGGGCACCGCTTCACGCTTGGCTTGGATGTCGAGCATCTCGGCGGCCAGGTCCTCGACCGCCGATTCGACTTTCATCCGGCGTTTGGCGAAGGAACCGGAACCAAGGCGGTCGAGCTCCGGGTTGCCACCGCCAGCACCGATGAACCGCTCGACCAGGTCCACTCGAGAGACCGGAACCTTCAACTCGGCGTTGTCCTTGAACTCGAGCAGGATGAAATCCTGGGTCGCTTGGCTCTCGGCCCGGTCGAGGCCACGGAACAGCGCCAGGCCGTGGACAGCATGCACCACCAAGTCGCCAGGCTTGAGTGCCATCACGGTCTCAATCGGAGTGGTCTTATGATCCCGCCGACGTCGTGGCTTCGGCCGGTGAGCACCATGTCCGGGAATGAACTCGCGATGATGGATCACGGTCAAGCGCGCTTCTGGAATCCGGAAGCCGCGTTCAAGTCCACCGGATTTCAGTTCGAGCGCGTGTTGTTCGTCGCCGCCTTCGCTCAGGATCTGCTGCAGCCGATCGGCCTCGGCATCGTTGGAGCAGAGGACCAAGGCATGTTCACCGGATGCAGCGCGTGAAGCCAAGGTCGCCACTCCAGGCGCGACCCCCTGACAGTATTCCTCGACACTCAAGGTAGTCAGCGTGCCGTCGTTACCCGGTAGGGTGGCCAGCTCAAGGACAGGGTGCTTGGTGCAACTGGTGTCG
>CAZJGH010000066.1:0-12467 GCA_964545405.1 uncultured Planctomycetales bacterium
CTCGAACATCCGCGACATGAGCCAGCTCAAGGCGCACTTCCGCCCTGAGTTCATCAACCGCCTCGACGAGGTCCTTGAGTTCAACCGCCTACCTGAGGAGGTGATCAAGCTCATCGTCGATATGCAGTTGCATGAACTCGAGGAGCGCCTGATGCACAACCATCAGCTTGGCCTCACTGTCACCGACGACGCCCGCGATTGGTTCGCCAAGAACGGTTACGACCAGGATTTCGGAGCGCGCCCATTACGCAGGCTGCTGCAGCGCGAATTGCTCAACCCGTTGTCGACCGAGCTACTGTCCGGCGAGTTGGATGGAATCCATCTTGTGAAAGTCGAGGTGGTCGAAGGAAGCATCGACTTGACCCCGGTCAAGGGAGAGCCAGCCGCGTACAATCATGCGTAGTGCTTTCAGCTGCTGACATCCATAAGAGCTACGCCGCCCAACCCGTGTTGCGCGGCGTCTCCTTGACGGTGGAGCCAGGCGAGGTCTTCGGATTCGTCGGCCCCAACGGCGCCGGCAAGACCACGTTCCTGAAGTGCCTTCTTGGCTTGGCCAGGATCGATTCCGGCACCATCAGGATCGGCGACATCGACGCCGTGGCCGATCCACTCGCAGCACGTAGACTCTGCGCATATGCTCCGAGTGAGACCGCGATGTACGACTCGATGACCGTACGCGGAATGCTCGACTTCGCGCTCAGCTTCTACGAACGCGCGGATATTCCCCGAGCCAACGCGATGCTCAAGTCCTTCGGCTTGCCCCCGAAGCGTAAGGTCAGAGCACTAAGTCACGGCATGAAGCGCAAGCTATTGCTGACTCAAGCCCTCTGTAGTGGCACACCCGTCATCCTGCTCGATGAGCCGATGGAGGGTCTCGATCCGGATGCGCGACACGAACTCGAGAAGATACTTCTCGCCGAAGCCGCGACCGGCAAGACCATCTTCTTCTCCTCTCATGACCTGGCTAGTGTCGAAAGGGTCTGTAGGCGAGTCGCCTTCTTACGCAGCGGCAAGTTGCTCGAATGTGACACCATCGCCAACATCCTGCAGCGCGCCGGTCATACGGTTGACTTGGCCTTGCGCGAACCCTTGGATGCAGGTTCACTGCCGAAGAGTTCGAATATCAGTTGGACAGGCAGCGGAACGGACTGGAGTCTTCACTACCACGGCAAACTGGAAGAGGTATTCGACGCCCTCTATGGTCCGGAGAAGACGACGGAGGATGCACAGTGAATATCGCCAAGCATTTCTTCCGGGAGCAACGTTTCCTGATGATCGGGTACACCGTCCTGTTGGCACTGAACATGATCGGTGGCGCTTTCTATTGGCCGGAGATGCGCGACAACTTCCCGGAGATGATCAAGTTCATCCCCTTCGAGCCGCTGCAGGATTTCGTCCGCGCGTTCGATGCACACGGATTCTGGGCGTACTTCTGCGTACAGCATTTCTTCAAGGGCGCAGGCATGTTCGGTATTGCCGCTGCTGGCTTGATGGGTACCGGAATAGTCGCGCGTGAAGTCGATCGACGTACTGCCGAACTGCTTCTTTCACGTCCTATCTCCCGAGCGCGGATCCTGCTGGTCCGTTGGGTTACTGGAGTGGTGATGCTGTTCGTCCCCTTCCTTGCAGTAGCCTTGGCTTCGATCCCGCTTGCCGCCAGCGTTGATGAGGACCTCAATCTGGCGCATCTACTGCAGGGCACCATCTACTCATTCCTGTTCATCCTGATGGCGTTCACCGCGACCATGGCGCTGAGCACGCGCTTCAGCCATTACCTTAAGGCTGGAATGCTGGTGCTCGGATTCCTGCTCATGAATCTCGCCATCTACATGATTCAGGACCTCTGGGACTACTCGCTCTACAACCTGATCGACCTCGACTTGGTCATGCCAATCGCCGACGGCTTCATCCCTTGGTACGAGGCTGGTTGGATGGCGAGCGTAACGCTGCTGCTCTACGGCCTGGCGCTGTGGGGCTTCCGTCGACGAGACTTCTAGCTGAAGGGTTCAGTCGCGGAAATCGCAATCGCCCTGGGTGTAATACCAGTTCTCTCCGAACAGCACCGTTCGCAGCTGTTCGTACACTTCGATCGGTTGGTCCATAGGAGTTGAACCGGGCATCGGTGTGCAGATGATCTTGTCGACCCGCTCGTGAGGGCTCTTGCGCCCGGAACGGAATGACTGGAAGGCCTCTTGTTCAGGACCACCCTCCTGCAGGGCGAAGCGCAGGAATACGCAGCCGTCAGCGAGGGCTTTGCGGCGTGCGACATCAATCAGGGTCTGCATGACTTCCTGATCCTTGCCATGCCAAAAATCCAGCACGGTCGAGATCATTGCACCGCTGTCGTTCCATTCGCGCCAGATGATGTAGCCGACCAAGCGGCCATCTCGACGGGCGGCGACCACCCGATGCTTCCAAACCGGATTATCTATGTAGCGCCAGTTCAGGGTGTCTGCATCTCTATAGAAGCAGGCCGGGTACAGATCCCGATAACGCTCCCACAGCTCATCGAACTCTGGACCGAAGCGGTCGACATCTGTGGTTTCCAATCCGAATTCGCGCTTGCGCCACCGCGAGCGATAGAGGAAATCAAGGATGGGCGCCGAGATTGATCCGAGGATGGAGTCGAACATCCCGAGATGACGGCGCAAGGAAGACCGCGTACCTAGCCGAATCTCCCAGGTCACTAGTTCCATCATGATCCTATAACCGAACCAGCGAGTGCCGACCTTGATGGCGGCGTCAGAGGATTGACCTCCGAATGCCCACACCACTCCATGATCGTCGTTGGTGGTCACCCCGAACCCGAGCATGACTTCGCGCCAAATCTTGCCACCGGCACGCTCATCTGGGTCGGAAGCACTCTCACAAAGCAAGGCGCCATAGCTGAGCTTGCCGTCGACCCAAGCTCTGTGACGCTGCCCTATTCCTGTAGCTAGACAGCGGCCAGTTGCCTTGTCACGCGCCAACATCCCAGTTGGTGGCCCGGCAGGATTGAGCCAATACTTCCACTCGTAGTGCTCCAAGCTGCGGTCCATCTTGAACACCTTGTTGTACAGGGCGTTGATGGCTGGCCCATCCTCCTGAGTCGCCGGCACATACTCCACCGTTTCAGATGACTTTGGCATCCGCGCAGGGGGGATATACTGTTTCACATCCATGGGAAAACTACTCTTCGTGGTCTCCTCGGTTGCGCTGGCATCCGCACTCACTGGCTCTTGGCGTGCGTTTGGCATGTGGTCTTCAGAGGGTTGGGCGGACACTGGCGACGGCTGGCTGTTCTGGCTCACGTGGGCTTCCGATCCCGGAGGCCGGCGCTTGTGGTTGGCCGCTGCACTCGCGTTGGCTGTCGTTGCTGTCGCGGCACTGACTAAGTCTAACCGCTTGGCACCCCTGCGTGCTTTTGGTGCTGCGGTTGATTTTGTCGCCAAGCCACTGGTCTGTTGCCTTTGTGTAGCCATCGCCTTGTTGCCGCAGTTGATGGCCAAGGCGTTGTCCCCCAACACCGACGAGAAGCCGAGCGTGGTGTTCATCTTGCTCGACTCCCTACGACTTGACCATGTCGGTTGGGGTGGTAGTGAACTCGAGACCACTCCCCGCCTCGACGCCCTCGCTCGCACAGGAGCTGCGTTCACGCAATCCATTTCTCAAGCCCCTTGGACTAAGCCGTCGGTCGGTAGCCTGATGACTAGCCAGGTGCCCAGCTCGCACGAGGCCACCACGCGTACGACCTTCCTCAACCCTCGGATGCGCACTGTTGGCGAGGCATTCGCGTCGGGAGGGTATCGGACCCTCGCACTGTCTTCGAATCCCAACATCACGCCGCTGTTCGGCTTCGCTCCTGGCTTCCAGTTCTTCGTGCATGATGCCACCAGCACCGCGGAACCCTTGATAACCACTGCCACTGAATGGCTGGATGCGGAGCCTGACAGCGCCTCATTCCTTTATCTGCACCTCAACGACGCGCACTATCCATACGACCCGGCGCCTGACTACGCCGGCATGTTCAATCACACCGGCGTTGAAGCGCACCTGGATGGCAAGACCGAGGAGGAGTTCCGCCAGAGCTTAGGTGGAACCTTCACCAATGAGCAGGTCGAGAGTCTGCGCCTTTCCTATGCCGAAGAGATTCGCTTCCTGGATGATCAGGTCGGTGCTTTCGTGGAGGAGCTGC
This sequence comes from uncultured Planctomycetales bacterium, assembly GCA_964545405.1. GTDB lineage: Bacteria > Planctomycetota > UBA1135 > UBA1135 > UBA1135. The sequence goes on from CAZJGH010000066.1 coordinate 4,175, forward strand.
TCGACACTCGTGACGACATCCTGGTGGTCATCGTCTCGGATCATGGCGAGGAGTTTCTGGACCACGGCGATCTTGGACATGGCCACACCCTCTATGACGAACTGATCCTGGTCCCGCTGCAGTTCGCATGGAGCCCAGCGCTCGGCGAGAAGATGGGCTGGAGTCCTGGGGTTCACGGCGAACAAGTACGCCTAGTTGATGTACTGCCGACTTTGCTGGATGCGGCGGGGTTGGAATGGCCGGTCGGCGCTCCCGAAATGCAAGGCGCGAGCTTGAAGCCTTTCTTCGCCCACACTGATGGCCTTGAAGACCGCCCTGCGTTTGCCGAGACCGATCATCAGGGAACCTTGTTGTCCGGGCCTGCCGGAGCGTTGCGCGCGCTCCGTGATGAAGGCTACAAGATGATCGTCTCAGCCATGTGGCAAGAAGACCTTACCCCCAAACGCGGTTGGCTATTCCGGCTTGCCGCTGACCCTGGGGAACATCAGAACATTGCTGCCGGCAACCTTGAGATGTTCAGGAAGCTGCGCCAGCGCATGGCTGGTGAGGGCTGGCTGGTCGAGCGTGATATGACCTCAGCTGTCGCGGCTGAGATATCTCAAGCTGAACAGGCCGCGTTGGAGGAGATGGGTTATGTGGAGGGAGGCGAGAATGCCAACCTTTCCGAGAGCTCCTTCCTCGATCCTAAGGCGGTGCCTTGGATTGAACTGGAAGAGTAAGTCGCCCCTTTTCGGGCTATTTGCGATATCCTAAATAGCATGGCAATTCCCCTCCCTATGCTGTGCCTTTTACTTGTGTCCCCTCTCGCTGCCCAACCCCAAGGCGGAGTTTTCGCGAGCCATTCCTCGATTGACTCCGGCGTCGCTGGTGCCGGCCTTGGTCAATCCGCCGTGATTATCCAGGACATCAATTTCGATGGTGTTGCGGAAGTGGTTCTCGGCGCGCCACACGAGAATGGCGTTGGAGCTGTTCAATTACAGGCTGGCGGCGGCAGCAGTTTCACGATGTCCTACTTAGGCACTTCCGTCGGTGGTCTTTTCGGTTGGTCAGTTGCCAATGCCGGGTATTGTTCCGGCAACAGTGCCGAAGATATCTTGATCGGTGCTCCGGGTGAAGATGGTGCCTTCGTATTCGAATCCGCCTCGGGCAACACATGGTTGACCCTCGCCGGCACCGCAGGAAGTTCCTTCGGCTGGTCGGTAGTAGAGCTAGGTGACATCAATGGTGACGGCGCGGATGACTTCGCCGTTGGCGCGCCGAATGCCTCGCCGGGCGGTCTGGCCGAAGCCGGTTCGGTGTTCGTCTTCTCAGGAGCTGACGGCGTCTTGCTCAACACTTTCGATGGGGTCGCCGCCGGTGACCACTTTGGCTACGCATTAGAGGCCCTGAATGACACCTCCTCCAGCTTGCCATTGGGAGTTTACGGCTCACCAGCGAAACTCTTGGTAGTGGGTTCCCCGGACACGATCCAGGGTGGCCATGTCGACGTCATCGATGCCCTGACAGGTGTGGTGAACTTCGCGGCCGACGGCAGTGTGAGTGCAGTTGGCTCAAGCTTCGGCTCAGCCCTCGCCGCATTGAGTGATTCCGATGCTGATGGCATCGATGAGCTCGCGGTCGGTGCACAGAACTTCGCCTATGGTGCTTTCGCTTTCAACGTCGGCAAGGTCGAGATCTTCTCACCAGGCTCGGCGACCAGGTTGCACTCGATCACTGGCGACAACAACTACGACATCTTCGGTCGCCAGATCTGCGGCGCCGACGTCGATGGCGACGGTCGCACCGAATTGGTCGTCCGCTCCTTCAAGTCGGTCTTTGGTCGCATCGAGATATTCTCCGGCGTTGATTGCCAACTCATGTTCGAGATCGAAGGGACCACTGAAATGGCTGGCGTCGGTACATCGATGGCCGGTGGAGGCGACCTGACCAGTGATGGATTCCCAGACCTCGTCCTCGGTGCACCTCTTGCCGACACCGCCGCTGGAACCAACGCCGGGCGCGCCGTGGTCTATGGCATCCACACTGTCCTGAGTGCTGACACCGGGACGTTCGATTCGCCAGCCGGCGGCTTCATCACCTTTCAACTGAACTTCCCTGCTGAAGAGCGGTTCCGTGCTTACCTACTGCTGGCAAGTGGCGGCACTGGACCGATCACCCAGGACGGCGTGATCGTACCACTCAGCAACGATCGCTTCCTGAGGCGGATGGTCAGTGGCAACCCGATGTTCCCCGGGCAACAAGGACAGCTGGACATCCATGGCGATGCGCAGGTGGTGTTCTACGTGCCGCCGCACATGTTGGATGTGCTGATCGGCACCACAATGAACTTCGCCGCCGTCAGTGCTGACGGCGGCGGTGTCCGAACCTCATCGGTAGCGGTACCGATCGAGATTCAATAGGCGGTAAACCTGGTCTCTAGACGAACTTGGTCTGCCCAGGTTGCGAGATCGGCGCTGGACCTCCTTTGCCGAACTCCCAGTGATCTGGGGTGAGTTTCTCTTGCGAGTTAAGCGCCTGCTCCCAGGTGATGCGTTGACCGGTGTAGGCTGACATACGCCCCATGATCGCGGCCAAGGTGCTGTGAGCCATCGCTTCGCCTTGGTTCATCGCAGCACCCGAGCGGATGCTGGCGAACAACTCATCATGCTCAGTCTGGTACATGTTGTTGCCCGGGCCGCTGTAACGCCATGGGAAATCGCCAGTCGTCTCGAAGCGACCATTCCAGCCGTCGACGAAGGCAACTCCATTCGCACCGATGATGCGGTCAAGGTTCTCACCATGAGCGCCGTTCTGTTGGCGACACTGCAGGTGCCCCATCGAGCCATCTTCCCACTCGTAGACGACGCCGAAGTGGTCGTAGACGTTGCCCCACTTCTTGGCAGTACGGGTTTGGCGGCCGCCAAGTGCGGTGGCGCTGACAGGAGGAACATCCTGTTTCGCCCACATGATTTTGTCGACGCTGTGGACCGCCTGCTCTGCGATGTGGTCACCGCTCAACGTTGTGTAGTAGAGCCAGTTGCGTAACTGGTACTCAAGGTCGGTCCATTCCGGCTGACGCTCCTTGTACCACAGGCCTCCGGCAAGGTAGGTGCCGTAGACGTGACGGACTTCACCGATGCCGCCGTTATGGACACGCCCGTAGAGGGCGCGATGGCCGTTAGCCGCCCGCCAACAGAAACCACTCGCGAGTGATAATCCTTTCTCCCTTGCCTTCTGCGCCGACTCCAACACCGAGCGCACGCCATGTGCATCGACTGCGATTGGCTTCTCGCAGAATACGTGTAGGCCTGCATCGATTGCCGCGGCAAGGTGAACCGGACGGAAGGCCGGAGGAGTCGCGAACAGGATGACGTCGACTTCGGCGATCACCTTCAGGTAAGCATCGAAACCGACGAAACGCCGTGACTCATCGACTTGAACGCGCTCGCCGAAGTTCTCGGCAAGACCGTTGTGGCTACTTGCCAGGCGGTCCGCGAACAAATCGCCCATCGCCACAAGAATCACATCAGGATCGGCAGACAAGGCTTGCATCGCTGCTCCTGTTCCGCGGCCACCACAGCCGACAAGGCCGACGCGCAACGGACCCTTCATGGGTTTACCGGCGATTGGGGTCACGAGGCCAGCGAATGGGACTGCTGCTGCACCGAGACCGGTAGCCTTCAGGAACGCTCTTCTGGGTAGATCTTTGGTCATGGTTTTTCTTGGGAAACAACGCGGAAACCAGCGAAGCCGGCGTCGGACATCCACCAAACGCTCTTGGGCCATTGCGGGTCACGCTCTTGCCAAGAGATATGGTAATCAGCAGATGCCGCGCGGCCAACTGCCTCAGTCTGGTCCAGGTAACTGCCGCCCATCAGGCGACCTTTAGGGTTGTCACTGATGACCCATTCGGCGACATTGCCGAAGAAGTCGTAGAGCCCGAACTCATTGGGCTCGAGTTGTGCAACTTGATGCGGGGTCTCGCCCGCATTGATCTTGCACCAAGCGTATTTGGTCATGTCTGCAGCGGGAATCTCAGCGCCAGCTGCCATGACCCACTCCTCCTCGGTGGGCAGGCGAAATGTCCCGGTGCCACGAAGGTTCAGCCAATTGCAGAACTCGTTGGCCGCATTGAAGGTCATGCCAAGTGCTGGGTAGTTGTCATGGCCGAATCCTCGCGTTACGAGGAACACCGATTTGCTCGGGCCGGTGATGCCATCGACGTTCTTGTCCTCATCTTCGCGCATGAAGAAGCGATCGTATTGGTCCCAGGTCACTTCGGTCTCGGAGATCCAGAAGGTCTTACCGTCTTCACCGGTGACCGGCATCATGTGGAGCTTCTGGTCGCCGCCTAGATCGACATAATAATCCTGTCTGGATTCAGCGGGAGCTTCAGGTTGACGTGCACATGCCGTAAGGATTCCTTCCATCAGGTGGCGACGGAACCAATCAGCGTTCCACACTTCCGCGCGGTGACCGAGGCTGGTGTAGAACACCGCACCTTCGCCTTCGGCGCGTTCCCAGCTGATCGCGAAGTCGCCATCGCTGCGCTTGATGGACTTCTTGGTCATGTCGACGGCATCAGTATCCAGCGTAAGCAGGATGTTCTGGCGCGCGCGACTGTATGGGTCGCTGAACTGATAGATCTCGTCGGTGAAGGTGAAGCCGTCGCTCAGGTGCTTGGTCGATGGATGAAGTGGATCCTCGACATTGAGCTTCACTTCCTCGTGCCACGGATGGCCATCGAAGTACCCGCCGATCATGTTGCCGTACTCGGACCACTCATAGAAGGTGTCGCTGGCACAGTGCGACCCGGCGAAGACACCTCCGCCGCGGACGAAGTCGAGGAACGCCTGCTTCATGTCGTCGGTCATCGGCAACTCGCCTGTCGTGTAGAAGAACACCGCATCGAAATCGCCAAGACCTTCCGCCGTGAAGCGATCGTAACCGCGGTCGACGACTACTTCATAACGGCTGTCGGCCTCGGCCCAAGCCAACATGTTGCGCTCGACCAAGGACATTCCATCCGGGCCGGCCTTACACACCGCGTGTTCATAGCCTTGGGAATCGATGTGCACCAGGATGCGGCGCTGCTGTTTCTGTGCACCGAGGAAGGCGACGAGGTCATCCAACTCGTGATCGCTGAGTACTGAACCCAAGTTGAGTGTCATTACCGAGACCGGCAAGACATTGCCATCCGGGTCACGCAACTCGAAGCCCTCGGCGATAGTGTCAGCTGGCTCGAGGATGGCAGTGCGCAATTCATCCGCGGTCAACTTGTTGCCGATGCTCGACAGGTCTGGACCTGCAGGATTCAGCACCCCGTCTGGAGTCACGCCATCGATGCTGTGGCACTTGGTGCAGCCGGCGATCAAGTGTTCGGTGAAAACCGCGCGGCCCCGATCGACGACATCCATCTCGGCAGCGGTAGGGAAATCCAGATCCTTGTCGTAGAACCAGTCGGCAGCGCGCTTACCGAAAGTACGAGACTCGTTGCGGATCGGATCGAACTCCTCAGGGCGATCCCAGTTGACGATGTACTCGCGTGCTTCATCAAGTAGCTTCGCGTCGACACCATCGCTGTTGACGAAGTCCAACAGCATCTGTGCGTGCTGCGGTTGACCTAGTCGATTGCATGCGGCCAGCCCGCGCCGCACCATCGAGCGTGGCAAGTCAGCATGCTTGGCGAGGGTGAGTGCGAGATCCGGCAAGGCGGCGGCGATATCCAGGTCGTAGATCGCGTTCGCTGCTTCAGCCGCGATCATCGGGTCGCTGTCGTTGAGGAAGTTCCTCAAGAAAGCGCTCCCCTGCCAACGCAACGCCAACACTGCAGCGAGACGATGCTTGGGGTTCGGGTTGCCGTCGAAGGTCGCCAACGTAAGCTCCGGCAGGTTCTGCGCCATGCCTCGCGAGACCGCGTGCATCACGAAGCGATCCTTGCTTCCTTGGTCATCAAGCGCCGACAGCAACTTCAAGCCGTCAGCTTGAGCCTCCATCTCACCGACCAAGTAGGCCGCTTCACACCTGACCTTGAAATCCTTGTCCTTGAGCGCAGTAGTGATCTGCGCCTTGTTGCTGGTGCTCATTCCGAGTTCGCCAAGCTGGCCTCGCAACGCGCGCAGGATTGCACCACGCACTTTCGCGTTGGGGTCCCTCAACAACTCCCAAACCACTGCCTTGTCCTGCAGCTTCGGCAGCAGCATGCCGAGGCCCCATACTCCATGCAGGCGAGAGAGTTCGGCGAGACGTGCACCGGCGTCGCTTGCATCGTCACCCGCATCTCGCGCCATGGCTGCGTTAACCAAGGCAGCTGCCTCGCCGCGATCGACCAAGGCCCACTGCGCTTCAAAACGAACTCGTCGGTCAGGATGCTGCAGCAATGCCGCTAATTTTCCCACCGCGAGCGCACTGAAGTCGCCGGCCAACAACTGCGCGGTCGAATCCTGCAGCTGAGTATCGGCACCTTCGAAACTTGCCTTGTAGATGCGCCCCTTGCCAGGTCCGACCCAACCGCTGACCCAGTCGCTTGCCCACATGTCTCCGCGCGGGCCGAAGCACATGTCAGTGACCAACATGCCCCACCAGAACTGCTCCTCTTCGCCGAACTTGAAGCCGCCGCCTTGTGGTTCAACGGTGAAGCGCACGATGCCGCTGTAGCTTGAGCCGCCGCGGAAATCACAGACGAAGAAATTATTCTCCATTCCAGGTCCCATGCCGACACCGGGATAACACGCCATGCCGGACGGGCCAGCGGTGATGTTGGCAAGCGGAGCGTTAAGGAACGCTGGGTGTGCTTCGCCATCCGGCTGGGGCTTCCACCACTCTTCGCTCATCCATGGGCCGCGGTCGGGCAGGTATTGGAAGTTCATGCTCCAACCGCTGTCCGATCCCTCCATCAGGTAGACCAAGCGCGCCTGGTCACCGGCATCGCAGTTGTTGTCGACCGTGAACAAGTTGCCGTAGTCATCGAACGCCAGCTCCTGTGGATTACGTAGGCCGATCGCGAAGACCTCCAGATCAGAACCATCTAGATTGCTGCGGAATACCGCGCCGCGCCCAGGCAACGCCAGGACTTCACCCTCATCACTGATCACGTTATAGCCACGATCACCGATCGACCAATAGAGACGACGGTCCGGGCCGATGACCAAGCCATGCATGTCGTGTCCACGGAACGCGACCCGTACGCCGAAGCCATGATGTAAAGCTTCACCACTTTCGGCGACGTTGTCCTTATCGGCATCCGTCAACTTCCAGAGCTTCGGGATGCAGGTGTAGTAGACATCATCACCGCGGGCCAACAAGCCGGCGCCAGTGCCGTCGAGCAAGCCGCTGAAACCGGAAGCGAACACGGTCGCCTGGTCAGCCTTGCCGTCGCCATCGGTATCGATCAACGCCGTGATTCGCTCCTCGCGGTCGGTCCATTCGGTGGCGAACTCCGGATGCTGGGTCAACATCATCTCGGCGCGTTCCTCTACGGTCTGCAGACGCAGGTCGTCCTGCAACCACTCAGGGAAGGTGCGGTTATCCGGAACCCCCTCAGTCTCTTGGCGGAAAGTCTCGGCGACCAACACCCGGCCATTCACGTCGACCTCGAGGGCAACTGGGTTGGCGAACATCGGCTCCGCCGCGAACAGGCTGATGATCGTGCCGGAGGGAACCTTGAAGTCCGCGATGGCGTCTTCGCCTTCGGATGAGGCGTCAGCAATCGTGGCGGGCAACAGCTCGCTTGGCGGCGTGTATTCGGGACCCGGCTGCTGGAGAGGCAGCGCGGCGCAGAGGATGGTTACGACGGAAAGTAGTGGCACGGGACGAGCGTTCTACGCTTACCAAGATGCTACTTCATCCCCTTCACCTGCGGGGATTTGATGGCTGTGTGCCGGAGAAAATTCTCCGTACTGCGGCGGATGGGGCTACTGCGGGAGCAGGCGATCGGCGACCACAAGTGAGCGCTTCAAGACCGCGTTGACTCCGACTCCGTGCAAGGAATCGCCGACGAAATGCAGGCCCGACAACTTCTGCTCCATGGCATCGAAGGCAGCGACGCGATCGAGGTGCCCGACCGTGTATTGCGGAATGCCTCCAGCCACGCGGCGGATCCAAGTCCGCTCGGGATCGCCGTTCACGCCAAGCAACTTATGCAACGGGTTGAAACACTCATCTTGAAGCTGCTGGTCGTCAAGGTCGGCGACTTCGCTATCGAAGCTGCCACCGATCAAGACCCGCAACTGCACCATGTCGCTTGGGGATTGGTCCGGGAAGCTCGAGCTCGCGTATTGCACCCCGAGAGGCCTGCATCCATGGCCACGCAGGG
>CAZJGH010000067.1:0-12340 GCA_964545405.1 uncultured Planctomycetales bacterium
CACTACGGAAGCGCACCTGTTCGAGGTCTTCTGGCGCGTCCAAGTCTTGGACCACCTCAGTGAACTTGCGTCCGTCGATGCCACCGTAAGTGACCCACTTGGAGCCGATCAGCAATAAGCCGCTCTCCGGGAAACCGTCGGTCGAGTTGACCTGGAGTTCAGTATCTCCGTGTGCGGCATCAGCCGATAGGAAGCACGGGTGAATCAGGTTCTGCAACAACATCACCGGAGCCGTGGTCATCGAGACCTTCGACTGTACGCTTTCGATCTCCGCCCCCCACGATTCAGTGCTGCTTTCCCAATCTTCGCCGAGGCTCTGCGGTAAAACGCCGAGGTTGCTGCCATCCCATTCGGATTTAGCATCCCACAAAGGAGTGCTATCGAGTGAAGGGTGACTGAAGGCCTCGTGGAAGACGGTGACCTTCGAGGCCGAGTCGACGGCGATTCGTGCACGAGATCGATCGTAGGTCTCGCTAGCAGCCTCTGACCTTACGCGACTTGCGAACAGGAACGGGACACCCAGCGAGAACAGCACCGCCAAAGCCATCAGGACGATCAACAAGGCGGCGCCACGTCGTTGGGCGGCCTTGGAGTTGAAACGTATGGATCTCATATCGAGGCCTCCTGCGTGAAGCGCCCGACCACAAAGGAACCGATCTCATCACCCAAATCGCTGATGACTACCGGCACAGGGCTAGGATGGAAACGGGAGTCCAACATGCCGTTGCGATCGAACAGAAGGCGAAGGCCAGCAGGGTCGAGCTCGACTGTGCCTGGCACTTCCGGCCCCAGCTCACCGATACGGGCCCAGATCGTGAACTCATCTACGAGTCCGCGCCAGCCATCCTCTTCATCGCCGAGGATCGGAGCAGACAGTGGTTCGCCAAGCTTGCCGGCGATCTCAAGACGAGCCACCTCACGGCCATCCAGGTACATCCGGAACAGCTCGTCAGCCGCGACCAGCTTCAGGTGTTGCCATTGGTTAATGGTGGTGCTGTCTGCTGGAGATTCGAGCAGGAAATCCTGCATGACCTCATCGTTGCCAGCCCGCAAGGTGACGGCAACTACTCCAGCACGACGAATCGAGATCGACAGGAAGCCATCCCAGTTGAGCAGTTCGCCGCCATCCCCCAACGGGCTGAAGAAATCAAGGTCCAAGGAGAATCCACGGCTGAGGTTAGGCATGCCGCGCCCCTCCACCACGATGGTGCCTCCTTCACGTAGATCACCACAAGCGCCGAACCTCCCCGGCGCATCCAAGGCGGCGGACCCGGTCAAACGGATTCCCTCACGGAGCTTGAATGCGCCTTCGAATGAGGCTTCAAGTGATCGGCGGTAGACGAAGCGCATCAAGCGAGCATCTTGATCGTCAGTCGCAGGGGATTGAATGACGGTAACCGGATGCCCCGACACTCGAGCGCGATCGCGGCTACTCTCGAGGAAGGTCTCGACGCTGGCTCGCAGGCCGACGTTGCCGGGATCGAAGCGATCAAGGCCGGCAAGGCTCAAGCCTGCGATCACCCCTAAGACGACCATCACGATAATCAGCTCCAGCAGCGTGAACCCTTGTTGATTGGGCACGCGACTCGGAGACTGGTGAAAACTACTGTTCATCCTGTACTAGTCGGAGAAGGAGTAGAGGTCGTCCTCGGTGTTGAATTCGCCATCAGCACCAGCGGATATCAGCTGGAAACGATTCGGTTCGTGGTAGCTGTTGGTCACCTCGCTGATCACCGGGTACACGTCAGAGTCGATGAAATAACCATCATCGCCAGCCATCGCGCTGCAACCGTTGTTCTCGGAGTAATGAAGACTCTCGAAGTAGATGATGGGATTCCCCCACTCGTCGCCGATCTCGAACAAGGCGCGGGTGCCGAGCATGGTCAGGTCGCGATTGGCCTCGTCGCCATCGGTATTGACTAACCAGTCCTGCGATGGACGTGCGCCACTGTAGTTGATGTCGAACAGGGCCAAGAACAGGGCTTCGGCATTCGAGTTCTTGGCGTTGATCGAAGTGTTGCGCGGCAGACGGTCGTCGGGATACTCGCCTTCGATGGTCTTGTACTGCTCGATCAATGCACTCAGTTGGTGCAACTTGACCTGGGCGGACTTGGCCTTGCTGTCGCCGAAGATGTTGCCTCCGAAGCTGATGAACGCGGCACTCAACACGCCGATGATGACCAGGACGATCATCAACTCGAGAAGAGTGAATCCTTTGGTGTTGTTTTTCATTGCTGCGAGAAGGTCAGCTGGACGTTGTCGATTGCGGTGTCGACGTCTAGTGCACCGGAAGTAGCTGCGAACAGACCACAAGCCATACGGCCAGTAGGGTTACGCAGGTTGGTCACGGTGTCCGAGAACAACACCTCGTCGTCGAACCAGACCGTCAGGATAGGTTGGTTCGGCTCGCGGTTCACGCTGAAACGAACCCGCCCGGTGGTGCCGGGAGCGACCTGGTATCTAGTGATGACTGGAGCATCAGCACGGGTGCCGCGGGTCTGGACGTAGGTGACCTTGCCCTCGCGATCGCTGTAGACACGGAAATGCCAAGTCTCCTTGTTGCGGTTCTGCAAGGCGATGTAGATACCTGCCTGCCCACGGTGACTGGTGCCTACCGACAAGTCGGCGCTGAAGTCGCGGAATGAAATCCCTGGAACGGTACGGAAGGTCTTGGTCTCGCCGGCACCTGAATGGTGACCGGAAATAGTCAGGCGACCGTCCTCGAGGCGTGGCTCGACACCTGATCGAGCTGCTTCCTGAGTATCCCAACCTGCTCGCAGGCGTTTGCCATCGAAAGCATCGGTCCAAAGACGCAGCTTGGCGTGCTCTTGAACGCGTCCTTGCCACATGCCAGCATAGACAGCTTGTGGGTGACTCTCGGTTTCACGCAGCGTGTCCTGTAGGTAGGCGAACTCAGCGACTGTGGCATCGAAATCGCCTTCGCGATAGTAAGTCATCGCCTTGGCGTTGCGCGCGGCATGCAATGCCGTGTCCATCGACAATGCCTGATCGAAGCAAGACATGGCCATCTCCAGCTCACCCAGTTGGAGGAAGTTCAATCCCCTGCGCAAGGTAAGCTGCGCCCATTCCGGCGCGGAGGTCGAAGCGAATACGCCATCAGGGAAAAGCTCTTCGAGGCGACGGAATGCCACTTCAGCTTGGAGCTGAGCCTGATCCGTGTAGAGCAATGTACTGAACTCAGCCAACACTGCAGCACAGTCAGGTGCAATCCGCACCAACTCCTGCAACTCCTCGCGAGCGGTCTCACTATCTCCTTCGCGCGCGGCCCAATTGGCCTTGAGGTAACGCGAGTAGAAATGCTGGGGAGACAACTCCAGGGCATCGGCCAATGCGTCCTGTGCCAACTGGGTCTCCCCGAGTCGGTCCAGCCAGAAAGCCAAGGCGGAAAGGGCCGGGGCTGCGTCGAACGGCTGGGCGGCGGCGGCAGCACGCAAGTCGCGCACCACTTCACCAGCAGCTCCTCCATCTGCGCCTTCTGAAATGCCGCGAAGATAGAGCAAGGTCGGATCGGTTCCGAACTCGGTCAGGGCCGAACTGGCCTGCTCCGCAGCCGCACTGAAATCACCCGACAGGTATGCGGTGGCGATGGTTCCGCGGCGCGCCATCAGGCCTGCTTCAAGGTCGCCACTGGAAGCTCGTTCGGCATCTGCGAAAGAAGCCGCTGCCGTTTCCCAATCTCCAGATCGCAGCGAAGCCTCACCGAGAGCCAAATTGTTGCGCAGTGCTGAACGCGAATTGCGTCGTTGCTGCAGGCTCATCGCCCTGGCCAAGAGAGCGCGGCCTTCCTCGACACGACCAGAATCCAAGTAAAGGATTCCAAGTTCGACCAGTGAAGCTGGATCGCCGTCGTCGACGGCAGCGGCCATCTGCAGTTGCGGCTCGGCAACATCGTCGAGTCCGAGCTTGCGCAGGATAACGCCCATTCGGGCGCGTGGAGCGCCGCGGTGAGCGAAGCGGCCCAGTTCGACGTCTACACCGAAATCGGCAGCGGCCAAAGGCAACGAATCGCCACTCAATGCGGCGTACAAGGCGAATGCACGATCTAGGTCAAAGACCCTTTCCCACACTTCGCCAAGCAACATCCAGTTGTCCACGTCGTTGCCATCAAGTCGGACACAAGCCAGGGCAAGTTCCTCGGCGTAAACGAAGGCGTTCGGCACGGCTAGGCCTTGGTCCAGAAGCCAATGGACGTAATCGCGCAGTTCTAGCACTCGCGAAGACGACAGACGTTTGCGTTGCTCGCGAACTCCGAGCTCGTTGTCGTTACGTAGGTTCTCAGCGAAGCCGAAGCCGGTGTACTCCTCCGAGGTGAACGGGCGTAGACCAAAACGTTCACGACCCGTGCGTGGATTGACTTCCTGGAATTGGAGATTGTCGCCCTGTTGGTAGTCGTAGCGGTTCTCACCCACGAGGTGCCCGTAAAGGATGGTCAACGGATCGAGGCGCACCCAATCGTAGGCAGCCTTGTAAGTGTCAGACTCGTCCTGGAATACCGCCGCGAGATCCTCGTCGGTGGCTCCAGAGGCCGAATCGGTCGAATCGGTGGCCACCAAGTCGTTGAGGTCACCGAGCAGGGTTGGTGCCATCCTGAACAGATGCTCGCTCCAATAGTTCGGCCCACAGTCAGGCAGCGGTGGAGGCAACAACACCGCCAACGGCGAGAGCTCGGGATCCGGTAAAGGCAGCGGCTCGAGCGGTTCATCAGCTGCCGGACGACGGAACAGGTCACGCCCCCCATCCCTGACGCCAAGAGCGACCACCGGATCCTCGGAACCCATCGTGAACGGGTCGAGTTGATTCGGACTCGGGAGATTCGCGCGGCGAGGAGCTGTCTCCTGGAATACGCTGTAGGTCATCCAGCTGAGGATCAGCAGGACCACCAGGAACATTATCGGTTCTCGTTTCATTGCAAGTCCTCCCCGTCAAGAGGTTCGGGAAGGGCGCCGACACCGAACTCGAGCAGGATCTTCTGCTCCATTCGCTTGTCGTTTCGTGGCAGGATCTCCAGGCCGGTCATTCCAAGCGGACGGCCTGCTTCTTGTTCAGCCAACATCGCACTCAAGAATGGAGCGATGCTCGCGCGATGGAAAGTGATTTCCATGGTCACCGGCGTGATATCCAAGGGTGACACGTTGCGCCCGGTACGGCGCCTACGGTTCTGGGCGACGCGGATCTTGTCGACTTCGGATGCCCCGAAATCAACAGCCATCCGGACAACCCGGTCGACGACATCAAGTCCACGCAAGACACGGTCGATCTGTTGTGGTTGCGAAGGTGAGACTGGCGGCAAGCCTAGCGAGTCATCCACTTCACAGTTGCGCCGTAACGCCCAACCGATCAACTCGTCGCGCAGTTCACCTGACAATGAGATGTAATGTTGAGCGGGAGGAGTCCCTGGTGGGACTTGGAAACGTTGACGGAAGGCCGGCAGGTCGCGCTCGGCCAACAGGCTATTGTGCAAGCGTAGGTCCTCCAATCGCTGCTCGAGGGTGGCTACCTGGTTGGCGGCATAGAGCTCATTGCCCTGCATCTGACGACGCGAACGGTTGATTGAAGTCTTCGCCTTGCTCAAGCGATCCTTCGACCCGCCGCCGGTGATGGCCAGCAGGATGAAGAACACGACCAAGCCACCGGCCATGCCGAGAATGAAGCGCCTATGAGTTTGCCAAAATGCGTCGAAGTTCATCGGAGCTCCTCCTCGCCTTCCTGGTCGGCGTCCTTGGATTCAAGTAACTGAGCACGCAACTTCCAGTCGAAGACCTTGCCACGTGGATTGGAGCTTGGTTGCAATGACTTCTCGCCATCCGCGAGTAGCCCTTCCAAGGTGCCAGCGAACTGCCCGAAGGCCTGACTCGCTGCGCGGACGTCATCTTCTGCCCGCCCAGCCACTTCCAGTAAGGGCACCTGTTGGTCTTCACGCCCCCACTCCTTGCCGTCGGTCAAGGAGACCCTTGCGGATTCGACCCACAAGCTCTCCGGCAAGGTCACACTGAGGTAATCGAACATCTCGGCGGTACTGCGGTTGACCGCGAAGCGCGCCTCAAGGTCGCGATACAGGAGTTCCTCCCTGGAGATCTTCTCGAGCAGGTCGATCGCCTTGGAGTTACTCGCCTCGAGCGCCTTCTGCTGACGCTTGGTGGTCTTCTCCGCGGACTCGGCCTCATCAGCGACTCCACCCATGACGACGAAGTTGATGGCGAGGAAGATCACCGCGGCTACACCCATGAGGATGTTGAAGATGCCACGTTGTGAGAACTCCTTCTTCTTCCGCGCTGCCGCGGTAAGGATCTCCAACGCGTAGAGGTCAGCATCGGCTGCACTGAGGGCTAGGCCCAAGGCGACCGCGGAACCGGCGCCATCAGCCGACAGCTGATCGGCCTCGTCATCCGGCAGCTCGCTTGGGTCGATCATCTCGGCCGGATTCCAAACGCTGACCGGCACTCGCATCCGATCACCCATGAACTCGACAAGGCCGTTGGCCGTCGCACCGCCGCCGGTCAAGAGGACTCGATCGAGAGTCAACTCACTCAAGCGCGTCTGTGCCTTGCACAACGTGACCACGCCACCAAGCAAGGTAGGTAGGCTCTCATATGAAGGAAGCAATGGACGCGTGACTCGCTCGGCATCAGTACCAAGACGCTGTCCGATCGCGAGTCGCAGGTCGAGGTGCTTGTGAATCAAGCCCTTGGCACGTTCGGCATCTGTACCGAGTTGAGCGGCGAGGGTTTGATCGCGCTTCTCAAGGCTGGTCGAGACTGAACGAGCGAAGTACAGGTCGGTCCCGTTGACCAACGCCAAGTCGAGCGTGCCCTTGCCGAGGCTTGCGATCAATGTGGTGGACTGTTCGTGGTCGCCGAGCGCCAAGTAACAGTTGTAGAGGGCAATCGCGTTCGGGGAGAAAGCCTTTACCCCGATACCGGGCATGCCACTCATGGTCTCCTCGAGCAGATCCTCGCGGACAAGACTCAGGAGCATGGTGTCCTCGTCATCGAGGCCTTTCGGCACCGGCAACAAGTTGTAGGACGACGCCATTGAGGATCCCGAACGCCCTTCGATCTCACGGATCTCGAAATCCATGAGACGCTCCAAGCGCCAATCCTCGACCGCCGGTACCGGCAGGTAGCGCATCATCAAGTCAGCGCCAGTGAGCCCGACGTGAACGGGGCCAGGTCGTTTCGTCCCGCTGAATACCGCACGCGCGGCATCGACTGGACTCTCACCGGCTTCCGGCTCTGCAGCCAGATAGCGCTTAAGGACAGGCGCACCCTTGCGCGAATCCACGATCGCCATCCGTACTAATGAATGACCAAGATCTATTCCACAGCCACTAGCCATTAGTTTGCCTCCTTCAGCCATGAGGCCAAAACGGGATATGCCGCATCCAAGGCGCCCTGTAGGCTCGCCCGATATTCTTCTGCAGCTTGTTGACGTCCTTCAGCTGCCTTATCTGCACCTAGCTTGAGGTCCGCGCCCAACTGATTGGCCTGCGGCTCGATTGAAGTCCCGGGGTAGTTCATCGCAAGCGCACGAGCTTCATCAGCCAGTTGTTCCATGGTGGATTCGGCACCGACGAAGATGGCGCCCCTTGCTTGAACTTGAAGCACGGCCAACGCGGATCGACCGCGCTCCAGCGCTTCACGCGAACGCAAGAGCGCTTCTTGGACCTTCAACTCGTCCAACGGGAAATCGCGCAGCAATTCTGCTGCGGAAGCCAACAGTTCACGGTCATCGCCATCACGTTCGGCACGCGAGATGCGCTGTGACAGACGCGCTGACTGGGTCATGGCCTCGGCAAGGTCCCAGCGCAAGTTCAGTGGCTCGGAAGCAATCACTTTGGCACCTCCACTTTCGAAGCGAATCCCGCTTGGAGAGGTGAGATTGAGTAACAGGCGTTTTGCGCCACCACCCAACAAGATTCCTGGACTGGATTCGACCGCCACTCCAGGTGCTAGGCCAACTGGGCCGCCGTCGGCCAGGATCAGGAAGGAACCTTCAGCGAGCAATCCACCAGAGGCAGTGAAGACCAGGGCCGAATCGCCTTCTGGTGTGAAGAGGAGGCCATCGCCAGCGCTGCTCCAGGTGCCGCCTTGGCCACGAACCGTGAGCAAGGTTCCGGAAGAATCAGACATCCAAAGGTTGGCGCCGTCGTATTCGATATTGCCGAGTGGAGACTGAAATCGACTTGGTGAGCCTGAGACCGTCTCTACCTTTAGGTTGGTGACTGCGCCTTGTCCCTCCATGCGCAAAGCCAACTGAAACCACTCTGCATCAGCGGGTAGGTTCAGGCTTACAGGACCATTGGCCAAGTCGGCGGCTTCCCAAGTTCCCGTTGCTGGGTTTCCTGACGAGCCACTACCCCAACTGATCTGGGGAAAGACATGCGAACCGGAGATATCGGCTCGCAGACCCAAGCTGCCATCACCGACATCGAACTCCTTGCTCAAGCGCACGAAGTGGCGTTCGCCACTGAAATTCAAGCGACCATCACTGATGCTTGTTCCTTTGCTGAGGCTCCAAGCTTCTGGGTCTTCGAAGTTGCCATAACCATCGATCGCATCGAGAGCAACTGCCGAGTTGGTGCCGTCGGCTCCTGCGGTACTGGCATTAGTGCCGTCCTCGATCTCATCCGCGCTACCGCTACCGAAAGTCCACCAAGCACCGCCGCCAGCGGCAACCACCAACACCAAGCCGAGGACCATCTGCAAAGGACCGCCCTTGCGCTTGCCACTCATCGCGGCTTCGCGAGCACGACGATGGATATCGGAGTCATCGTCTTCAAGTGCTGTCGTGGTCGCGGACGGGGCGCCGTCGGCGGGAACGAAGCGCAGCTTGCAATTGCCTAGCTTCAGCTCACTACCGGGAAACCACTCGCCATCAGCGACTTGCACGCCGCCTGACCAAGTGCCATTGGTGGAACCGAGGTCGCGGAACCGGAGTTCTCCGGCTGCGCTGACAGTCAGCTCTAGATGTCGTCCTGATACGGATTCCACGCCCAAAACGCGGCTGCAGGTAGCAGCACGGCCGAGGGTGTGTGTTCCAACGTCCAGATCAAAGATCTGGCCGCTTTCAGGACCACTTAGGATCTCAATTTGAACCATGTGGAAAAGGTGCGTTCCGGCGGGACTCCGGGACAGAGAAGTCTAGGCCGCCCCTACATGACGGGCAAACCGGAACCTCTGTTGATATCCCGAACCCCGGCGACAGTAACCTGTTGCTGTTAATGCGTTTCTTCTTCCTCGCGCTTGCTCCGGAAGATTCCACGGGTCTGTGGAATCCGGGGCCAGAATTGTCTCGCCACCTGCGCGCCCTCCGCTTCGAGCCTGGTGAGCAACTCTTGCTCTTACCGCCCTCTGGAGACGCAATCGCAGCCGTATTCCGGAGCCACTCCGAGCTAGAGCTTCAAGGAACTCAATCTCGGCCCCAGTTGCCGCTGTTGGATTTGACTCTGGCAACAGCTTGGCCAAAGGGATCACGTGGCGACCAGCTAGTTCGTAGGTCCACAGAAAGCGGTGTAACTACTTTAGTTTCAGTGAGTTGTGAGCGTAGCGTAGTTGGGCGCAACGATTTCTCGCCATCGCGCAGGCAACGCTGGGCCAAAATCGCTCAGGAGGTCTGCCAACAAAGCCGCCGCCCTGATCTTCCGGAGATTCACACCTCACCGGTGCCTTTGGCTGACATTCGCAGGGTGGCACCTGACGCTCATCCAATAGCTCTGGTACCCGGCACATGGCCCCTTGGCATGGAGCTAGACCTGCACAAACCTACTTCGGTGCTGCTGGTCATCGGACCTGAAGGCGGTTTCAGCCCTGATGAGGAGCAGCAATTACGCGACTCTGGCTTCAGTTTTTGTGGCTTGGTCCCAACGATCTTGCGAATCGAGGCAGCTGGACCGTTGGCAGTAGGGATTTGCCAGCACCATTTTCTTAGCCGCCAAGGTCATTAAGCGCAGGTTTTCTGACCGCCGCTGCGGCTACAGCCAGCCCTGCTCCAAGAAGGAGACGAAACGCCCTGCTCCCAGAACCACATGGTCGAGCACTTCAATCCCGAGCAAACGCCCGGCCCGTTGCAGGCGACGAGTGGTAGTGCGGTCGTCGGCGGATGGCTCGGGATCTCCTGAGGGGTGATTATGTGCCACCACGATTGCCGCCGCACGCCGCACAAGGGCTGGGGCGAAGACTTCTCGCGGATGAACAAGTGATGAGCTTAGAGTTCCCCTGCTTACTTCACGCTGCAGGAGAAGACGGCCTTTAGTGTCCAAGTACAGGACCACGAAGCACTCGCAAGGCAAGTGACAGAGCTGTGGTGCAAGGAAATGAAAGACTTCCTCGCCGCCGCGGATAGGTTCAGGCAAGGAGACCGTGGAGCTTGCCACACGCCGGCCTAACTCGAAGGCGGTCGCAAGTTGCGAAGATGTTGAAGCATCGCAACCCAAACACTCCTGCAGTTCGAGTGATTCCATTCCTGCGAGACGCCAAAGTTCCAGATGGTCTCCTGAATCCACGCCAAGATCCTGCAGCAATTCTCGTTCCGACCATGACGCCAGGGGTGTTCCGTATCTCAATGTAGTTTCCATGCCGCCATTGATGACGGGACCAGAGACTGCCGGTCACATGTTCTTCAAGGCTTCACGAAACCTCAGGTCGGTCGCGGCGACGCCCGCGCCGAAAGTAAGGAACCAGGCGTCCTCGAACGTGCGACCGTCCAAGTTGATCAATAGATTTGCCATCACAGACTGACCGAACTCCTGACGCAGCCAGGCACAAAAGCCAAGCGAATATGCATAGGCTTCCGTCAGGCGTGCACGGTCGGTCCAGACTGTCCAATTGCCGACCAGCTGCTCTAAATGCTGATTGGGCTCATTCTTGGCCAGGCTTTCCATGGCAGCCGCCGCGTTGCCACCTTCAGCACTCTGCGCCAAGCCCTCATGCAACCAGGTCGGTAACTGACTTCCCATGGTATGCAGCACCGCGTGAGTCAACTCGTGACGAAGGGTGCGACGGATGGAGTCCCTGTCGCGGTCGTAATCCTCGATAACCACCCTCACGCGCCCATCGAAAAGGGCGGCCGACCAGGCGGGGGCTTGCCAGCGATAACTTTCCGCATCAAGCCAGATCACCAACAGGCGTTCACGCGGCTGAACACCGAGGATGCCCACTACATCCTGCCACGCACCTTCAAGATCACGATTCAACTCGGTCAGTGAACCAACGATGCCGGTGTCTTGTGGGTCGTATCGACTGTCGAAGTGCGCGGTGGAATCAGTCAGGAAAGTGCTGAACATCTGGCGCTCGGCTTGAAGCTGCGCGGCTCTCTCCACCAACCCCTGGTCCTCTGGATCCAACGCGACGGCTCTCTTGATTATCTCCACGGACTGATCGAGTTCACCTTCGACCGCAGCGATATCGGCACTCATGCGCAGTAAGGTCGCATGTTCAACTCCAGACTCAAGCGCTTCCTCCAAGGTGCGCTTGGCACCGACGCGATTGCCCTTCAGCAACTGCAAGTGGGCTAACCAATAGTATGAGCCGACGTTGGTGGAGTCGGTCGACTGAGCTCGTTCCAGCAGGTCGATCGCGGCAGCCCAATCGCCTTGGCGCTGCACATCGGCTGCCCAACTGACCAATGCTGTCGCGAGGTTACCCAGGATGACTTCCTGTTCGGGCTCGAGCTCGAGTGCCGCGGTGAAGAAACCTACCGCACGCTCTGGCTCGCCCGCGTCAAGCGCATCCAGACCCTTACGGTTGAGTTCGTGCAAACCTGATGATCGCTGCGCTGGAGTTTGCGCGTCGGGATCGGCTTCCTCTTCCTGACCGGTTCCATCTGAAGAAGGCAACTCGCTGCGCACCAAACCAGATTGAGAGGGCTCCTCAAAGTCGTCCTCCCCTTGCCCTTCCTGCGATTGCCACCACCAACCGCCTGCAAGCAGCAGGACTACGAGGAGAGCCAGAGCGACAAGACGATTCATCACAAGGTTGGTAAGCCACCACGTTGGTGCCAACCTTCACGTCGATCGGTCAGCAATCGTTGCCACGCAGAGCTCGACCAAGGATAACCGCTGGCGTCGGCTAGGTTCTGTAACTTCAGGCCCAGTTCGGCGACGAGTTCCGGAACGAAAACATGGCGATCGATGCCGGTGGCCAGCCACAAGTCGATCTCAAGTGAGTTTGCCCAACGGACGCCCTCCTCATCTGGACGTGGGATCCCCAAGCCTTGTTGGATGGCCAAGGAATCGTCAATCAAGGTACTCGCTTGGGGGAGTACCTCACGCAGGGTCTCGTCGCTCGGGAACCGTTGGATACCTGGGCAATACATCGCCGCG
>CAZJGH010000068.1:0-12179 GCA_964545405.1 uncultured Planctomycetales bacterium
CCCAGGGCATGGCCCCAACTGAAACGCGGATCGGGCGCCGGGTTCTCCAGGCCCTTGACGTGCAGCGCCCATTCCGCCGAGCCGCCGCCGATGGCCTCGGCGGCATGGCGCACGCCACGGCCCAGTGTGCGGCCCAGGTCGTCCTCGGCCAGGCCGATGCGGCGCACCAGTTCGATGACCGCGTCGGGCCGGCCGAAGCCCAGTTGCAGGCCGCCGGTGTCCTGGCCGCTCAGCACGCCTTTCTCCCAGCATTCGTTGGCGAAAGCCACGGCGGCGGCGGTGGAGATGGTGTCCAGGCCCAGCCGGTTGCACAGCTCGTTGATTTTGGCGATGGCCGGCAGGTCGTCGATGAGCAGCATGGAGCCGAAGCCGGCGATGGTTTCGAACTCCGGTCCCTCGACGTCGTCGTCGGTGGCGTAGGGGCCGTCGGCCACCTGGACGGGGCGGCTGCACACGATGGGACAGCGCCGGCAGCCGACGCGCTTCTTCCGGATGGTCTCCTCGAGGACGGAGCCGTTGATGCGTTCCGCCAGTTCCGGCGCGCGGGCGCCGCGGAAATTGTTGATGGGCAGGTTGCCGACCCGCTCGTAGGACACGACGATGCCCGGCGTGCCCAGCGCGGCGAAGGGTTCCAGTTTCTCGCGCACTTCCGGCGTGCGCCTCTGCAGCGACGCATCCAGCCCGGCCGCGTCGGCCGGCGCCGCCTCCAGCCGCCCGGCCGCGGTGACGGCGATGCCCTTGAGTTTCTTCGCGCCCATGACGGCGCCCAGCCCCGTGCGCCCGGCCACCCGGGTATGGCGGCCGTCGTGGCAGATGCAGGCCATGCGCACCAGGTTCTCGCCGGCCGGGCCGATCATCGCCGTAGTGGTGCCACCGCCCAGTTCCGCCTTCAAGGCATCGTCGGCGGCAAAATAGTCGCGCCCCCACAGGTCGGCGGCGTCGCGGAAGCGGATATCGGTTCCGTCGATGACCACCACCACCGGCCTATCGGCCGCCCCGGTGAAGACCAGCCCGTCGAGCCCGGCCCGCTTGAGCTTGAAGGCGAAGGCCCCGCCGGCGTTGGATTCGCCGTAGACGCCGGTGAGCGGCGACAGCGCCACCACCTCGTGGCGCGATCCCATGGGTACTTTGGTGGCGGTGAACGGCCCGGTCATGAAGATGAGGGGATTGCCGGGCCCCAGGGGCTCGGTACCGCCGCCGGTAAGCCGGGCCAGGATGGCGGCGCCGACGTTGCTGCCGCCGAAATTCCGGTGACGGTCAGCGAGCCGCTATTGGAACGGGAAGCTGAGTAAGTTCCACCTTGACGCCAACGCCGGAATCGGTGTGCGCCCGGAAGTCCTTGAGACCTTCGTCGCCGTCGAGCGCGATACTCGAGGAAATCCCGCTTCGGTTCATAGGCGTGGGCGACATGCACAAGCGGTATTGGAAAATGCCCGTGGTGATGTCGCTGAGTTATTGGGGTGCTCGCCGCGTGACGTCGTTTTCACTAGTGGCGCTACAGAGGCGAACAATCTCGCTATCTTCGGGCTCGCTCGCGGAATGGCCGAATTCAAAGGCGAAAAGCCTGTTTTGATCTCTTCTCGTGCTGAGCATCAGGCTGCCCTCGCGCCCCTGAAGGCCCTGCAGCAGCAAGGCTACGGATTGAAGCTGGTGCCGATCGATAGTCATGGTGTCGCCAACACTGCTGCCATGGCAGAAATCATCTCGGCAAACCCCGACACGGTTTGTGTGCTTCAGTGGGCCAACAACGAGACCGGCGTGGTTCAAGACCTATCTGCAATCGCGAGTGCTACTGACTTCGACCACGCTTGGCACGCTGATGCTGCCCAGGGTTGGGGAAAGATACCGTTCGATCCATCCTTGTCGACCGCAACTACTCTGGCCTTATCCGGACACAAGTTTGGGGCGCCAAAGGGGGTCGGAGTCTTGCGGATCGCAGACTCGGCAATGCTTGCGCCACTTCAAGTGGGCGGTGGACAACAATACAACCGGCGCTCAGGAACCGAGTCTCCTGCGTTGGCGGCAAGCTTCGCGCACGCCTTACGCCTTGCCCTCGATGAACAAGAGGCCTTCGCCAAACGCACCGGTGAGCTAGGGAAACAATTGGTTAAACATTTAACTTCTGCCGATATACCTCACAACTTGAACCATCTCGATGAGCCCGGATGCTCCCTGCCGAACACACTCAACATTTCCTTTCCTGGCTTGGATGGGAGGATGTTGATCCCCGCCCTTGATGCGGAAGGCATAGAAGCTTCCGCCGGATCCGCATGCTCTTCTGGTGCCGCCCAAGCTTCGCCAGTGTTGCTCGCAGCTGGCCTTGACGAAGCCACAGCCATGGCAACCTGTAGGTTTAGTTTTGGACCTGACTTCGATGCAAATTCCATTGATTTGCTCGGCGAAAGGCTTTCCAAGTTGCTTCTTCGCCTATACGAAGTCGCAAGTCTTTAGTGCCTTATTTTTAATGGCTTATGCGTTTTGTTGAAAACTTTTGTGAGTTATCAACAGAGAACGCCTAAATTACCTGTCTTCCCCCGTCGCCCCCCTTAACTCATTGGTTTTGAATGGTTTATGTGCGCGGCAATCAAAATTTTACGTGCAAACACCCTTGAACCAAGACTTGTCCCAAACCTGGGAGACCGCGCTCTGCGTCCTCGAAGCCAGCTTGGGTACTGCTGAGGTTGATGGCTGGCTGCGCGGTGCAGATTTGTTGGCCATGGAGTCGAACCTGGCCAGGCTCGCTGTCCCTTCGTCGCTTCACCACGAGCGTATTAGGGGCCGACATTTGCCGCACATTTGTGCAGCACTGTCCGTGGAACGATGCGAACTGGAGATCATAGAGCTCGGAATCGAGCAGATGCTGCCTCCTGAAGAGCTGAATGCCACACCCGCACCCCTTCCTCCATTAGCCAACAATGATGGCGTGGAGACTCAATCACCTCCTGAGCTTGGTGCCCAGGAGCCGGAGTGCCCCACAGCAGAGCCTCTGCTTCTCAACGACGAGTACCGTTTCAACAATTTCGTCGTTGGCCCGTGCAACCGTTTCGCCCACGCCGCTGCTCATGGAGTCGCGGATCGCCCAGCTGGTGCCTTTAACCCGCTTTTTCTGCATGGATCTGTTGGTCTCGGCAAGACCCACCTCATGCAGTCAATCGCGCATCGCCTGCGCTGCAACAATCCGGCTGTTCGGATTGCCTTCCTTTCCTGTGAGGAGTTCATCAATCACTTCGTGAGCTCCATTCAGCAGGGCAGTGTCACTCATTTCCGTGAGCGCTATCGCAATGTCGATGTACTGGTTGTCGACGACATCCAGATGCTTGCCAACAAGGAGCGGACACAGGAGGAATTCTTCCACACATTTAACGCTCTTCACAACGCAAACAAGCAGGTCGTGTTGTCGTCGGATGCCCCTCCTGGGGAAATCCCCGACCTACAAGAACGGCTGGTAAGTCGCTTTAAATGGGGCCTGGTGGTCGAAATCGAGACTCCTTGTTTCGAGACGCGCACGGCGATCCTTCGCAAGAAAGCCGATCGCATTGGAATCGAGCTGCCTGATGAGATTGCGCATTTCATTGCCGATCATGTCGACTCGAACGTGCGCGAGCTAGAGGGAACCCTGACTCATCTGCATGCCCTCGCCATGCTGCACAACTTGCCAATCAGCATGCCTTTAGCGCGGCAAGCATTGGGTTCGGAGCGCACAGCACGCCTTAACAGGATCGTGCGCATGGATGACATCATCGCGGTGATCATTACCCACTTTGGTGTGAGGCTAGCTGACTTGCAGTCGAAGAAGCGCACCAAATCCATCGTCTTCCCACGCCAGGTAGCGATGTTCTTGGCTCGGTCGATGACCGACCTGTCCTTAGAGGAGATCGGTGGTTACTTCGGTGGCCGAGATCACAGTACAGCTGTCTACGCCATCGAGAAGATGGAGAGCCGTCGCCGCGTAGATGGCGATTTCTCATCTCTTCTGGCCGACTTGGAGCGACGTATTAGGAACTCCTAAATTTGTCCTCTCTCTTCAAACCCCGTGCGCTTCTCAGGTGCGCGGGGTTTTCTTTTGGCCTGGATAACCTGTTGAAAACACGGCAAACCATGAGCAAAAACTCCTTGGTTTTCCACACTCATCAACACTCCAGATTGCGCTTTCTGAGCGCTGTTGATAACCCGCCGAGCTTTCAACAAGTACTCCCGCTGATTGAACAAGGCCTAGGCCCCAACAAAATCCAAACAGGCCCTCGCAAGCAGTTGAAAATAAGGGGTTTACGAGCGCACTTAGCGCTTTCTCCACAATCAGTCGTCGTCTATACTACTACGACTAATTCTTAATTCATTACCTTTAAGAAGAAGCCCCGCCCAGCATGAAAATCCTCATTGACCGTCTCGCCTTCCGCAATGCTTTGCAGCGCGTGGAAATGGGCATCGACCGCAAGCCAACCAATCCTGTTTACGGTGGCATTCTGATTGAAGCAGCCAATGACAGCGTCGTGTTAATGACCAATGATCTTGATATGGCGGTCCGATACCGCGTCGATTTCGTTCAGGTCGATCAACCTGGTTGGGCAGTAATCCCTGGGCGTGAGCTGGTCGACATCATCAAGGACCTTGAATCCGATACGGTCACCCTTACTTTGCTCGAGAAGGGGCAAGTTGAAGTGCAATCCGGCGAAGACGTTTGCACCCTGGTTACCTTCGAGTCCAGTGCTGCTGAAAACGCTTCAGATCACTCGGAGAGTTTCCCGCTTATTCCGACCTTGGACGGTGATGAAGATATCGCCATGGACAAGGGGGATTTCCTGGTCATGGTCAGCTCCACCAGGTTCGCAACTTCGAGGGTCCAAGACACCCGCTTCGCGACTGAGGGCATCCTGCTTGAGCTCACCGAAGGCTTGGCCACTATGGTCGGTACTGACGGTCGACGACTAGCTTGCATCAAGCGCCCCACCACCGGCGGCAAGGGTTCCAAGACGCGCTCGGTCTTGTTGCCTAAGGTCTTGGATCAGATCCATCGCTTCGGGCAAGACGAGGAGGGCGAGGAGATCCAGATTTGGTTCCTCGGTAACTTGGTCGGCTTCAAGCTCGGCAACCTCGAGTCATTCGGTCGCGTGCTTACCGGCGAATACCCGAACTACGCCAATGTGATTCCGCAAGGCGGCAAGCATGTCATGAATGCCCACCGCGAAGCCTTCACCAAGAAGCTGCGCCTCGCCAGTCACTTGACCCAAGATTCCGCTGCAGTTGTTCGCCTGGAGATGGCGTCTAACAACCTCGAGATCGCCTCGGAGCATGAGGGTCGAGGTCGTGCATCGGCTAATTTCGAAGTCGATTACAGTGGCGACGGCATGAAGACCGCGTTCAATCCAGTCTTCTTGCTGGATGGCCTGAAGGCAGCCCACTCCGAACAGATCGAGCTGCAGATAGATGATCCGTCGCGCCCAGCGAAGTTCTTGCTTGGCGATGACTACACCTACGTGGTCATGCCCCTTAGCGCTCTAGTTTGAACAACCACAAGCGATACAACCCGGAAGCCGTTCCGATAATCGACTTGGTCAATCAGGTCTTTCAGAAGCACGGTCTTTCTCGTGGAACCGAGCATCGTCTGGTGTTCGAGTCGTGGGAGCGTATCGTGCCGCCGATCTACGACGAGCGCTGCAAGGCAGTGTCTTTTCGCAACGGTAGGTTGATTGTTGCCGTTCAGTCGGCACCATTGTTGGAAGAGTTACGTGGCTTTCGAAGCGCTGAATTCGTTTCGTTGCTGAACCAGGATTTGAGTGTGCGCGGAGAAGCAGCGCACGTCGTCGTGCGGAACATCGAGTTTCGCCGCAGTTGAAAAGAGATGAGTAAAGAAGAAAACACCAACTACGACTCCGGGTCGATCCAGTTCCTCAAGGACTTGGAGGGCGTTCGCAAGCGCCCGGCCATGTACATCGGTGACACCGCATTCGCTGGCTATCACCACTTGCTTTGGGAAATCGTCGACAACTCGGTCGATGAGGCTCTTGCAGGTTTCTGTACTCACGTGAACATCGTCTTGAATGACGATGGTTCAGCAACGGTCACCGACGATGGCCGAGGCATCCCGGTAGACATCCACCCAGAAGAGAAGATGCCGGCTGTTGAGCTGGTGATGACCAAGCTACACGCCGGCGGTAAGTTCGACGGCAAGGCTTACGCGGTATCTGGTGGTCTCCACGGTGTCGGCATCTCTGTTGTCAATGCGTTGTCGGAACACACCAGGGTAGAGATCTTCAAGGAAGGCAAGCATCACGAGATCACCTTCTCGCGCGGTCTCAAGAAGACCGACCTGAAGACCGTCGGGACTACCGACAAGCAGGGGACCAGGGTCACCTTCATGCCGGATCATGAGATGTTCCAGCACGAGGGTTATGACTGGGACACGGTGCGCAATCGTCTCCGCGAAATGGCGTACCTGATGGGAACTTCAGGTTTGCGGATCACCCTTGAGGAGGAATCAAGCGGTCGCAAGGAAGAGTTCAATTACCCAGAGGGTCTCGTTTCATACATCAAGGATCTAACCGAAGGCAAGGAGTCCCTCACCGACGTAGTTCACTTCAACAAGGACATCGATCACGAGGGTAAGCCTTACGGAGTTGAAGTCGCATTGCGATACACCAACGATTGGCATGAAGGGGTCTATTCCTTCGCCAACAACATCCGAACCGCTGATGGCGGCACCCACTTGTCCGGTTTCCGCGCCGCACTCACGCGAACACTGAACAGTTTCCTGAAGCAGAACGACCTGCTCAAGAAGGGGGACATGCCATCCGGGGAAGATTACAAGGCTGGGCTTTATGCGGTAGTCTCGATCAAGATCCCGGACCCGCAATTCGAAGGCCAAACCAAAGGCAAGCTCGGTTCTCGCGAAGCTACATCGATTGTCGAGACCGTAGTCAACGATTGCTTAGGAACGTACCTCGAGGAACATCCGGAAGCCGGCCGCCAGGTAGTACGTAAGGCGTTACTGGCTCGTGATGCTCGTGATGCAGCACGCAAACAGCGTGACCTGGTGCGCCGCAAGGGAGCATTGAGTTCCGGGTCATTGCCGGGCAAGCTGGCCGACTGCCAGTCGCGAGACAAGGAAGTGACCGAGCTTTACATCGTCGAGGGTGATTCCGCAGGTGGGTCAGCGAAGACCGGTCGCGATCGTCGCTTCCAGGCTATCTTGCCACTGAAAGGCAAGATCCTTAACGTCGAGAAGAACAACGCAAGTCGTATCCTGGCCAACCAGGAACTGCAGACCATGATCCAAGCGGTCGGCGCAGGCGTAGGCGAGGAGTTCAATCCGGATAAATGTCGCTACGGCAAGGTCATCATCATGACTGACGCGGATGTCGACGGCTCCCACATCCGCACTCTCATCTTGACCTTCTTCTTCCGTCAGATGAAGGAGTTGATCGAAGCGGGCAAGGTGTATGTGGCATGTCCACCCTTGTTCCGTCTTCAGAAGAAGGGATCGAAGTCGTTCCGCTACATCCACGACGAGGAAGAGCTTCGTGAAAGCCTGATGCAGCACAGCAGTAAAGGCATTTCCCTTAGCCTGCCAGGTGGAGTCAAGGTCGAAGGTGAAGAGATCGAGCCAGTGTTGCGCGATCTCCAGAAACTGGATCGCGCGCTGAGCGGAATGAAGGGCGCGCGCCGTGGCGTTGATGCACTGCACTACTTGGCCGCCGCTGATGCAGATGGTGACCTTCCGGTCTCGATGGCCCTGGAAGTCGGCACCAACATCGGGAACTTCTTCTGGCACACTTCGGAACTCGAAACCTTCCTCGGTGGGCTTGGCGAGCGTCGTGTCTGGGATGGCGCGGATTCACAAGTACCACGTGACGAGGCCGAAGTCTTGGTCTTCCACTTCACCGAGAAGGCCGCTGCCCAACGCGCTTATGCGCACATGCGTGAACTTGGAGTCAGCTTCAACCAGGTCACTGATGAGGCCTCGCAAGATGCACCACTGTTTCAGCTCGATGATGGCAAGGAGGTTCGCATTGCCAACAGCCTTGAGGAAATCGTCGGCATGTTCCGCGACCATGGCATGAAGGGAATCGAGGTGCAGCGCTACAAGGGCCTTGGTGAGATGAACCCGGATCAACTTTGGGAATCGACCATGGATCCTGCCACTCGATTCATGAAGCGCATAGTTCTTGAGGATGCCTTCGAGGCAGACCGGACCTTCTCGATGTTGATGGGTGATGAGACCGCGCCGCGCCGGGAGTACATCGCCGACCACGCTCACGAGATCGACAACCTGGATATCTGATTCAGGATGCGATGGTGTAGCCGATGAATCCGGCTATCCACGCCATGGCTCCCATGTAACCGACCATGAACAATGGCCACTTCCAGCTATTGGTCTCGCGTCGAACAACTGCGACGGTCGAAAGACATAGCAGCGCGTAA
The DNA here is from genome assembly GCA_964545405.1 of uncultured Planctomycetales bacterium. Taxonomy (GTDB): domain Bacteria; phylum Planctomycetota; class UBA1135; order UBA1135; family UBA1135. The sequence goes on from CAZJGH010000068.1 coordinate 8,419, forward strand.
ACGAAGAACAGCAGCAGGGCGACCGCGCTGGCGAAGGTCATCGGTGGCTCGCCGGTCTTGGGGTCAGGGTATGTAAGCATATCGCTGAACCCGGCGAAGTTCTCCTCGCCACCATCCTCGTAGGCATAGACCTGCGCAAGAGTGCTGACCATCAATTCCCGAGCAGCGAACGATCCGATCAGGCCGACATTGATACGCCAATCGAATCCGAGTGGATCGAACACCGGTTCGAGTGCACGGCCAACATCAGCGGCATAGCTCTGCTCGATCTGAGCGCGATGAGCCTGGACTGGGGACAGGTCAGGCGATGCATCGTGTTGCGGGAAGTTCAGCAGGAACCACAGGATTATCGAGCCGATCAGGATTACCGATCCGGCATCCTTGAGGAACACCCTGACGCGGCGGAAAACCTGTAGGCCAACCGAGCGCAAGGACGGAAAGCGATAAGGCGGCAACTCGAGATAGAACGGAAGACTAGCGCCGCGCAACATCCCACGCTTGAACAAGGCGGCGAACAACACTGCGCTGATACCGCCGAGCAGATAAAGGCCCATCAAGGTCAGACCCTGCATGGTGAAGGGGCCGACGACCTCAGTGTTCGGGATGAACGCGGAGATCAGGATCGCATAGACCGGTAAGCGCGCAGAGCAGGTCGCGAATGGGGCGACCAGGATCGTGGCGAGGCGGTCGCGTGGCGAGGGAATCGTCCGCGTTGCCATTATGCCGGGGACCGCACAGGCATAAGACGATAGGAGCGATATGAAGCAACGACCTTCCAGCCCGGCCCAACCCATTACCCGGTCAACCACGAACGCCGCTCGTGACATATAGCCGGAAGCCTCGAAGAAGAAAATCAGCGCGAACAGCAGTGCGATTTGGGGAACGAACACAACCACAGCTCCAACGCCGCGAATAATCCCGTCCGCCAACAAGTCGGTGAACATGCTCTCGGGCATGGTTGCGGACACCCAATCAGCAGCAGCGTCCATCCACCCAGAAAACAAATCCATGGCGGGAGCAGCCCAGCTGAAGATCGCCTGGAAGAAGACGGCGAGGAAGGCCATGAACACCGCGATTCCAATGACTGGATGGAGCAGTATCTTGTCGATTCGCCGCGTCGTCTGGCTATCGGAAAGCGGATGGCGAGTGACCTGCTCGAGAATCCTGTCCGCCCAAATGAAGCGCGACTCGGTATCGCGGTCGGGGAGCTTGTCTGGTCGTGTCCAGGAAGAGAACTCTGGCAGACGTAAACGCAAGTCGTCGATGCCCAAACCTTTGTTGCCGACGACTCCTACGATTGGAATTCCAAGTTCGGCCTGCAGCTTGAACAAGTCAAGGTCTCCGCCGCGGACCTTCAGTTCATCGACCATGGTCAGAACCAACAAGGTCGGGCGGCCGATGTGCATCACGTCGGCGAGCATCGGCAGCGATCGCTCTAAGGTAGTCGCGTCGGCAACGAAGACCACGCCATCTGGAACGATGCCGCCATCCATATCGCCGCGGAGTACCTTGGAGGTGACCGCCTCGTCTTCCGAGATCGCGTGCAACGAATAACTGCCAGGGAGATCGGAAAGGTGGACTTCCTTGTCGTCGATATGGAAATGTCCGAGGCGCCGGTCGACAGTCACGCCTGGATAATTACCGGTCTTACCCGAGAGCCCGGTAAGGGCATTGAAGAGGGTGGTCTTGCCCGAGTTAGGGCTGCCAACCAGGGCAAGGTGGATCTTCTTGTCAGCCATCAGCCGATCCCGCCGAGCCCGGCAACGCCTTCTATTTCGATTCGCTTCGCTTCGGCAATCCGCAGGCATAGGCGATAGCCGCGTAGTGAAACGATGATCGGACCACCCATTGGGGCTTGCCGCTCGAAGCGAACTTCAGTGCCGCGACAGAACCCGAGCTCCCGGAGCCGCTCGCTGAATTTGCCGGCCCCGTCGACTGCCACGACCTTCCCCACAAGCACCCGCGGTAGGTCGGCAATGGTCAACTTGGAGGGGAGTGGGTTCATTGGTGTTAGGCGGCGGCTTATTGAGAACGAGTTTCATTTAGCCGCAACCAGATTATACCCACCAGAAAGTCTTTAATGGCGAAGAAAATAGAAGGAATGAGTGGGGTATCATACGCTCGAAAATGGCTGAAACTCCCTCGCCAAAGCAAGCAGCAGGCTATGCCGCCGCACAACTAGTCGAATCCGGGATGAAACTCGGGCTCGGCACCGGCACGACGGTAGCCTTCTTTCTCGACGCCCTAGCCGAACGGATCGGAAAGGAGGGACTTGAGGTAATTGGGGTTGCAACATCAGTGCAAACAGCGGAAAAGGCGCAGGAGCTTGGAATCCCCATTTCCGACTTAGAGCAGTATCCTGCCTTGGATTTAGTGATCGACGGAGCTGATGAGGTCGATTCAGAGTTTCGCCTCATCAAAGGCGGCGGCGGCGCACTGTTGCGTGAGAAGATCGTTGCGGCCGCGAGCGCCAAGGTGGCGATCATCATCGGGAGCGGCAAGCGCGTCGATCGACTCGGCACGACTTTCCTGCTTCCGGTTGAGGTTATCCCCTTCGGGCATACGACAACCCGAGATTCAGTCGCATCGATGGGCAACTGCGTTCCTTTCGTGCGCACTACCGAGGAAGGTGAGCCATTCGTCACCGATAACGGCAATTTCATTCTCGACTGCCGCTTCGAGAGTGGCATAGCTGATCCAGAGAAGCTGCATTCCGACCTCTCGCAGATACCAGGAGTGGCGGAAGTCGGCCTCTTCCTGAATCTTTGCCACGTCGTTTTTGAAGGAAAAGATGACGGCCAAGTCATCACATTGAAGCGTTAAGCATGCTGGAAGAAATCTACACACTCTCCGCTGAACAGCTGGAGCAACGACTACTTGACCAGGTGGGAACTTCAACCTGGCCATCAATCACGGATGCTCTTGATGTCGCCAAGAAGGCACACGCCGGTCAGACCCGCAAGGGCTCTGACGAACCATATGTATGTCACCTCCTACGCACCGCACTGATTCTGCTGTAGCTCGCCGAACAGAAACACAACGCCGCCGTCATATGTGCCGGGCTGTTGCATGATGTCGCGGAAGACACCGGAGTCAGCGCCAATGACGTCGAGGATGATTTCGGTCACCAAGTCGGCGACATGATTCGGGCCCTGACTCACCCTGAACTGAAGGACGGGGAGAGCAAGTTCGATCGCAACATGCGTTACCTCGAGCACCTGCGCTGGGAAGGGCGTGACTGCCATATCGTCAAGAGCGCCGACCGGCTGGATAACCTGCTTTCGATGGACGGCGCCTTCACTCCGGAAAGGCGTGCCGAATACCTGGTCGAATCCGAAGAGGCAGTTCTGCCCTTGGTCCTCGCTTCCAACACGGCGCTTTACCACGCCCTAAAGGACGCCATCGCGGCAGCGAAGGCAGCCTCCTAGATTCGCAAACCCAAACCAACGTTTCCCCCGAGCGAAAAGATGAAAGAGACCCTCGACCAAGCAGCCGAGATGGAGCGTCGCCTTGAACAGATTCGGGGGCGTCTTTGACTACGCCACCAATTGCTCACGACGTGATGAGTTAGATGAAAAGATGACCGCGCAAGGTTTCTGGGATGACCAAGAAGCAGCGCAAAAAATCATCGGCGAGATGAAAAAAGCCAAGGCCGTCATCGACCCTATCGATGATGCCGCCGAGTCGTTAGAAGAGATCTCCATGCTCGCCGAACTTGGCGAGGAAGGCGACGTGGAGGAGATTGAGGAAGACCTTGCTGC
>CAZJGH010000069.1:0-11984 GCA_964545405.1 uncultured Planctomycetales bacterium
CGCGAATACCAGGGCGGTGCCAAGGTCAGGTTCGACCAGGATCAAGACCGCAGGCACAATCGCCAACAAGCCCGGCTTCCAGACCTGTTCGAGAGTGTTGGGACGCGGATGATCGGCGAACCAACGCGCCAGAGTCAGGATGAACGCCAACTTCATGAATTCGCTCGGCTGCAACTTGAAGCCCATGGCGATATCGATCCACCGACGGGAATGGTTTGTTGCTCGCCCTACCAGCAACACCAAGACCAGCAAAGCTAGGCAACCGGCATAGAACATGAAGGCATTGCTACGCCACCTCTTAGCACTCCAGACCACGGCAGCGAAAGCACAAAAGCTAAGTACGCCAACCCGAAGCAGGTGGCCGGATGGCAACTGCAAGTCAGGAGAAACGCTCCACTGGATCACGATACCCAGCAACAGGATGGCCATCGTGATCGGGATGACCGGCCAACAGGTTCGACGCAGGTATCCGAGGACCCTAGAACGTAAGGGGGGCCCTTTCATCGCAATAGAGCGCTGCCCTCTTCAGTCTGGAGGAATTCCTTGAGGATATATGAGGCGATCTGACCTCCATGCAAGCCGGTGTTCTCACATAGCACCGCGAAGGCGTAGCGGGGGTTGTCTGCCGGAAAGTAACCGGTAAACCATGCGTGGGTGGGGATATCACCACCGATCTCCGCAGTGCCGGTCTTGCCGACGATCTGCCATTCAGCCGGGAACTCGGTGCGCGACGCGGTGCCGTTTTGCTCATACACCACTGCCGCCAATGCGTCAGCGATGCGTGTCCGAGTCTGAATCGAGATCGAGGGTTGCGGTAGGGCTTCGCGTGCCGGTGATGCACCACCGCCCTCCAAGACGAACTGGGGTCGCACCAAGCGACCGGTGGCAAGCCAGCCGAACAATCGCGCCATCTGCAATGGGCTGGCCCTTACCCCGACCTGCCCGATTGAGGTGCGCATGCGCTCCATGGTATCCCGCTCCAGAACGGATAGCTCCTGGAGGTAGTTCGCGTGCAGTTCCAAGCTGGTGCTTAAACTCAACTCATTGCCAGTACCGGCGTGCGTGTCGTCATTTTTCCCAATTTTAGCTCCGAAACCAAGATCCGATGCCAAAGCATGGATCGGAGCGGCTCCGATCTCATTACCTAGTTGGTAGAAGTAGACATTGCAGGACCTCTTCAGCGCTTCGCGCATCTCGATCTCGTGGTGCCCGTACTTGGTATCGCATTTGATCGCGCGGGTCGTTCCAGGAGCCGTATAGAATCCTTCGCAAATGTAACGCTGGCGCCAATAACCTGGGTCGATAGCGAGCGCCGCCGCTGCGACCAATGGCTTGAAGGTCGACCCTGGATATGGCTGCTCCTTGCCACTGAATCCCCCTCCCATCGCGCGGTTACGCAGCGGCGTGCCATCACTGAGCTTGATGAGATCCTCATAATCCCTTTGCCATTCGCTGCGTGTCACGTCCGGAGTACTTACCAGCACAGGCACCTCACCGGTCTCGACATCCAGGATCACGAAGCCGACCTTTTGGTTTGTCGGCTGGAACTGGGCCATTGCCTTGGCGAGGTTGGCCGGCTGATTGTTCTCAAGACGCTGCCGAGTGCCGGCATAAACCTCAGGAATCACACGCCTCACGGCAGCAATCATGCCGGCATCCAATGCCAACTTGATATCAGCGCCGTTCTCCGGCGGCGAGAACAAGAGTTCCAAAGGTAACTCGCCATCAGCACCACCCTCAAGCTCCTGAAGATATCCTCGGCTTCCGCGCAGGACCGGTTCGTAGACCTTCTCGATACCATCTTGCCCTTGGTGCTCATTCGCAGCTAAGGATTCACTCCACCACCAATCCCTGAGCTGACGGAACTCAGCCTCCTCGGCAGCGGTTCGGTGCAGCTGGCCACGCAGATCCTCATAACGCTCGCGTTGCTGGTGGTTCGCATCCATGTCACTTTCGCGGGGCAAACGCAATGACCCGACCAACATACGCGCCACCTCCTGCGGGTAAAGGCGGTGAGTGACTTGCTGTAGGTAAAGGCCTGGGAAATCGCCCGCCTGTTGCGAAAGGAGATCGACCAGATCAAAACTGAGACCGCGTTCAAGTCGGTTGACCCTCAACCTATGGATGCGCCCGGTTTGCTTGCGCACAGTACCGCTGACGTCGTCAGGCGCCACGACTTCGAGATGCTTGATGACGGCATTGATGACAGCTGCTTGTTCCACGGCATCAAGTTGCTGAAAATCATTGGTTGCGAGCGCGTCGGCAGAACCCTCGGCGATGGATTTGGATGACAACGGCGCCAAGACCACTCCGAAATGAGCGAGCCCACCATCGAGTTGCCAGCGTTCATGCAACTCTTGCAGCCATTCGTCTCGGGATTCGAGGTTCGAGACCAACTCACTGCGCAGTCTTGAAGGCGTGATGTCGAATACTCTTGCCGCAGCCTCCTGCAAGGCAGCACGCAACACGATCACTTCCAATTGACGACGCCTATCCTCCAGCCTTTCCAACAACGGCTCTGGTTGCTCCGAGCGCAGGAGATGTTCGAGGAACTGCAAGTCATGACGCGCGTCGACCAGCCGCTGCTTGAAGTCATCAGCTACTCCTGGGAAGGCGCTGGCGAAAGATTGCTGACCTTCACTGTCCCACTCCTGTACTGCGACCCGTCGAGCGAATGAGCGGTCGCCGGTCATGGCAGTCAGATAGAACAACAGGTCGTCACGTTGCTTGCGCTTGACGCCTTCAAGGTCCTGCGGGCGCAGCCCAAGGCACAGTGAGCCTAGTTCCTCGCCACGGTCCAAGCAGTCAACCAGCCCATCAGTCTGGTGGCCAAGGATCTTCAAGGCCTCGAATAGTTGAGCGGCCACGAAGCCGCGACGGAAATCGCGATAGCGGAAGAAGAGTTCGAATGCTTGGCGATCCCTCGCCAGTACGACATCATTCCGGTCGAGTATTTGCCCGCGGCGGAACGGGATGGAGTTCCTGCCGGTACGACCGTTACGCGCATCCTCGGACCATTTCTCATGCTCGAGAATCTGCAGTTGGAACAAGCGTGCGACCACGAGGAAAACAATAGCCAAGCGCCGTAAGCGGATCGTCCTCATGATCGACCTCGCGCGAAGGCCTTCTTCTTCAATTGAGGGCGGGTGAATAGTGCCACCAAAACACCGACCCAAAGGCAGCGAAGCCAAGCGTCGGCGGGAGCGATCGGGGTGCCGAGGCGTTCGGCAACCAGGCGATCAAGCACCACCAGGGGAATAGCTGCACAGAAACCGGTCAGGAAGCGCAGACTGAGACGGTACTCATTGAGACGCCGCGAAAGGGCTTCGCGAACGAATAAGGCAGCTCCAAGTCCTGCCCAGGCCACGAATGGCGAGACTACGCTGACGCTACATCTCAACAAGCCCAGGATGAATACCAACTGGATGGGGCGACGCCATGAATCGGGTGCCGGAACCGGCACCGCCAATAGCAACATCAGCAACCAGATGTCCGGTAGTCCGCCGCCGCCAGGTAGGAGGCGCAGCAGCGGCGAGAAGATGGTCAGCACGACGGCGACCGGGAGAATGATGCGTAGGCGAGGAGTCTTCATTCACCCGCCCCCGCGTTGTCGTCCTGAGCGATGACCAGCAACTGTGAAGCAGGCACCAAGGCTGGCGCATCACGATTACCTAACCAAAGTCCCCTTGGCACACCATTTCCACCTCGAGTGAATAGCGGTAACGCATCGTCGGAAGTTTGCCATCGCTGAATATCCAACACGGCACCGCTGGTCGTCTCGAGCGCGACAGCCTTACTGCCCCAACTCGCTGCTGGCATACGGCGGAACCAACCCCAGTTACCTCGCCAACTGCTGCACCACCCTCCGGCCTGGCCGCGGTCCACGAAGACAGTTGGGGTGATGGGAGAGGAAGCCGCCACCGCACACCAACCACTTCCAAGCACCGCGTCGTCAATCAGCAACCGTTCGCCCGGCGTGCTCACCTGCAACGGTTCAGCCACCAAACGCTCTCCGACGGCACTGGCTGCCACGAACAAGCGGCCCTCAGCTCCAGCTGGCAAGGGGGCATCAAGCACCCAAACCGCATTGCCGCGTTGTTCATCTCCTTCGCGGCGACAAACTCCAAGATGCAGTTCAGCCTCGCTGAGGTTCGGTGGATCAAGCGGACGTGGACGCCAGGCGATGTCTTGGCCAGCGACGACAAGGTCGGCATCCTCTAACCAGGGCAACACGGCTGGACCTGCCCGCCCGCGTCCGAGGCTCACTCCCTTGCTTGCAGCTTCATCTTTCGAAATCAGAAGCACTCCTGTCCGCACGTTAGGAGCCGTGACCAACTCAACGGTGGAGCGGTGACCTTCGACCTGGCTGATTCGGCCGATGAATCTCTCGCCATAAGCGACTATCTGTCCCACTACCAGATGGAAATCCGCACCCGCGGCCAAAGTGATACGGCCGACATCAGCTTCGACACTCACGACTGGAACTTCCAACCACTTCATTCCAGGCAACGGCTGAGGTCGACCTAAACGTCTTTCCATCTCGACCAGCACTGAACTCTCCAAAGGCTGGGAACCATCGATCGGTTCGGTTGTCGGCATCACCAGTTCGACAGCCTTGGCACTGGCTTGAGTCACTGGCCTGAGGATAGGGCCGAATACCGAGTTGCAGGCATCCTCCAATGGTTGCCACTGCAGCACAGCCTGGACGATGAGCGCCACGACAATCCCACCGCACAACACCACCCGCCGGTAGCGCTCGGCACCAGGCAGCAGAAACACGCGCCGCAGCTCCCTGGACTAGGCCAGGTCCTCGCCGTCAGATAGGAAGGAAGCGTACAGATCCAGGTCCTCGAGGAACTTGGCTGTACCACGAGCAACAGCAGTCAGTGGCTCGACATCGATACTGCAAGGAAGCCCAGTACTCTTGGAGATGTACTGGTCGAGACCTGGCAGGAGCGCTCCACCACCGACGACGGTGATGCCTTGCTCAAGCAAATCGGAGCCGATCTCAGGAGGCGCCATCTCAAGGCAATCAAGCACTGCCCGCATGATTCCACGCAGCGGCGTATCGAGAGCATCGCGCACTTCCTCTGAGTTCAACACCAGCTTGCGCGGCATCAAGTTCAACGAGTCACGACCGGCGACCTCGATGGTCTTCTCTTCGCTCAGCTCCCACGCCGAACCAATGGTCTTCTTGACCAACTCAGCGGTTTGCGGACCGATCTGCAGGTTGTGATTCTTGCGCACGAAATCAACGATGGCATCATCCATGTTGTCGCCTGCGACCTTCACCGACTTGACGGTGACGGGACCACCAAGGGCAAGGATCGCTACTTCAGTGGTACCGCCACCGATATCGACGACCATCGAACCTTGTGCTTCAGTGATAGGCAACTCAACACCTAGGCCGGCGGCCATAGGCTCATCCACCAAGTACACCTTGCGCGCACCAGCGCGCTCAGCGGAGTTGATGACGGCTCGGCGCTCAACCGTAGTAATCCCAGACGGCACCGAAATCACGACTCGAGGGCGAACCCAGGAGCGACCTTCATGTGCCTTTCGCAAGAAGTAACGCAGCAACTTCTCGGTGATCTCGAAGTCGGCAATCACCCCGCCTTTCAGGGGGCGAACGGCTTCGATGTTGGTGGGCGTCTTGCCGAGCATGCGATAGGCCTCATCACCTACCCCCATGCCATCGAGGATCACCTCATTGGTGCCCTTATAGACTGCCACAACCGATGGCTCATCGAGGATGATGCCACGGTCTTGCGAAGCAACCAGCGTATTCGCTGTGCCGAGGTCAATGCCTAGATCCTCTGACAAGGAGAACCGACGAAAAAGCCAATCCATGTGTGGGTTTGAAGCGGGGGAACCAGAAGCGGTTGATGCTCTCAGGGAGTATAGGAAGTGAGGCCGCTCGATTAAACCGCTAAACCAAAAAGGAGAAGGCCCCCCCCCAAATGGGGGACGGCCTTCCGTGGTCCTGGGCCCGTCTGGTTAACTCGCCAGGTCCTGGCGAGCCTTACTCACCTGGAGTTTCAGGAGCTTCGTAGCGGTCCTTGAACATCATGCCTTCGCCAAAACTCTGGCCACGGGCAAAATCAACCAAGACCAGCGCAGCAATCATCATGATGCCGGTAACGATGCTCATCACAACCTCGACCGGTGGGCCTGGGCTGACTTCCTTGGGCTCCTTAGCGGCATTAGCCTTCTTAGGCTTAGCCGCCTTGGCCTTACCACCACCCTTCTTAGGTGCGGCTTTCTTAGCGTTCTTGCGACGTGCTGCCATTAGTCAGCTCCTTACAAGCGAGTGACGACGCGGTCGCCTTGTGCTACTGCAGCGTTGCCACCTAGCTCAAGAGTTGCGGCCGACTTCGACTCGTTAACGTTATGGACGTAGATCTTGCCCTTGTAGGTGGAGCCGTTGTACACGTCGTAGGTGTAGCCAGGCTGGACACTGTCGCGCTTGCCGAGGTTGATGACGACGTAGGTCACGTTGTCGACAACATCTACGCTAAGTACCGAACCCTCCATTTGAGGCTGAGCGCCAATGCTGGCGAGATCAACCTTGTAGAGGCTTACCACGGTAGCCAGCTTGGCTTCAGCAACAGCTGCGCGCTCGGTGGAGCGGGCAAGTTGCAGAGTCAAGTCAGCAGCACGACCTTCAGCCAAGTTGGCGGTGTTGGTAGCGTTGTTGGCGGTGGCGTTTGCGGCATCACGTGCATCCAAAGCGGAGTCGCGCTCTTCCCGAACGGTTTCGTACTGACGACGAAGACCATCCAAGTCATTTGCGAGCTGGCCGTTGGTACCTTCGAGATCGCCAAGCTTGCCCTCAATGGACTGCAGGCTTTCACGCAGGTCGGCGTTTTGCTGACGCTCGGACTCGAGGTTCTCAGTGAGAGCGGTCTTCTCAGCGGTCAGATTGCTCTTATCGGACTGCAAGCGCTGGGATTCACCCCGTGCTTGAGTCAGATCGCCATTCAGGCCGGCAATGGTTTCGCTTGTGTCGGCCTCTAAAGCGGCCTTCTCAGTGACGACAGTGTCATATTGCTTGCGGTAGCTGTCGCTGTCTGCAATCAAAGATGCGGACACGCCCACAAAGAGCGCTGCAAGAGCAAGGTTCAAGACAACGAAAAATTTTCCGATGGTACTCATCCCAGGTGGTTCGACGGGTTTTGGGGAGGTGGTGCGCAGGATTACGCGGGTGCCAGTCTAGGCGTTCTCGGGCATTGGGTTTACGCCTGATGGAAGGAAAAATCTAGCCATGCCCCTCCGAAGGGTCAAGCAAGCATATGGATTACCTGACAACTGGCTGTTTTTCAGCCGCCATCGTGGTTTTCCCAAAGAGGCCAAATAGCGCAATAATGGCCGCCAAGAGACTCCAAACCGGTAGAAGGGCCCAACCCCAACTGCGGTATGCAGTGGCTTCACTGAGGTCTGATGCAATCGGTAAATCGACCTCCCACCAGGAAATTTCGCCCGGATTTGGTCCCAGGTCAACCGAACCATCTGGGTAGACCAGGCAGGTTTGGCCAGTATTGGTCGCCCTGAGCACTGCCAGGCCGCTCTCCAGAGCCCTTAATCGGGTGGCGGCCACCATCTGCTCCATCTCGATCCCATCGTTGCCGAACCAATCCTCGTTAGATAGCACTATGAAAGCCTGTGCCCCGTTATTTGCCTGACTTCGGAAGGATTCCTCAAATACATTCTCCCAGCACACGGCACCTCCAAGCTGGGGCAGTCCAGCGACGCTCTGCAGTGGCCCGGTAGCGTCGGTACGGCCAAAATCAGGTCGCAAACCGAAATTGCGATGGGCCCAGCGAACAACCGCGTCGGTGCCGGGCAGCACACCCCAAAACGGCAAGCTTTCGCCAAATGGCACCAACTGCTGCTTGGAGAAATGGCTGAGCAACTCCCCCTCCTTGTTGAAAAGGACGAATTCGGTATTGCGCGGGGAATAAACTCCAGCGGGTTCCGCAGGATCGACGGGGTAATAGAAATGGGCGCCAGTGAGGAAGAATGGCGGCCGCGTCGGTGGATTAGTGGCGTACTCCAACACCGTCTGCACCATCTCGCGCTGGCGCTTACGAACAGCGGCCATCGTGTGCACCTCATCAGGCGCACCCGCCCAAGGCCGACGCATCTCACCAACACCGATCGAATCAACCGCCGGGAATGGCCACATGGTCTCTGCCCACAGCATCAAGTCTGGCTGGGCGCCGGCAAGCAAGGCCTCGTCGGAGACCTTCAGTTGAACATTGAAGAAGTCAGACGAGCTGAAGATCTTGTTCTTGTCCTCCACCCTTACGACCGGCTGGATGGTCAAGCAACGCAACTCACTGATGGCTGGTGGTGGTGGCGACTTCAAGGTCAAGCCGACCACGACCAAGACGATCACTGGTAAGGCGAGAAAACGAGGGGCTTGACCGACCACGGCCAGAAGGAAGGCGCCGCCGAAGGTCGCCAACAACACGAACCCGGATTCGCCCAGGACACTCGCGAGCGGCAACAACGGCGATGGCTCAAGCGCGAAGCCGAGGGAAGCCCAGGGCACCCCGCCCATGCCAAGATAAAACCAGGTGGTGCGCAGGTACTCAGCAGATGGCAAGGCAAGAATCGCTGCGGCGGTGTCGTTGAACCGTCGGCCTATCAGGCGATAGAGCAAGCCTTCTACCCACCAACAGCTGCCGAGGATCAATGCTGCCCCGACCGGAGCTACAGGGTGGACATGGACCAAGAAGGCGAAGGAGATAGCCCAGAAGACCACACCCGCGGCGTAATCAAGCCATAAGTTGGGGCAACGTCGCCACCCCACGATTCGGCAAGCCACCGCCACGAAGATCAGTGGCCACGCCCATGCCCCCAGAATCCCAGGCATCGCCACTGCACGAAGCAGGGCGGCAAGAAGATAGAAGAGCCAACTAGGCACAGGGTTTGGTGGCGGTTTGGTAGCGAAGAACTACGGGTTCACCAAAGGAAGGTAGGCGACGCGGTCACCTGATTGCAAATGGCTATCAGGGGGCAGGTGCAGGAGGGCGTCGGCTGTGGCGAGTGAAGTCCAATCTCCAGAACCCGATTCTTGGCATGGCGTGACCTGGATGTCCGCTCCCTGATGATCGCCACGCAACTTGCATGGCAGCCAACGAGGGCGCTTGCGACTGCGCAACTCGGTGGTGGTAGTGCCATATCGCAGAGGCCTTGGGTAAGGAGTCGTGGCACCGCTCAGGCGGTCGACCAGTAGGCGGCCGAATAGTTCCAAAACCGTGAAAGAACTGACCGGGTTGCCCGGGAGTCCGAGCACGAAGGTGTTTCCACATTGACCAGCCCAAACTGGCTTACCTGGTTGGAGGGCTACCTTGTGGAACAGGAACTCGACCCCGCATGCAGCGAATACCCGCGGCATGAAGTCCTTGTCACCCATGCTGACCCCACCGATGGTGACGACCAGTTCACTTTGCTTGATTGCAGCGCCTACGGCAGCGATAAGTTCCTCTTCCTTGTCGGGAACATGCTCCTGCATCACCACCTCAGCACCGAATCCCTGCAGCTGCAACTGTGATGCCAAGCGATTTGAATCGCGCACTTGGTGTGGCCCCGGCGTTTCGGTGTAGTGAACGACTTCATCACCAGTGGCCAAGACCGCAGCCTTGGGGACATCGAACACCTCGACGCTGCCTACCCCACATGAAGCCGCTGCGGCCAAATCGCCAGCAGTCAGTCGACGACCGGCCTCGAGGATAATGCGACCGGCTTTACCCATCTCCCCGTCTTGGCGGACATGGCGACCGACCTCTGGGGCCGCATCGACCAGCAAGGTGTCGCCGTCACGCTGGGTGTTTTCCACCGGCACGACAGCATCTGCGCCGTTCGGCACCGTCCCACCTGTCATGACCGCCATCGCCTGCCCCGCCTGGATTGTCGGTAAACCGGCTGTGCCCGCGTAAAGCACACCGACGATGGCCCGTGGCTGGGCCCCGTCCGCTGCCACCACCGCGAAGCCATCCATGGCTGAGCGACGCACTGGAGGTTCATCTCGATCTAGTGCAACCGGGCAAGCCAACACCCGGTCAATCGCTTGTGGCAGCTCCACGACCGAAATGCCGGGAATGAAAGACTTGCAGCTACTTTCCAACACGGCGAGCGCATCTGCGTATGGGAGCAAAGGTTTCCTTCCAGAGCCTTTGCCTTTGGTGTCTAGACTTTCCATGTGTACCCCCGACAGGACGGTAAGAGACACCATAATAGTGGAGCCAAGGCTTCGCTTCCTACCGATGATTTCCAGATCTCTCCCCCTACTCATTCTGGCTGCAATAGCACTAGCGCCAGCCTGTTCTCGCCCTGATTCCGCAGACGCTGAAGGTGATGATGCTGGTACTGCGACCGAGGCCAGCCTCGACACATCCAACACTGCTGGCTCGGAATCCAGCAACGACGATGCAAGTGACTCCAGTGAAGATGAAGAGCGTGAGGCACAACTGGTCCGGGTCGCCCCGCTCCTGGTCGGTCCTGTCGAGAAGCTCCTCGAGGCCACCGCTAATGTCGAGTCGCTTGACGTGGTCGACGTCATGCCCGAGCGCGCCGAGCCAGTGATTGAGGTCCTGGTGGAAGAGGGTGACCGCGTCAAGGTTGGCCAAGTGCTGGCGCGACTGCGCAACGACACCGCCAAGCTCGCGGTCGCCGAAGCTGAAGTCCGGGTGACCGAGACTCGCTTCGCCATGGATTTGGCTCAACGTGAATTCGATCGCGACCAACAGTTGGTGGACAACCCGGGTCCGACCGTAATCGTTTCAGACCGTGACCTCGAGACCCGTCGTCAGACTTGGGAGGCTGCGAAGACCGCCTTCCAGACCGCCGAAGTCGCCAAGCAACGCAGCGAACTGGAGCTCCGCCAATGCGACCTTGTCGCCCCAATCTCAGGCACCATCAGCATGCGGGATGTTTCGATCGGCGACATGGCTGCCGTCGGCACTCGTGCATTCCAGATCACTGACCTCTCGCAACCGAAAGTGATCATGTATCGGCCACAGCGCGAGCTGATGGACCTGCATGTCGCTCAACCATTGACGGCCACCTCGGAAGCCATGCCTGGAGCAGTCATCTCCGGAGCGATCGAGCGTATCGCGCCGACCATCGACCTGGACACCGGCACTGTCAAGGTGACTGCTGCGCTTACGCCAGGTGACCTGACCGTACCGGCCGGGATCCTGGTCAAGCTGCGGTTGGTCCTCGACCGTCGCGAAGACGCACTGCTGATTCCGAAGAAGGCTTTGTTTCATGAGGGTGACTTCGTCTACTGCTTCGCTGTTCGTGATGGAGAAGCCGTTCGGGTTGAGGTCTTCCAAGGTTATGAGACTGATGATGAAGTCGAAGCTGGTGAAGGCACCGAACTCCTGGTCGACGACATCGTGGTAGTGGTTGGAGCCGACCGCCTTGGTGATGGTGACGCGGTGGAGATTGCAGCCGAATGAGCGACCCTGACCCTAAAGGCGGCATTGGCGGCCTGTTTGCCCTAGGCGTTAAGCGCCCTGTAGGCATGGGCATGATCGTCGCAGCAGCAGTGGTGTTCGGAGTGATCTCCCTCCAAAAGCTGCCGGTCGACCTGTTACCCCCGGTGAACTATCCATCGTTGACGGTCCGCACTACCTATGACGGCGCCGCGCCAGAAGATGTCGAAGAACGGGTCACCGAGCGCTTAGAGGACATGCTCTCGACGGTCGGGCACCTGGTGAACATCAGTTCAAGTTCCCGCGCCGAGGTCTCAGAGATCCTCATGGAATTCGAGTGGGGTTCCAACTTGCCGTTCCTGGTGCAAGACGTCCGCGAACGCCTGGATAGGGTGTTCCTGCCAAATGGCGTCGATAAGCCACTTATCCTGCGCTACGACCCGAGTTTGGATCCGGTAATCCGAGTGGCACTGTCAGGCGGCTCCGACTTGGTCCGATTGCGCGATATCGCCGAGTCCGAGGTCGAACGCCAACTTGAAG
>CAZJGH010000070.1:0-11880 GCA_964545405.1 uncultured Planctomycetales bacterium
GGCTTCACTGATCTGCGCAGGCGTTCGCAATGGTTCCGGCCCCAGCTTGGTGCGACCATCGAAGACGAATGACATGTCCGCCTGATTCAACTCAGCCGAAGCAGTGCGCGTGAAACGACGCGGTGTCGATACCCAGCCGACCGCACTCAAGGATGAGCCGAGCGGCATGTCGCTGTTGGCGCCAGCGACCTGTTGCTTCCATATGAAGTTATCGCGTAATGGAAAACCGATGGTCGGGCGCTCGACCGCGCGTAAGCCGATGGCCGCAGCGATGGCAACTATCCCAATACCGATCCAGCGTCGTTGAACGTTGGTCTGCTCGACACTCCAAGTCGCTATGGAGGCGCCAACCAGGAACATCACTGCGAGCGTACCGACGTGAGGTAGCAGTGAAGTACTGGATGAAACTCCACATAGCAACAAGGTGGCACCCGCACCTGCAATGACCGGCGCGATTGAGCTGGCCGAGGTGCGCTCAGTGCGCAGCAAGACGCGTAAGGCAATCCCAACTGCGAAGGTCAGGGCCCCGAAACTCAGGATTGTCAACCAAGGTACATAGAAGGGGTTCTCTTCGGCCAGGATCGGAGCGTCGGAACCACTCCAATCACGTAGCCGCTGATTGCTCATCCAATAGGCGAAGACTTCTGGGGTCGAGAGCTTGGCAACGAAACTCGTGACTGGGCGCAAGGCAAGCGCGAGCCCCAAGGTGCCTACGGCGGCGGCGATCTTGCGAACTTGACCATCGGCTGTGGCTAAGGCGGCGCCGAAGGTGAACCAACCAGCCAGCAAGCAGACACTGATGGTCAGCCAACGACGAAGATCCTGATCTACGGCGCCAGAATCAAAGACGTCGCGATATGGCAGCAGGAACAGGACCAAGAAGGTAAGCCCAGAGCCAGCGAGAAGATTCGGCAGCAGATGTCGCAGTGGCGGGCGCGGTTCCAGTTCGGTCTTCGCCTCTTTCTCACCCTTGGGTGTAGGGGGAGCTGGTGGGATAGTCAGCCGTTGAAGAACTCCAGCTACCGCCCAGATGGCGATGAATCCTGGCAGTCCGAGGCCAGCATTGCTGAAGAGCACCAGGCCAAAGGCGGCGGCACAGGCAAATAACGAGGCTCCAGCCTTGTGCGATTCGATGGCGGCAGTGAGTTGGGCGCCAAGTGCACGGATCGGCAGGAACAAGAACACTGCAAAGGCGGCTCCGACCGGCGCGAAGCCGGCCAACAATGGCAAAGCTCCGCCTAATCCGAGTAGGAGAAAGGATGCGCGCAGGGGGACATGCCCAGCGCCGCGAAACACGGCTCCAAGTCCGAGCGCCAGCAGGGTGAAGCCGCTGGCGATCAGGTAATCGCGGGTCGCGCCACCGAGGAGAAGTGAGATGCTGTCCGCAACACCAAGCAACAAAGCGACGACGGCGGTGAAGAACAAGAAGAGGCGGAGGGCACGCATTGGCTGCCGTTTTATACCTGAACCAAGGGAATAGGGCGATAAAAGAAGACCGCAAGGTAGTTAAATTTCGTTACCATATCAGGGTCAAACCATGAAGAAAGCCATGGAAATACGCCTACATGGACGCGGTGGTCAAGGAGGTGTGACCTGCGCGAAAATCCTTGCTGCTCTCTACTCCCGTCAAGGCAGTAGTGTGCAGACCTTCGGCGACTACGCTGGTGAGCGTTCCGGTGCCCCGGTGCGTGCTTACACCCGCGTGAGTGACCAGCCGATCATCAATCGCAACAAGGTATACGAGCCTGATCACCTGGTAGTGCTCGACCCATCGCTGCTCGGCCACGACGTGATCGCAGGCCTGAAGGACGACGGCACCCTGTTGGTTAACTCGGAAGACCCGCCTGAGAGTTTCGATACCGACTTCAGGGCCTTCAAGTTGGCAGTGGTGGATGCCACTGGTATTGCGCGTCGACATGGCATCGGCACCCGTTCGATGGTGATCGTCAATACCACCATCGCTGGAGCATTCGCCAAGCTGCATGGGCTCGAGCTCAGCGACCTTGAGGAGTCCTACAAGTCTCTTGGTCTGGGCAGCAACTTCGATGCAGCCAAGGAGGCTTATGGTGCGGTGAAGATCGTCGATGCCGATCCTGATGCTCGTGAGATCACCGATGCAGTCCGGGCTGCTGAGGCAGCAGCTATGGCTGATGCGGAAAGTACCGCTCCGAGCATCTTGCCGCTGACCGAACATACCGAGAGCTTGCCGACAGGCTTGAAGACCGGATCGTGGACTGCCCGCAAGCCGCAGTATGTCCAGAACCTCGCACCATGTAATGCCTGGTGCCCGGCCGGCAATGATGTCGTCGGATTCATACAGGCGGTCGCGCAGCCGAACGGCGAAGCAGAAGCAGCGGCGATCCTTGGTCGCAGCACTCCGTTCTCGGCCGTGTGTGGTCGTGTCTGTCCGGCTCCATGCATGGAAGGTTGTAACCGCCGCGAATATGACGGCGCACTGAACATCAGGGGCTTGGAGCGTTGGATCGCCGACAAGGCGCCGGTCGCGATCAAGCCCGAGCAGGTAGTTGCCAAGCCAGATGCCAAGCGAGTCGCGATCATCGGTGGTGGCCCCGCCGGTCTAAGTGCGGCTTACATGCTCGCCAAGGCCGGCCACAAGGCTGAGGTCTTCGAGGGCGAAGATCATTTGGGTGGTGTACTGCTGACCGGCATTCCTGAATACCGCTTACCTCGGGTCGAACTGGATCGCGAGATTGACGCCATCATCGCCTTGGGCGTGGCAGCGCATTGTGGTGAATGGACCGACGCTCAGCGCCTTGAGACCCTCGCCGACGATTTCGACGCCCTGATTCTTGCCACTGGCCTACAGCAACTTCGTGGGCTTGATGTGGAAGGTTCCGACCTTCAAGGCATCGAACAAGGCATCCGTTTCCTGCATCGCGCCAACCTTGAAGGCGATGCCAAGTTGTCGGGCCACGTCGTGGTCTTGGGTGGCGGCAATACCGCAATGGATTGCGCGCGTAGTGCCCTGCGTCTTGGCGCCGACAGCGTGACCGTGGCTTATCGACGTAGTCACGCCGAGATGCCAGCCATCCGCGAGGAAATAGAGGAGGCAGAACACGAAGGCATCAACATGCTGATGCAACGTCAACCGGTCGCCTTCCACGGCACCGGTGGTCGCGTGCAGGCTGTCGAGTTGGCCGCCGTCGAGTTAGGTGAACCTGATGAGAGTGGCCGTCGTAGCCCGATCATCACCGCCCAAAGCAGTCAACTTGATTGTGATCATGTCCTGTTGGCGCTCGGTCAATCGATCGACTACTCAAGGATTCCAGAAAGCTGGAAGATCGATGGCGAGAATGTCGATACGGGCAGCGACTCGCGATTGGTCTTCGCCGCCGGCGACGTGGCCACCTGGGAAGGCACTGTCACTCATGCCATCGGCAGCGGCCGTCGGGCTGCTGACATGGTGCGCTCCGCACTTGGCGAAGACATCGACATCTTCAAGCGTCCTGATCGCGAGACGGCAGTGCCGGTCACTGACATTCGCCTCGATCACTTCCAGCGTTCGGCTCCGACAGCTGACCTGCTCGAACCTGCCGACACCAGGCGCAGGAGCACGGTCGAGGCCAACCATGGTCTACCAGATGCAAGCGAAGCGCATCGTTGTTTTAGTTGCGGGCATTGCACCGAGTGCGATACCTGCTTGGTCTACTGTCCAGAAGGCATCATCAACCGTCGCAAGGGTGGTTATGAAGTCGACTACAGTTTCTGCAAAGGCTGCGGTATCTGTGTAGAGGAGTGTCCGCGCAAATCCATCGAGATGACCTAGTCATGGCTGTTCAACTCATTAGTGCAAATCATGCCGCCGCAATGGCAGCGACCCTCGCCGGACGCGCCAATCGTAATGCCCGTGGTTTCGGTGGCGGAATCTATCCCATCACTCCGCAGACAGAGTGCATCGAGTTCCTTGCCAAGCAAGAGTTCGATAAGGGCGGGGTCATCCCGGTCGAAAGCGAGCACAGTGCGATGGCAGTGTGCATGGGAGTCTCATTGGCTGGCGCGCGCGCGTTCACCGCTTCGGCTTCGAACGGATTGGCCTACATGGCCGAGAACGTGGTAGCAGCGGGCATGTACCGCTTGCCGATCCTGATGATGGCAGTCAATCGCACATTAGGTCCGCCATGGAACATCTGGGTCGATCACGGTGACACCCTGATGCTTCGCGACAGCGGTTGGATGCACATCTACTGCGAAGACAATCAAGAGGTGCTCGATTCGATCCTGTTCGGCTACCGTTTGGCTGAAGACCCGCGCGTCCTGATGCCGATCATGGTCTGCCAGGATGCATTCGTGCTGTCCCACACCATGATGCAGACTGACATCCCTGATCAGGATTTGGTCGACAAGTTCCTGCCCGATCTTGACCTGCCACATCGTCTGCGCCAGGACCCAGTCACCGTCGGTGGCCTGGATTTTCCTCACGAGACTGAGGTCCATCGCGCGCAGCATGCCGATGCCATGGCGGCCGTCCCCGAGGTCTATGCCGAGGTCCAAGATGAATTCGAGCAGGTCTTCGGTCGTCGTCCAGCAGACCGGGTCGTTTCCTACCGCATGGAAGATGCCAAGTACGCGATCGTCTCGATGGGCACCACCGCGCTGACGGTCAAGGTCGCCGTCGACGCCATGCGTGAGAAGGGTATTCCGGTCGGCGCAGTGCGGGTGCGGATGTTGCGCCCATACCCTGAACAGGAGATGAAGGCCGCGTTGGATGGCTGCGCGAAGATCGCGATCCTGGATCGTGATATCTCACTCGGTCATGGCGGCGTACTTTGGTCGGAGACTCGCGGCACCGTGCCGCCAGGCAGCGTGGTGCAGGGCACCATGTTGGGACTCGGAGGGGGAGACATTCGCCCTCAACACATCGAAGAGGTTATTGAGTATCTACTTGGCCGCAGCGAAGCTGGCGACCCGGTGATCAAGGAGGTCGTGTGATGCAAGAACCAGTACTAGAAGGTTGCTTCAAACGTGATCAGGAATTGACTGACCCGCTGTTACGCCCAGGCAACACCAATTGCGGTGGCTGTGGCATGTCGGTGGCGTGGAATATCCTCAGCCACGCTCGCGGCAAACGTGACGTGCAGGTCGTCATCCCAGCATGTTGCGGAATCGTCACTGCCGGTCACTATCCGGTATCCAGCTACGGAGCGCCGACGGTCGCATCGACCTTCGCCTCGTCAGCAGCAGTAGCGGCTGGCCTCGCCCAAGTGGCCGAGATGAATGGCGAAGACAAGCGCGTGATCTGCTTCGCCGGAGACGGTGGCACCTACGACATCGGCATGGCGACCTTGTCGGCGGCAGCGGAACGCAATGATGATGTGCTGTACATCTGCTACGACAATGAGATCTATGGCAACACCGGTGGCCAACGTTCCTCGGCTACACCATTAGGCGCGACCACCACCACGACTCCAGGTGGCAAGAAGCTGCAGAAGAAGGACATCACCGCCATCATGGCCGCGCATCGCATTCCTTATGTGGCGTCGGTTTCCTTGGCGCATCTTGCTGATACCCGGCGCAAGATGGAGTACGCGCTGGATGTGCGTGGCTTCCGCTTCCTGCATGTGTTCGCACCGTGTCCTACCGGTTGGAAATCAGAGCAAGCCGAAGGCATCGAGCTGGTGCGTTTGGCGGTGGATTCAGGTTTGTTCCCGGTGATGGAGATCTTCGACGGCTTCGATACCACCATCAACATCGAGCCCTCGATGTCGGACGCCGCCTTGGAGAAGTACTTCAACTCACAAGGGCGGTTCAAGAAGAACAAGGTCGACATCAGCGTCATTCGCGAAGCGATCGAGGCCAACTGGAATCGATTACGTAGAGGTGTTTCCTGAAGCCACCGGTTTCGGGCGGCAACGCTAGAATCTTCCCACCGTGACCGTTCAAATCACCGATTTCGCCACCCTGCTTGATGCCGCGCGTCAGCAGCCTGAGCCGCAACGCCTGCTGTTCGTCTTCCTCCAGGTCGGGCTTCCGGCCAGCGCGACTCCAGAGGAGCAAGAGCGATTCAATTCCGGTCAGGGAGGCCAGCTGATGCCGGTGATTTGTGTAGATAAGGCTCTCGATGAGCTGAGCGATTTCGCCAGCTTGGTGGAGGAGTCCGATCGCGAGATGGGGGATCCGTGGCAAATAGTGCTAGTCGCCGCCATGTCAGGTCAGAACGGCCAGATGCCAACCTCAGAGGATGCTGAGGAGCCGCTGAAGCAGATCGCCAACGACGTCGTCAGCGGCGGAGATTTGTCGGCTTTCCTCGCCTTCAATCGCGATGGCGAGCCAGTGATGTTCCGTTAGGTCGGGAAAGGTGGACAAAAGTCCAAAAATATCCAGATTGGGCGAAACCGAGTAGCCACATGGCTGTACTATCCGACGTAATACAGACATCAGGTTGCTGCAATGCGGACAAGAGTACAAGATAAGACTGTTTCGAGCTCCTTGGTTAAGGCGCTCGACCTCATCACAAGCCTCGTGGCTCACCCGACTGGGTTGAGCTACCTTCAGCTTTCAGAGCAGGGCAAGATGCCTCGCACCACGGTGCGACGGATCGTTCAGACCCTAGTTGGCTATGGCTTGGTGGTGCATGAAAATGGCGTGGTCAAGCTCACCGAGAATTTCCATTCTTGGGCTGTGCCAGATTGGAATAGCCTCATGAAGCGTCGCTATCGTCCGGTGCTCGAGCGCGTCGCCAAGGAGGTAAACGAGCTCGTACTTGTCGGTGCCATGTCAGGCGATTCTGTCGAACACATCGATTTCGTCGAGGCCGATCACCTCGTGCAGGTCGCCCCGGCTCTTACCTGGCGACTCGATGCGCGTCAGACCGCAATGGGCAAGCTGTGCATCAGCCGCCGCCGCGACCTGATGGCTGCCATCACTGATCCCGAGTTGAAGACCGAGCTCGAGCGCATCAAGCGCACCGGAATCTCCTGGAACCGCGGCGTCTCTGATCCTAGTGCGATCAGCGTGGCCGTATCTGGCTTCAGCAGCAAACCGACCGAGCCCGTCATCGGGGTAGCTTGGCCTAAGCAGCGCTTCACCGAAGAAGCCGCCGAAAACGCGATTGCCGCAATCCAACGCGCCGTCGCCGCCGAGATCGAGAATCCGACCATCATGGGCGGCTTGCAGTAGGCACGATGCGACGGCGAGCCTCACTTGCTGTTTGTCTTGCCGTGTTCGCATCCTGCGCTCATCACGAGCAGGTGGCTGCCCCGGAACCATACGGGGTAGTTCCTAGTGACAGGCAGTTGCGCTGGCACGAGCTCGAGTTCTACGGATTCGTTCACTTCACCATGAATACCTTCACCGATAAGGAGTGGGGGTATGGCGACGAGGACTTGGCCCTCTTCAACCCGACTGACTTCAGCGCCGATCAGATCGTCGGTACCGCCAAGATGGCCGGCATGAAGGGCTTGATCCTGACTTGCAAGCACCATGACGGCTTCTGCCTGTGGCCTTCCGAGTTCACAGAGCATTCAGTCAAGAACACGCCGTGGCGCGACGGCGAAGGCGACATGGTGGCGGAGTTCGCTTTAGCCTGTAAGGAGCATGGTCTGCAGTTCGGTGTCTACCTGTCACCCTGGGATCGCAACCACGCTGGTTACGGGACTCAGGAATATGTCGAGTACTACCGCGAGCAATTGCGTGAGCTGCTCAGCGATTACGGCCCCATCTTCGAGGTCTGGTGGGATGGCGCCAATGGTGGCGACGGTTATTACGGTGGAGCTCGCGAGACCCGCAAGATCGAGCGCGGAACCTACTACGATTGGGATACCACCACTGAGATCGTGCGTGAACTACAGCCCGACGCGGTGATCTTCTCCGACGCCGGACCTGATGTCCGCTGGATCGGCAACGAACATGGTGTCGCGGGTGATCCATGCTGGGCTACCTACACCCCAACCGTGCGTGAAGGCGAGACCAAGGTCGGTCCTGGCACCACCAACTCCGATCAGGGTAATCAAGGTCACCGTCACGGCGAACGATGGCTACCTGGCGAGGCTGATGTCTCCATCCGGCCAGGTTGGTTCTATCACGCCAACCAGGACGACAAAGTACGCGATGCCGATAACCTACTTGACTTGTATTACAAGTCAGTTGGGCGCGGTGCATCCTTCCTGCTCAACCTGCCTCCCGACCGTCGCGGTCGCATCCATGAGAATGACGTCGCATCCTTGCAGGAATTCCGTCGCCGACTCGATGCCACGTTCGAAGTGAACCTCGCCGCAGGCGCCATCATCGACGCATCCAACGTGCGCGGCGAAGCGGGAACCTTCGGCACTGAGCAGTTGCTTGACGGCGACCGCAACACCTACTGGTGCACCGATGACGCCATCAAGTCTGCTGAGTTGGTCGTTGCTCTCGAAGGTCCCACTACCTTCAACGTGGTCGATTTCCGTGAGTACTTACCGCTCGGTCATCGGGTAGATCAGTGGTGGCTAGATGCATGGCAAGATGGCGAATGGGTAGAGTTCGCTGCTGGTCAATCCATCGGCAACCGGCGACTCTGGCGTGGCGAAGAAGCCATCATTACCGATAAGGTGCGCCTGCGCCTAAGCGGTGCTGCTTGCCCTGCGATCACTGAGTTCGGTCTATTCCTCGACGCCCGCTAGGCAGGGCGCCTCCCCTCGACCATCCAGTCCCAACCTTGTCCCACTACTTCCTTGCTGCCTTGTTATTCGCTATTCCTCTGCACATGCAGAAGGATGCGCCTCGACCAGGCGCGCTCAAGCCCGAACCATTCATTGAAGCGGTACGTGTGCCGTTCGAACTTGAGATCCCGGTCGCTCGTGATGACACTTTCGCTCCGTTGCTGGCCTGTCAGGAACCGCTGGCTGAGTTCCTCTCCGAGTTCACCATCGAGCGCCGCAAGAAGGATCTTCTGGTGCACAACGATGGCATGCCTCGGCCGTTGAAGGTCCGTGGAGGGCGTAAACCTGTGGTCTTGGAGCTGCCGCGTGGAGAGGGCAAGGTTCCGGTGTTGTTCTATCTCAAGCAAGATGAATGGTTCGCCGCACCTGCTGATCGGATCGCCGGTAAGACCGCGTTGGGCTACCTTGAGTTGCTTGACGTTGACCTGGATGGTTCATTCGATGGTGAGCTGGATTTCCTTGCCTGGCGTGATGGCAGGTTCCATCTCCAAGGTGCTGTTCCGCGAATCCATTCCGAAGCTGGTCTACACACATTCACCATCAACACGGTGAAGTCGAAAATTCTAGTGGAGGTGTCCCCTCCCCAGTTTCCCGAGGGGATATCCCCGGCTGCAACTAGCGCTTGGTTGGTCACCAATGAGTTGCGCAATGAAATCGGCTTGGAGCCGGTACAGATGGACGTCGGCCGCACCGATGCCGCTGCAGCTCATGCGCACTATCTACAGACTAATCGTGATAACGGTGTCAACCCGTTGAATGTCCACGATGAGCTTCCCGACCTGCCGGGCTACACTCCGGAAGGTGAAATGGCAGCACGCGGAAATGTCTCGTGGCATGGTGGTGGCAACAATCTGGCGCGCCAGCCACTGCATGAGTTCGCGACCTTGTTTCATCGTAGTGAGTTCGTCTACCCGTCCATGCCCCCGTCCCTGCCCATGGGCGCTGGGGGCGAAGGCCAGTATGGCGTGGTGTGGGTCGAGGATGCCCAACACGACACCGAGCGGTGGCTCAAGGAAACAGGAATGGAGAGCAGCTGGGTGATGGTTCCAGCTCCAGGCCAGACCGGTGTCCCGCAGCGGGCGTTGCGAGATTCCCCTGTCCCAGCGAGCGTGCCGAATTTCTATTCGCGCGATCGCGGCTATCCAGTCTCGGTCTCATCTTCCTACACATACGCTGAGCTTGAGGAGGTCAGCCTGCGCTTGTTCGACAGCGAGGGAGAGGAGCTGAAAGGTTTCCCGATCACCATGGCCGATGCCGGATTCACCAGCCAAGGGTTCTCCGCGGACTACCTGTTCGCCGCCGAACGATCCCTGAAGTCCAAGAGTGAATATCGTGCCGAGTTCCGCGCTAAATTGAAGGCAAGCGGACGCCTCCTTAGCTTCAGTTGGTCCTTCTCCACTGGCAAGTGACGATAAGCGGCTCTGCTAGGATGCTGAGATGCTCCTGACTTTCGCCACCGCTACATTGTTATTCCCATTGGCCGCTCCTCAAGAGGGCGGCGCCAACGACCTGAAGAATGCACCGCCACCTCTCGAGATCGACGGCCTGACCGGCATTCCTATCGACATCAGCACGCTCGAGGCGACTGCAGTGTTCGATATCAAGTCCAAGACGGCTTCGGTCGTCGCTGACCTCACCTTCGAGATGAGCGCCGACGGCATGCCGGTCTTCGACCTGCGTCAAGACATCGTCAGTGGCAGCATCAACCGCGAGGCGCTCAAGCCAGAACAGATGGCTACCCACGATCTCGGCAAGACTTCCGGGACCATCCGCATCCTCGAGACCGAGCTCAAGGCTGGAACCACGCACAAGCTGCACCTCGAGTACACCCTGCACAAGCCGCAGTCACCGAGCGCGATCGAGATCGGCTGGGGCAAGGGCAAGCTTGATTGGGATTTCTTCTTCTCCGACCTGAACAACGGTCGCTACATGGAGATGTGGTTCCCATCCAACCTTCTCTACGACCACTTCAGTTTCGAATTCGACCTCAAGGGGGAGGGCGCTAACCAGAAGCATGAGATCGTCACTAATGCGACCACCAAGGAAATCGGCAAGCACCACTGGCAGTTGAGCTTCCCGGCGCACTACACGGCGTTCTCGCACATGCTGGTAGTGGTACCTTCGGATAAGGTCGAGCGCAGTACTTCGGTCGCCAAGATGCCGGATGGCCAGAAGATCACGGTCGACGTCTGTCGCTTGAAGGACACCGAGACGCCGATCAAGGAGATCCACAAGCAAGTCGCCGACAACATGGCGAAGTTCACTGAGCTGACCGGTCCATGGCCGCACGGTGATCTCGTCACTGTCTTCGTCTGGTCGGGTGGCCGCTCGATGGAGTACGACGGTGCGACCACGACTTCGATCTGGGCACTCGGACATGAGCTTTACCACAGTTGGTACGGCCGTGGGGTCAAGCCAGCTAGCCAGAACGATGGCTGGTTCGACGAAGCCTGGACAGTGTTCGCTGCAGACGGCTTCCGTGGCAGCCCTGAGAAGCTCGCCGAGGTCGGCAAGAAGTACACCTTGTGTTCCGACAACCCTTGGAACCGTACCACCCCAGGCACTGCCTACCGGCCAGGTGCTGCTGCTTTCCATCGTGTCGCCTTGGCGATCGGCGAGGAGAAGTTGCTTGACCTTATGTCTCAATTCTTCGACGAGTACCACCTCAAGACCGCGACCACCAAGGATATCGAGGACTTCCTGTTCGATGCTACGCAGGATCCAGCCGTGAGGCAGGTATTCCACCGCTATGTCTACGGTCGTGATGGCAGCTGGACCGACGCTGCACATAGCAAGCAAGATTAGTATCACTTCGTGAACCTCATATTCCCTTGCGCTTTGCTTGTCATCGCGTGCGGAACACCGGTCCAGGCTCAGGAGCCTGAAGCCAAGTTCCCGCGCGGGCATGTGCCAACTATCTCCATCGCACCGACCATCGATGGCGTGTTGACTGATGAGTCATGGGGGCAGGCTGTTAGGTTGTCCGGCTTCACTGAAGTGAAGCCGAATGAAGGTACGCCTAGCGATCCAGCGACGGAAGTCTGGATGATGCGGGACAGTAAGCAGCTCTACCTCGCCTTGGTCTGCTTTGAGCCGACCCCCGAGGGAATGGTGCTGCAGAACATCAAGCGCGATGCGTTCCTCAACGACGACGATCGCGTCGAGTTCGTGTTCGACACCTTCAATGATGGCCAAAACGGATATTTCTTCCAGATATCGGCTG
>CAZJGH010000071.1:0-11834 GCA_964545405.1 uncultured Planctomycetales bacterium
GGCATCGATGATGTGCAGCATGCCGTTGGAAGCCTTGATAGTGGCGATGATGTTGGCGCCGTTGATGGTGTACTTACCATCCTTCACGCCCATCGTGACCTTCTTGCCGTTGGCCATCGAGATGACCTGGCCATCCCTGAAGCTAGGAGTATCCAGCCCGGAGGTGGTCACGTGGTACTTCAGGATCTCGCGGAGGTCGTCGGCGGCTTCCGGCTTCAGCAAACCCTCGACGGTTCCTTCAGGAAGCGCATCGAACGCGGCGTTGACTGGAGCGAACACTGTAAGCGGGCCAGATGCAGCGACTGATGTCACGTATTCAGCTGCCTGGATGGCTGCAACAAGGGTCGTATGGTCCTCGGAACCGAGAGCGATGCTCACGATGTTGTTGGGTTCCATCGGCGGGATGTTGGAGCGATGCTCAACGACCGGAGTATCGGTGGCTGAGGCGGGCTATTGATGACCTTCGATCTAGAAGTCGAAAGCTACGCGCAAGGCGATGATGGTTGTGGCATCGAAATCACCCAAGTCAGCTTGAGTGGCGTCGAGCATGAAGCGGGTGTTGGGGTTCACGTACCAGTTGAGGCCGATGGTCATGGTGTCGAGCTCATCGGAAACGGCTGCAGCCTCGGTGAGGTCGAGGTTGGAGATCCGTGCGGCGATTTCCCAAGCACCGTATCCCCCATCCTTGGTCAGGGCGTTACGAGTAGGCTTGACGCGATCGAAGACGGCGTGGCCTGTCTTGTAGCCGCGGCTTTCACCGGTGAGGAACCAACCACCCTGCAGTGACCAACCTGAGAAGCTTGGGTCTGCACCAGCTGCGTCGTTGACGTTGGCTTGTGCATACTCGAGCATGCCATGGAATGGACCTTCCTGGATAGCCGCCTCGAATGCGACGATGGTCGCGTCGTCGGCAGTGATAGCACCGGTTTCGACGAACTTGGCGATGAAGTGATTGTCAGGGCGTGAGTCGAAGTCGACGCCGCCCTCGGTGTTGCGCTGCGAAGCGGAGACACCCAAGTGCAGCAGGCTCTTGCCTTTCTCCTCGATCCACGGGCGATATACGAAGCGACCAGTGAAGGACGTCGACTCATCACCTGACTTACCTTGAGAGTTGGTGTCGCGGAACCAACCTACCGAGGCAGTGAAGTCCTCGTTGTTGTGCCACAAGCTGATGCCGGCATTACGCTCTGGCATGAAGGCATCGGTGAGGGTGGAGCGCTCGAGGAAGGTGATGAAACGACTCGAAGTCAATTGTTCCAGACCCATCATCTCATACTGGTGACCGACCACCAGGTTGCCGACGTCATCCATCTTGAACTTCAGATAGGCATCCTTGAGTGAACCGGTACCACCAGCCCAGTCGTATTCCATCTTGTAGGCCACGTTCTCAGCCAAGTCGCCGAATACACGAATACGAGCACGACGGGTCTCGACTCCATCGTCGAAGGTTTCACCAAGTGCGGCAGCGAGATCGTCGCCACCGGAGATGAAGCTGAAATCCTCCATGAAGCGGCCACCGATGTTGATGGTCTTCTCACCCGGATCGCCAGGGATAAAATCGGTCAGATCTGCCGGCGCCAGGACTGGACCTTGAAGAAGCAGTAGTGTGAGTATCATTAGTCGCGTATTACAGCGCCGCGACACTCGGATTTGGCGAAGACTTGCTTAAATTTTAATCATCGCCAAATCAGTCATCGGGTCGATGCCGCCAGTCAATGGCATTGCGTAATCCAAGAATGCCTGAGTTATCCCTTCGCTCTCGCCAAGGTAATCGTCCGGCATGTCCTTGGTGTATTTAGCAACGGAGTCGAGTGGTGTAATGAAGGTTGAGCACTTGTATTCAGCTCCTTCTTCACGCTTAAGTGCGACGGAGCCTGAAGCGAACTCACCCGAAACTGCTGCCTCTACCGCACGTCGCCCGACTTCGCGTGCTTCGATGCGATCGATCGGCGAAGCGTCCGCCGGGAAGCTTCGTTGCAGATAACCGAAGGTATCGGCGCGTACCCGTATTCCGCCCATGTGCTCCTTGACCAAATTGGCAAGTGAATCACCGAGAGCGCCGGTCCCACTTAGCTGCACGTTGCCGTGACTATCCTTCATGCCCGCCATGGCGCTACCGGCCATCTCGGCATAGACCTGCAGGAACGGTTCACCTGCGGCGTTATGGATGCCTTCGGAAACCGCCACGATGCAGCGCCCCAAACGGTTGTAGACCTCTTCGACCTGCTGTACGAATGCGGTTGGATCAAACACTCGCTCTGGTAGGTAGATCAAGTGCGGACCATCCGACTCGTCACGTCGGCCAAGCGCAGAAGCGGCAGTGAGCCAACCGGCATGACGCCCCATTACTACATTGATCTTCACCCCAGGTAGGCTGCGGTTGTCGCGGTCATCGCCTTGGAAGGCGTGCGCGACGAAGCGGGCAGCTGACCCATATCCCGGGCAGTGGTCAGTGACCTTCAAGTCGTTGTCGATGGTCTTGGGAATATGAAAACAGCGCATCTCATATCCCATGGCGCGAGTCTGCTGCTCCATGATGTTGGCGGTTTCAGCGGTATCATTCCCGCCGATGTAGAAGAAGTAGCGTATATCGTGCTGCTTGAAGGTCTCGATCGCCACAGCGATGTCCTCAGCCACCGGCTTCATGCGGACCGAACCTAGGGCCGCTGCAGGCACGTCGGCGATAGCGGTCAGGGTCTCCTGACTTTCGCCACCTAGATCGATCAGGTCGCCTTTCATCATGCCCGCGATCCCATGGCGGGCACCGTACACCTGTGTGATCGCATCGGCCTCGACGGCGGCCTCGACGAAACCGACCAAGGACTGGTTGATGACCACGGTCGGTCCACCGGATTGACCGATGACAGCTGCGCCTTTAAGAATCTCGCTCATGGGGGCGGATTCTAGCAGCTTTCGAGGCCTGTCTTAGGTGGCTACCTATTCGATTAGTTCCGGCAATGCACGTCCAGAAGTCCAGCCGACACCAGTGGCATCCAACTCCTTCATGAGGGCAGGTATCTCGTTCTCGATTATCCGTACCAAGTCGTGGTAGACCGGTGCGAACGCAGCGGCCGCGATGTCAGCCTGTTGACGCATGGTGGTGGTCGGAGGCTCAGTAGTTCCGTAGACGCTAGAGGCCGCGTTCCACAGGCGATTCTGGATCGACGGCTTACCCTCGTGCCCATGTTTGGTGCGAAGGTTGTCACCGGCAATCACCTGGCGAGCGTCGGTCAGGGCAAGCTCCAACTGACGCAGTCGCTCGCCTTGCTCGAATGAGCCAATGCGACCATCGCGTACCGCAGACTTCATCGCCCGCACATCGACCAGGGCATCATCAAGCACTCGCAAGCTTGCGCCGATCAGGTTCTGCAGCCTACCTACATCGAACTTCCAGGCCAAGGTCGCGGCGCGATCGGCCGCCGGCATATCCGGATGGATCAAGTCGACTACGTTCATGGACTGTGGTTCACCCCATGGAGTGGCGGTTCCATCGGCCAAGAGGATCATCTGCATGTGATAGGTGCCAGCTGCGACCAACGGTCCGCCACCACCTGATCCAAGACCAGTGCCTGCGAAACGCAAGTCCCAGCGAACCTGCTGCATGCCTTTGCCGGACGGTGCATCGATCCTGCGCACCAACATCCCAGACGAGTCGCGAATCTCCAGTACCAACCGTGGAGACTCCTCGCGCTGTTCTGCCCGCAGGGTTTCCCAGCCTGGGTAATGTCGACCAGGGTCTTGATAGGCTGGTGTCTGCTGGTCGCCTTGTTGATCGGCAGTCTCTTCGGTACTGATTCAGCCGCGGCTTCTGCCTCGGCCTTTGCGGTCTCGTTGGCAGCCTTCTTGGCGGCCTTGTCCTCTTCGCGCTCCGCCTCACGGCGCTTGGCCTTCATCGATTTGAACCCATCGAGCATGTAGTAGCGGATGATCGCTCCGCTTTGTGGATTATCCGCACTGTAGTGCGTGTCACCTTGAGAACCGTTGCGGCCCCCCAGCTTGTTGGTCAAAGGGAAAACCAAAGCGTCATGGACGGCGAACATATGGTGTTCCTTCTCTACCATGGATTCGCTCAGCTCGCGCAATGGAGCGTAGTTGTCGAGCACATAGAAACTGCGGCCGAAAGATGCACAGACCAAGTCGTTCTCGCGCTTCTGGATGGCAAGGTCGCGGAATGGAATCGCCGGCAAGCCACTCTTCATCTGCAGCCAATGTTCGCCTCCATCAAGCGTGGTGAAGATGCCGAACTCGGTACCCAGGAACATCAGCTCGGGAACCACATGGTCCTGGACCAAACGCCAGACCAAGTGACGGTCCGGCAGGTCGGAAGCGATTGAATTCCAGGTCAAGCCACGATCGGTGCTCTTCAGCAGATAGGGCTTGTAATCCCCCACCTTGTGATTGTCGAGTGCGACATAGACGGTGTTGGAATCGAACAGGTCGGCCTTGATGTCGTTGATGAATGCGGTCTCAGGGACATCACCAAGTGCGTCGATGGCGCGCCAAGTGACCCCTCCATCCTCGGTGCAATGCACGCGTCCATCATCAGTGCCGATGTAGATCAAGCCTTCGACGATCGGTGACTCGGTGATGGATGTGATGTTGCCGTACATCGACATCGCGTTCAGGTCCCAGATCGCGTCCAAACCCCAGTAACGGTCCATGATCTTCAGCTTCAGACGATCCAACTTATGCGAAAGGTCGGGGCTGATGGTAGTCCAGGAATCACCGCGGTCATCGCTGCGATGCAGGTAGTTCGAACCGAAGTAGACTCGCGACGGGTTGTGCGGACTGATGTAGATCGGTGAATCCCAATTGAAGCGGAAGTTCTCCTCGCCCATACCAGGCTGCGGACGCACATCCTGCGATTCCCCGGTTATGCGATTGAAGCGGCGGATATAACCCTTCTGCGATTCGCCGTAGATGATGTTAGGGTCACTTGGGTCGATGGCATTATCGTGACCGTCGCCTCCGATGATTATTCGCCAATCACTGTTGCGTATCCCTTGACGGCTATGCGTGCGTGACGGCCCATACTGAGTGCTGTTGTCCTGGGTACCACCGACGATGTTGTAGATGGGCCAATCGTTATCCACGTCGAGCTTATAGAACTGGGTCAACGGCAAGTTCGGGCAGATGCGATAGGTCTTGCCGCGGTCGTGGGAATTGTTGAGCCCGCCGTCACAACCGACGAGCAGGAACTCGGGGGCGTTGGGATTGAAAGCGACGGCGTGGTTGTCGACGTGCTTGTTGCGATTGCCCACCGACTGCCAGGTCTTGCCGGCATCTTCGGTCCGGCCTAAGCGGACGTTGGCCTGATATAGGGTGTACGGTTGGTGAGGGTCTACCCAAAGTTCCTGGTAATAATGCGGCCCGGTACCTCCCGAGATGTAATCACTTTGCTTGGACCAGCTTGCACCGGCATCGAGTGACCTCCAGAACCCACCGTTCGAACCACTCAGTTCGATAGTCGCATAGACGGTATCCGGCTCGGTCGGTTCGATGGCCAAGGCGATCTTGCCCTTTTCGCCGCCAGGAAGGCCTGAGCGCAACTGCTTCCAAGTCGCTCCGCCGTCCGTCGATTTATGGATACCTGATTCAGGGCCGCCATTGATCAAGGCCCATACGGTACGCATCCGTTGATGTGTCGCCGCATACATGACCTTCGGGTCGAGCGGATCGAGAACGATATCGGTGACACCCGTGTACTCACCCGCGGACAGGATCAGTTCCCAGTTAGCACCGCCATCGGCACTCTTATAAAGACCACGCTCACCGCCACCAGACCACAATGGTCCTTGAGACGCCACGTAGACCACGTCCGAGTCGGTCGGGTCGACCACGATCTTGGCGATGTGCTCAGACTCCTTCAGCCCCAAGTTGCGGAAGCTCTTGCCGCCGTCGTCACTGCGGTAGACGCCATCCCCGAAACCTACGTGACGTCCGCCGACGGCTTCACCGGTTCCGACCCAGATCGTGTTGTGTTGATTAGGGTCGATGGTCACGCAGCCGATCGAGTAACTACCGTAGTTCTCGAAGATCGGCTTGAAGGTAGTGCCCGCGTTGATGGTCTTCCACAAGTTGCCGGAGCCAGCCCCGACATACCAAGTGTTGGGAGCCTCAGGATCGACTGCGATGTCAGATATCCTGCCTGACATCAAGGCCGGCCCGAGAGAGCGGAATTTGAATGCCCTCAAGAGCCCCTCATCGAGGGCTGACTTCTCCTCTTCACCCTCTTCATCCTGTCCTCCCTCAGCGTCGGCCTGCTGTGTAGCGGCCTTATCCTGCGGTGTTATGTCGGGATGTCGTTCTTCAGCAAGCGACGCCATTGGCGACGTTGCGGTCAGCAGGGCCAGGAGGATTGAAAGCATGGGTGGCGATTCTAGCCAAAATATCTGTCTCAACTAGTAATCCTGCGAGCAATCAAATGAACCGGTTTTTCCCAAGCCGCAGGCAATTCAACCCGTAGTATCACGAGTACACAATCCATCATCCCCGAGAATACCGAACAATCATGGCCATGAATTCCCACGAAGTTGACTACACAATCCACGGTGACGACATGCAGATCGTCGAAGTCGAGCTCGATCCCGGTGAGGTGGTGATCGCGGAAGCCGGTTCGATGAACTGGATGGAAGACGGTATCGAATTCGAAGCGCGTATGGGTGATGGTTCGAAACCAGATACCGGCTTCTTCGGTAAGGTCATGGACGCAGGTAAGCGTGTGCTGACTGGTGAATCGGTCTTCATCACCCACTTCACCAACAACGCTCGTCAGAAGAGCCATGTGACTTTCGCCGCCCCCTACCCCGGCAAGATAATTCCAATCGACCTCAACGAGGTCGGCGGCGAGCTGCTGTGCCAGAAGGATGCCTTCCTGGCTGCAGCCTATGGAACCGAAGTTGGAATCGCATTGCACAAGAGATTGGGTGCCGGCTTCTTCGGTGGAGAGGGTTTCATCCTGCAGCGTTTGCGCGGTGATGGCTTGGCATTCGTGCACGCTGGCGGCACCATCGTGCGCAAGGAACTGAAAGGCGAGTCGCTACGGATCGACACCGGCTGTATTGCTGCCTTCAGTCCTAGCCTCGATTACGACATCGAGCGCTCCGGCGGATTGAAGTCCATGCTGTTCGGCGGTGAGGGACTCTTCCTTGCTACCCTCCGTGGTCATGGCACCGTGTGGCTGCAAAGCCTGCCATTCTCCCGCTTGGCTGGACGCGTCCTGGCTGCAGCTCCGCGTGGTGGCGGCTCGGATAAGGGCGAAGGCTCACTGTTGGGTGGCTTGAGCCGAATCTTCGAGAACTGAGCGCAGCCGTTTGCCATCCGACGTTTCTTCCCCAGGGAAAGTAAGTTATGACGAGCTTCCTGCGTACAAGCTTGCGCTCGCAGGGTGTTGACATTGGCTTTATCTAAAAGGGCATTCGAAGAAATCGTTATTCTTGACATAGTTTTGCATGTAGAAGGTATGTTGTTGACTTAGTTTCACGGGCACCTTTCCTTTCCCTGACAATCTAAGAAACCATGATCAAACAATCCTTACTTACTGGTTTGGCTATTGGCCTAACCAGCCTTACTCTCTCAGCTCAACAGGGTCTTCCGCAGGTTCGCCTCGACGACGCCCTTGCTGCAAACACGCCTGACGGCTTTGATCTCCAACTCCAAAATGATGGCGACCTGTGGGTCGCAAGTTGGGTTGATGAGCGCGACCCAGTCAACACATTCGATGACGACATCTTTATGAAGGTGTCTTCCGATGGCGGTAAGACTTGGGGCGCAGAGATCCAGGTCACCGACTACGCACTCAGCGCTTTCGACATCGATGACAACTGGCTCGAGGTTTCAGGAGGCACTATCTATGTCTCTTACGACGTCGACACCACTTCTGGTGTCGGTACCGCTCACGTCATGTCCTCGACTGACCTCGGCCTCAATTGGACCGACACCGCCTACACCGGCGACCTCGAGAACCCACGCGTATGGGCTGATGGCAACAACGTCATGGTGCTGATGTACGATGGCGCTTCTTCGCCTAACCCATTGTGGGCTGACTGGAGCTCCACTGGTGCTGCTGGCCTTAACGTCAACGCATTGACCGCAGTCAACAACGCTGCATCCGATGCGGACTTCGATGGCTACGATGGCACTGTCGTCGGCAACGCCGGTCACATCGCTTTCTTGGACGACTTCAACCTCGCATTCGACGATGACCTCTGGTACGTAAGCCTCGACTTCACCACCGGTATCTTCAGTGCACCGATGCAGGTCAACACCAGCGTCCATGACGTCGACACCAAGATGCAACTAGTCGCTGACGCAACCACCGTGCATTTCGCATGGTACGCCGATGACAACATCGGTGGCGTCTCAGTCTCTGACGACGTGGTCTTCACCAACAGCTACGACATCGCGACTGGCGTATTCGGCACTGAAACCATGCTTTCGAGCCTGATGGACGATTCCGACTACTTCCAGATCGCCATGGAAGGCAGCAATGTCGCCGTAGCTCATGCAGATGACTCGTCTGGCGACGACCATCCTTCAGTCTCCGTCTCCAACGATGGTGGCGCCACCTTCACCACCACCGCACTGCCTCAGTTCGCCAACGGCCCACTTGATGCACAGTGGTTCGGCGTAGGTATCAGCGGCGAGTACATGTTCGTGATCGCTGAAGACGACAGCTTCAACACCAACAGCATCGATGAGCTGCCTACCTTCTGGTTCTCCAACGACACCGGTGCCACTTGGTACGGCCCGTTCCTGCTCGGCCAGAACTTCGAGACCGATGAAGACATCGATACCGAAGACACTGCATGGCTCTTCACCGATAACGGCTTGGCTGGTATCTGGCAGACTGATGGCGGAGCCGCAAATGGCGACGCGATGATGTTCTCGTCGATCTCCTTCCCATACGCGGAGGTCACCTACCTCGCTGGTGTCGCGACCTTCACCCAGGTCGGTAACCCAGTATCGACTGCCGGCACCTACGCTCGTTGGGCAGCATCCACTACCACTGGTAGCCAAGTGCACCCAGAGAACGCTGGCTTGACCGTCGATCTTGGCCCTAGCAGCATCTACAGCTTCACCACGAACTTCCCACCGATCCCGCCACTGACCACCACCATCGCGGCTGATGGCTCAGCGAGCTTGATCCTGAACCGGAACGTGGCTCCTGGAACCTACTACATTCAGGCTTGGACCAACTCTGGCTCCTTGACTGGTGGTAACCAGCCAGGTGACGTTTTCGAACTCACTCTGTAGAGAACCTTCTATACGGTAGGCATGGGGTCCTACTAACCGACAGCACCAATGCTCTGGCATTGGTGCTGTTTTGGTTTTAAACCTTCTTGCTTGACGTATTGGCCAACGCCTTGTGAAATCCATACACATCAGCAACGAATCCATAGGAGGTGCTAGATGTCCAAGGCCAGTGTAAGAATGGGGCGCCAAGCGCCCGCGACCCAACATTCCACCGAAGGGTTGTCCGCCATGATCATATTGGTGTTGTGTTGGCTGACTACTGTGGTGGTGACAGGATGCACCTTGAAGCCCAAGGATGTCCCCTCCTACACGGTTGATGTTTATGTCCGAGATGCCAATGGCGCTCCGGTTGCTGATGCTGAAGTTGAGGCAATAGCTGATTACCGGTCGGTCGGGGTTGCGACTTCTGATGGCGAGGGACTCGCGAGTTTGCAAGTTCCACAGGAAGTGAAGCTACAGTGGATTCTTGGCTTGAAGGGAGGTCTAGGCTTCGATTACTACGAGAACTATGACAGTCCTGTATACCCGCCAAATACGATTGCAGCCTCTTCGCACCAACCCAGGTAGAGACAATGCCACGGTGCCGGGACAGTTGATCCTATTGGGTCAAGTGAATAGTGAGATGCCAGAGAATTTCGCCGCGACCTTACCGGCTGGTTCAGAGCAATACTTCGACTTCAATCGACGACTGGGGTTCACCCGCCGGGCCTTCACCGATGAACAAGGCCACTACGACTTCCTGGTGCCGACAGGTCAGTACCTGTTGATCGCAGTGAGCAGCGATAACGCCGGCTACCACCAGCCGCTGGAGCTCGATGCCGATGGGCAAAATACCTTGATTCAGGACTTCACCACCAGTGGCAACCTGCTGACAGCCAGCGGTGCGGCGATGCGTTCTGGTGGCGGACAACTGCTCGATCACGCATTCGCACCATCGAGCCCACCACGAGAAGGCTCTAACGCTTGCATGCAGTGCCACCTGCCTGTCAAGCAGGGTTAATCGCTACCTGAACAGACTTGACCTTCGGCTCAAGAGCCAGGGCGCGGTGCCGCATAACCGCGGAAGAAACCGACGCACTGCGCTACGTCGACCACTGAAGCATCCCAGTTGTATTCGTACTCGATCGAGATGTTGCCGCCGAAATCCTGCCGCTTGAGTTCATCGATGACTCCGGCGATATT
This sequence comes from uncultured Planctomycetales bacterium, assembly GCA_964545405.1. Taxonomy (GTDB): domain Bacteria; phylum Planctomycetota; class UBA1135; order UBA1135; family UBA1135. The sequence continues at coordinate 10,438 of CAZJGH010000071.1, forward strand.
CGAGTAGCCGGTACCGAAGACTTGGTCATGTGCAGAGACCTCGCCGAAGGAACTCAGATCCTTCATGTGGATACTGATCACCCTGCCTTCAAGCATCTTCAATGCACTTACTGGATTGATTCCCGAGCGAGTCCAGTGCCCTGTGTCGCCACATGCACCGATCCGTGGGTCACGGTCCTTGACGAGATCCCAGACGTAGCTCGGGTCCCAGACCTTATAGCTTTCATCCTTCGGCCTTCGCGGATGGTTATGGAAGCCGACGCCGATGCCGGTCTCCTGTACGAGCTTCTCGATTACATCGATGGCGTCGGTGGATTCGGTGGTGATAGAACGAAAACCCATCTTCACCGCGAACTCGAAGATCTTGCGGGCTTCCGCTTCGTCGTTAGGTATTCCCACGACGCCGTAGTTGACCGCCAATACACCATGTTCACGCAACAACTTCTTCAGTGCATCGATGTGCTCCTGATCAAGATCATGATCAAGGCGCAGCTCAGGCTCCTGGGGAGACAACTTCTGCCCAGGGAAAAACTCGATGACCTTGCCTCCGGCCGCGGCGGTCTTGGCCACCGCCTCGACTGCAGTGAAGCGATTGAAGGTCCATGCTTGGCACCCGACGGCGAACCCGCCGGTGTGATACTTGGCATCGACAGGCTTCAAGGCAGGAGCCGTGACTGTAGCCGGCTCTTGGGCAGGCAGCACGATCGCAGCGATTGAACAAAAAGCGAGCAGCGGGATGAGGGCAAGTTTCATGTTTCAGTAGGTTCGAGGGGAAAACGGCCGCAACCAGTCAGATTGCCATCTGTGGCATCTCATCCGGCGCTTCCTCGTCTTCGGTGGCACCGACGCCATCGTCGGTACGTGCAGCATAGTATCTCGCCATTGCCGCGTATCTGGCACCCCTGAGTACCTGACGCCCCAGCGGGAAGAGGATCAACAAGACCCAGACTGGCCAATCCAAGGTACGGCGTACCGCTTCGACCCCGCCAACCCACAGCAACTCAAGCGCGAAGGACATGAGCAACATTCCGAAGATCTGCAGCGGTGACCTGGTGAAGAAACCGATACCCCTGAACAGGGCGAGGAATGCTGAAGTGCGCTGCCCCACCACAAGCGACGCGCGGGCGAGATCAAGGATGATCTCCATCTTCCACAGGCTCAGGATGTAAAGCACTGAGCGAATCGTCTCGAGCCAGCGCCCAGTGCGCTCACTCGCAGCCAAGGCGGTATCTCCATCGGGCAACAGTTTCTCGAATACCCAATCGGCGGGTGCTCCCCAATAGATCCAGGTGATGAGCGCGAAGAAGGGCAAGCCCAACAACCAGGGGCGCAGGAACGGGAAGAAGAAACGGCCGCCGCCTTGCAGGAAGGTGCGAAGCGAATGGCTGCGTGGACTG
>CAZJGH010000072.1:0-5350 GCA_964545405.1 uncultured Planctomycetales bacterium
GGACTCGATGACAAGAAGCGTGCGACTTGATGACTTCTGACTTCTTCAGCAGCTGGCGTAGGTTCGCTGAAGTGCGTTGCGCGCCCGGATGAGGGCGCACGCCTGTGACGCGCTTATCGAATGGCGAGTGGCTCCCCATCAACGCTTCCACCGACAAGGCGCCGGCGATGTCAGCGGTCACCGACAGGTCACACAGCCGTGCCCAGGCCACCAACCCGATGGCGTTGGAAACCTGCACACCATTGATCAGGCCGATCCCTTCCTTGGCTGCAAGCTCCAAGGGCTCCATGCCGATCTTCTTCAGGGCCGCCCGGCTCGACATTACCTTGCCTTGTGGCGAGACCATGCGCCCAGCTCCGATCACAGGCAAGGCCTGGTGAGCGAGCGGTGCCAAGTCGCCGCATGCTCCGACGCTGCCCTGCTCGGGCATGTAAGGAAGCCATCCTGAATGGAAGAGGTCGATGAACCAGTTCACCATCTTGGGACGTACGCCACTGACGCCGCGGCACAACGAGTGAATACGCAGCAACAATGACAAGCGTTTCTCGACCGCTGGCATGTCGGCCCCAACGCCGACAGCGTGGGACAGCAACAGGTTGCTCTGCAATGTGCCGGTGTCTTCGGGCGAGATGCGCTCCTTTGCGAGTGCACCGAAGCCGGTATTGACTCCATAGACTGGCTTGCCGCGCTTGACGATGGCGTCGACGGTGGCTCGAGCGGCCTTTACCCTTACGCGCGCTTCGCGCCCGAACACCAGTTTGACTTGCTCGCCGCGTGCGACTGCGGCAAGGGTTTCTGCAGACAGGTCTTCACCTAATTGAACTCGCAACATGGGCGGAATTCTAGCAGGCTCTTGAGCGGCTGAGCCACGCTTGGGTTGGAGTCTCAGCGGGACAGGTCGACCGACGTGCCACGGTTGATATAGAAGCCGTCATGTACCCATAAGGTCTGGCCGCCGCGCGCCACCTTCACCCTATATAGACCTTCCTGCAGGTCACCCAATCGCAAGCCCTGCTCCAGCAGATTCTCTCCATCCAAGGTCCACTGCGCGAATTGCGGGAGTGGTCCATCGTCGAGGCGTTCGAGGCTCAGTGAAGCCTGGGTGTCTTGGGCTTCAAGATGCACTTCAAGGTCCTGGCCTACAGTCTTGATTTCCTTTCGTGCGGTGCGCACTCCATCGGCAGCAGCCAACAGGACATAAGAGCCGGTGCCTTGCACATGATCGCCGATGGCGACGGAGAAGGAGCCATCGACATCAGACGTTGTCTGCCGTTGCATCTGGGCGGGGATCGGCAGGCGCACTCCCACCGGGGAACTCTCGAGACCCGGGTAAAGTGCCGCCAATACCTTGTCGGGGTGCAGAGCCATCAAGCTGAGACCGACGCCGGCTTTAGGTCGCCCATCTGGGCCATAAACCTTGCCGGTAATCTTCGCCTTCGATTCACGAATGACGAACTCGACACTGGCCGCGGTGAATGGGCTCGGGGTGACTGCGCGCATTCGCGGGTCGGAAACACCCCATGGATGATAAGCGCGAATATCCAGCAGATGCGTGGTCGGCACGTTCTCGATCACGAAACGACCTTCGCGATCGACCAAGATGTCCTGCCAAGTCTCCCAAGCCACCAGTGCGCCTCCAGGGTTAGTGGCGCGAGGAACCAGGGTGATTGTCGGCAATGGGCCACCAGGCCAGGATTTCACCCGCCCACGTACGCTGCCACCACGTGGCAATGGAGGTAGTTCCACCGGCCCCTCAGCCAAGCCATCGGCGAACAGGTTCAACTCGTACCTCACGGGAACGAAACTCTCCGCACGCACGTCTACCAAGACACGCCGTCCACCGACGACATTGCCGACCATCGCGATGCCATCCTCACCACTGATCCCCTCGTGCAGGCCGCCGTCGACCAGCACGCTGGCCTTCTCGAGTGGCTTGCCTTCGTCGTCGAGCACTAACACCTCGAGATCGAGTGGCCGTCCCAGGAAGAAGTCCCGCTTGGTCGGATTGCGCTCGATGATGCGCTGCATGCGCACCGCAGAGAAGTTCTGTGACGAATCGATCCGGAAGAAATGCGTTCCGGGGATGAGGCCCTTCAGCTCGAACTTGCCCTCATGATCGCTACGGGTGCTCAATCCATCTTGAGGCCCTCCCTGAACACTGATGATCGCGTCATCGACTGGCGCACCATCTGCGGTTGGGCCATAGATGATTCCGGTCAAGACCCCATGGCGTTGCACCTGCAGGTGCTGCTCCTCTTCACTGCCGAGATAGACCAGGTCAACCTCGAGCTCACCACTCCCCGGCAACTCTTGGGTCGGTCCGGCGACGAACTCGGCTTCATCGACTTGAGGATCGACCTCCGAGGGAGTCACTTCTGGCAAGTCCTCCACTGCTGGGTCGGTCGAGTCGCTGGACAGCAAGATCCACCCCGCTGCACCGACCAACACCAATGCCGCCAACAGCAAGGCGCCGTTTGTGGCGGCACCACGCTGCGAATATGAGATGCGAGACTGCAATTTCGAAAGTGCTGGGGACATCAGCATGATTCTCCTATATAGATGACGTCGGGACAGGTTATCTTCCACCTTATGGAGTTGCCAACCTCCGACCAGCACGGGCGCCGCCGCTCAAATACCGCCAAGACCTCGGTGAAGGTGGCGATGGGACTGGTTGTGCTGAAAGGCGGCACTTTCTTGGCTACTGGCTCGACAGGTGTACTTGGCTCTGCCTTGGACTCGTTGTTCGATATGTTGGCATCGCTGCTGGTGTTGTGGGCCATTTTGGCCGCCGAGCGACCGGCTAACGCCAAATATCAGTGGGGTCACGGCAAGGCTGAGGGCCTCGCGGCGCTGTTCCAGTCGCTGTTCATCCTGCTTTCCGGCCTCGGACTGGCAGTGCACACGGTAAACCGCTTCGTCAAACAGGACGAATACGCGCTCAAGCTGCCATGGGTCGGAATCGGCGTGATGGTAGTTTCAAGCGCAGTCACCCTGTGGCTGGTCGGGCGATTGCGCAAGGTCGCGTTGGAAACGGGCTCCCCCGCGCTGAAGGCTGATTCCTACCACTACACCAGCGACCTGCTGATGAACCTCAGCGTGATCGTGGGTCTGGTGTTGGCCTGGCTATTGGATGGTGCGTTGTGGCCAGACCTGGTGGTCGGCATTGGTATCTCCTTGTTGATCCTCAACACCGCGCGTGAAGTCTTCGTGCAATCGATCGAGGGCTTGATGGATCGTGGACTACGTCCGCGCGAGTCGTCGGCAATCATGAGTGCAGTGTCCAAGTTCACTCCACAGGTGGCAGGCTTTCATGACTTGCGTTCACGTCGTTCGGGCGCCGACATCTTCCTCGAGTTACATCTCGATCTGGATCGGCAGATGAGTTTCGTCGAGGCTCACGACTTGTCGGAAGACGTCAGCAAGGCGATCGAAGGCGCCTTGCCGAACAGCACGGTCACCGTGCACGCCGATCCGTTGTAGGTCTACGCTGTCACTCGTTCTCGAGCGTAGCCGTGAAACTGACTTCCTCGAAACCCAACGGCGCGACCAGATCAAGCAGCGGCACGATGTCACCGTAGGTAATCCCTTGGCGCGGATCGATGCTCAAAGGAGTCTTGTCGCGATCGGGGAAGCTACTGAGGAACTCGGCAAGGCCAGGTGCCTCGCGTTGGGTGTTGGGGTCGAAAGTGAAGCTACGGGCTCCTACCTCGACGCGAATCTGTCGACCGCTATAGAGATGCAAGCCGTCAGCCTTCCGCCCCACCTGCTCAAGCTCTCCTGGTTTCGCCACGAAGACCTGAAGATCCACCTTCTCGACGAGTGAATCCTGCGGATGACTGCCGCGGTTCTTCGGCAACGCGCTATCGAACGCTCCCTCCAACACGGTGAACTTGAGGGTCACGATGAAGAAGATGAGCAGGAGGAAGGTCACGTCGATCATCGGCGTGAGATCCGGTTTCTTGGGTTCCTTGAATCTACGGGACATACTGACCCTAGGCTCCGACCCACTACCGGTATCTGACTTTATCTTTTTGCCTCGCCGCAAAACCCTCAGCTAACTCCAGGGCCACTCTTGGCGCGACATCGGTAGGATTAGCGGGTGGATTAATCATGATGTGTCCTGCTACTTTTAGATTCATGGCTTCAGGATTGCTGTTGCTGACCGCCTTGTCCTGCGTGGTCCCTGCTTCTCGTCAAACGAACTCCAGCCCCAATCCAGCGACTGCGTATGTGCCGTTTGATGGCGCCGCCGACGGTTGGAATGCCAGCTTGATCATCGACAACGGCAGCACCGGCATCTGGCGCATGGAACCGGTGCAGGTGTTTCCGCAGTATGGAACGCTTGAGATGATCGGCCTCGACGACGATGGGGTCTGTTGGGTAATGGTTTCCTACAGCGGCAAATGGACTCCATTGAGAGTCCTTAACGATGGCGCTTGGCTCGGTGCGGTGACCCACGGCGACATCGACCCCAACGCTCCAGGCAACGAGCTTTACGTCGGTGGCGAGAACGGCTTGCTGTATCAAGTGCGCTCCTACCCCGATGGTGGCCTCGACGCCCGACGCATCGCCAGCTTCCCGGGCTGTGAGATCCACACCCTGAGCAGCGGCGAACTCGATCCCACCAACGACAGCGCTGAAGTTCTGGTCTTCACTCGGCCGGGAGGTCTTTACCGGGTCACCCCTGCTGCCGACGGCGAGTTCCACTCCGAGCTAGTCAGTGAGATCAATGGTCGTATCCGTGATGCTCGCGTGTTGCCGGATGGGCGCACCATGGTGACTGCAGGTCGCAACGGTGACGTTTCCTTGCTGACTCTTGGTGCCGAGGGCCTCAACTGGGAAGTGATCCATCATGTCGAACAAGGTCGCGGACGTTTAGCGGTCGGTCAGATGACTGCTGTCGGGTTACCGATCATCTACTCTTCGGGCGATTACGGGCGTGTGTTCCGCCATGCACCTCAAGCCGACGGCAGCTGGCTAACTACCAATATCTACTCCGGTCCCGTCGGTCCCCGCGGGCTTGTCGCTGGTCGCTTCAACCCTGACCCTGCCGTGGAAACTGTAGCCGTCTTCGGCTACAGCGGGAGAGTCGAGCTGCTCGAGAACTCGGGCGACAGTTGGATCGCAACTACACTCTTCAGCGATCGTGATCGTGGCCATTGGTTGAGCGTATTGAACGCTGATGGTCGCAACAACACCGACGAGATCGCGCTCAGCGGTTATGGCGGCCGCATGGTGCTGCTCAGCCGTGACCCAGGAAGTGGTGTCGACGGTCTAGCGGTTCCGGAAGAACAGGACCGCCACGCGCAACGATGAGCGATTGTCCTTTGGTCAACTGACGAACACCGCC
>CAZJGH010000072.1:5360-11828 GCA_964545405.1 uncultured Planctomycetales bacterium
GCGCAAGGATGCACGGCAACAATGAACCGGTCTTAAGTCGTACCACCCCGATCAGCAGACCGCCGACGAAACGGTGCGGGTACTCCAACCAGAACCCGCCGTTCAGTCCATGGATCATGGCGAACAGGATCGACGACACCAACAACGTGGATCTAGGATTGCGGATGCGAATCAAGGCCTCCCAGGCAACGCCACGGATAAGGAACTCTTCCACCAGGGGAGCGACGAGCACCACGCTCCACCACGCCATCGCAAGGCTACTCACGTCATCGGGGTCGACTCCTTGCAGCTTCAATAATCCCGAGGCATAGACCCACGCGACCACGAAAGCCAACACGCCGGCTACCCCTCCGATTCCGAAACCCACGAAGGTGGGCGGTTCACCGAAGATGCGAGCTTTCCTTGGCCAGCCGAGCAGCGCTAGACCTACGCCCCCGACGACCAGCATCAACGCGGATTGGATGTTGGATTCGTTGCCTTCGAACTCACTAGCGACCAACATCGACCCGATCACTCCCATGAAGATGATCGCGATTGCCGAGACTGCACGACGCTGTACCGACTTTTCCTTTCCAAGTTCTGAGGCGACATGCTTATGGCCAGCGGTGGTCGCGAATCCACACTTGGGACAAAAACGAATCCCACGTTCCAGCGCAGCGCCACAGCTGCGGCACCCGGTAGGGTTGGCCTTTCCCCTACTCATCACCGTGGGGTCTTCACCGCCTTCACCACCCAGTCATCGTTAGTCAGGCCGAAGCGCACCGAGATCAACGCCCATTCCTCATCAATCGCCTTGAAGGTCCAGACTATTTCACCTTGCTCGAAGTCGGAATAAACCGATGGACGTCGGTCCTCAAGCTCGGTCACGAAGGCATCACCATGGCTCGGGTCGACGAGCTCGTCCTCCGCTTGAGGCCAATCCACTTGCCAACCACGGTTTTCCCGCAAGGCTTGGAGTCGTTCCAGTTCGCCGCTTCGCGCACCACTCGGAAACCAAGCCACGACCTTCTCGACATCGCCGCTGTTCCAATCCTCCTTGAAATCATCCCATGCGGACTGGAAGTCAGGAGCACTTGTGGTGCTGATGACGAAGGTACTCACCAAGGTCAGGGTTATCGCGATGACCATACTTATCGACAACGACTTCTTCCAAGCCGAACGTTCTGCTTGTTCGTGTTCCTCTTGATAGTCGGTTTCCTCATCGCCACGTGACACGCCGGTGAACTGACGTGCGATGTTCATGTCAGGGTTATCCGCGATGAGTCGGCGTGCACGTGAAGCCGCCGGCACGAAGGACCAGAAGGCCAAGGACCAGATCACGCCGAAGGCCACGTAGAAAGTCGAGAAGCCAGAGGCGATCATGGCGTAGGCCTGCGACAAGGTGACTAGGCAAGCCATCAGTACCGTCCACATGAATGGGCGGAAGAAGATCATCCGGGCGCCAAGCACCATCACTGCGATTGCAGCGATGCGGACGGCAGCGGTCGCAGTAAGTGGGGCTACATCGGACTGCAGCTGGCCGACCAGGAACAGGACTAATGCCAATCCCAGCGAATGAAAGAAGGCATCGAGAATGAAGAAAGCCCGCACCGTCTTGATGTTCCTCAGGGTCTTGACCAGCTCCTTCGATGCCTTGCTGCGCTCGGCTCCCTTACGTCCACGAGCACCTCGTCCTGGGCGACTGGCGACTCGAACTCGAGGGGTGGTCTCTTGTTGCTCAATTCCAGGCTCGGCCGCGACCCGAAGCTCCTCTCCACAGGAGCCGCAGAAGGCATCGTCAACAGCTATCGACTCGAAGCAATGCGGGCATGCCAAGGCGTGTACTTGGCCGTCACATTCATCGCACCCATAGACCTTGGTTGCATCAGGAACCCGAAACTCCTTGGAACAGGTATCGCAAATGGCTGGCAAGTTGGAAGCGGACATATCGCAGGGGCCACGTGGGGACTGGCTGGCATCATTCTAAGCGTGCCGAAACTAATTGATTCTTGAGTGGGGCAGGTATGTCTAGTGCGCTAAAATACGTGGTCATTCTCAACCCAGAGATACGAAATGAGTCCAGCAGAAACCCTCGATCTCGCCGAATTCCTTGGCGACGGCATCTCCACCGAACTATCCGAAGCGGTCCATTACGTCGCTGCGCAACTACCGATGAACGTGAGGTTCTTTCCGGTAGACCTGAGCATCGAAAGGCGGCGTGGTGATTCGGAGGGCTCTTACCAGGATGCTGAAGCGGCCATTCGTGAGCACGGTGTCGCCATCAAGTACCCGACCACCACTGAGATCGAGAGCCCCAACAAGGTCTTGCGCGAACGCTTCGATTTCTCCGTTATCCATCGCCCGGTGTGCAGCATTCCTGGAGTCGCAACCCGTTACGACGGCAAGGTCGACATCCACATCGTGCGCATAGCGGTCGGAGGAACATATGAGGATGCCGGTCGCAGGATCGGAACCGAAGCCGCGGTCTCGGTACGCGTCATCGAACGACGCCCGAGCTTCCAGGCTTCCAAGTTCGCTTTCGAGTTGGCGCAGAAGCTCGAGTGCGGGGTAGTCAGCGCTTCGAAGTACACCATCCAGCGCGCTACTGATGGCTTGTTCGAGGAGATCGTCGAGGAGGTCGCCACGACCTACCCTGATGTCGAGCACCACGCCGAGTTGTTCGATGCCCTGCTCGCCAAGCTCATCATGAAGGCTGAGGATTACAAGGTAATCGTAACGCCCAACGAATACGGGGATTTCCTCTCCGATGCGGCTTGCGGCATGATCGGTTCGATTGGCCTCGGTGCCAGCGCCTCCTACGCCTTCGATGACTCCGGCAACGTGAAGCTGGCGATGTTCGACCCCGCTGGCGGCACCGCACCGGATATCGCCGGCCAAGGCCTGTGCAATCCTTCAGCTGCCCTGTGGGCTTTCGGCATGTTGCTCGAGCATCAGGGCTATCGAGCCCTCGGTGGCGCCTTGAACGACGCCGTCCGCGATGCGATTTCCGCCGGGAACACCACCGGCGACTTGGGTGGCACCCTCAGCACCATGGACTTCACCGCCGCGATTTGTGAAGCGATGAAGGCAAGACTTACAGGCGGCGCTAACCTGTAGGAATGTTCACCGTCGGATTCGACATCCGTCCTGCGTTATTCAACTACGCGGGGATTGGTCGCTACGTGCGAGAACTCGGCACGGCCCTCACCAAGATTCCTGAATCGGAGGGACCGTTCCTTGAGATGTTCGCGCCGTCGTGGCGTGGTGGTAGGCAAATCCCGCCTGGCCTCGACCCTAAACGTCACAACATGAACCGTGGGTTCCTGCCGGGCCGCGTGATGGAGCACCTCAATAAGCTGCCTGGCCTCGATGCCGCGCGTTTTCCTGCCAAGGTCGATCTGTTCCACTGGACTGACTACATCTACCCGCACGTACGCGACTGTGCCAAGGTCATGACATTGCATGATGCCGCGTTCGTTGCCGACCCTACCTTTCACGGCTGGGATACGTCGGTATTGCTCGACCGCGTGCGCCGCGCATTGGATGAGGCCGACCGCATCATCGTCGTTTCAGAGCCTGGTCGATACGACGCCGAACTCCTGGGTGCCAACTCAGAGAAGGTGATGGTCGTCCCCCACGGCGTAAGCCCGTACTTCCGACCGCCCGACCGCGAACTTCCTGATTCTGGCTACTTGCTGACGGTCGGCACCCTCGAACCGCGCAAGAACTACATGCGTAGTCTGCGGGCGATGGAACTCTTGTGGGATCAAGATGCCGCACCTGATTGGGTGATCATCGGGCGCGAAGGCTGGGATCATGAGAAGTTCCTCAAGGCAATCTCATCCTCGCGACACAGCCAGCGAATCCGGCTGGTGCAAAGCATCACTGAGACTGAGCTGCTACGTTACTACCAAGGAGCGATGGCATTGGTCTTCCCGTCGTTGCACGAAGGCTTCGGGCTCGTGGTCCTTGAAGCGATGGCTTGCGGCACGCCAGCCGTGATCGGCGATCAGACCGCGCCCGCTTGGGTCGCTGGCCATTCAGGCTTGCGAGTCGACCCGAAAGATGTCGACGCGATCGCCGACGGCATCGGCAGGATGGTCAGTGAGAACGCATGGCGACGTCAAGCCGCCGCAGTCGGCATCAAGCGTGCGCGTGGCTTCACTTGGGAAAATGCCGCACGCCAAACCGTGGAAGTCTACGCCGCGGCAATGGCTCAGCATCGTAGTACAGCCGTTGTGAATTAGATCGCGCCGGCCAAGTAACGGATCCCGACGATCACGCCATACATGATGGCGATACCGAAGATGCCGACCAGCACCTTGATACCGAACGGTTGCTGACCGAGGTCGCCAAGCCCACTGGACCGTTGATCGCCAGATATCTCACGGCGCAGGCGTGCACGTTCAGCAGCCGCGGCAGATGCCCGACTTGATGCCGAGGGTGCGGAAGATGACGGTGGTGCCGCCGATGGTGGTGGAGCGTATGCCGTTGATGAAGCTGCCGCTGGTGCTGACGCAGCTGCAGGGGCAACTGATTCGACCTGAGGCTTTTCACTCACGACATCAAAAGCCAGCGCACCCAAAGTAAGCAGGTCGCCGGCCCGTATCTCACAGCGCTTGACCCGCTCGCCATTGCGGAAACAACCGTTGGACGAACCGTTGTCGACCAGGAACAAGGTCCCACCGCTTTCTTCGATGCTGGCGTGATGGCGAGAGATGCTGCCGTCGTGCAGACGAATCGCACAATCCCCCATGCGCCCGATGGTCATCCCGTCGGCGAGGTCCAGCAGTTCATTGGTTCCACGGCTACGCAGTTGCATGGCACATACTTTAGCAGCGGTAATATGACTGCTCGCGGTTCGTTCCTCCGCACTTACCTCATGTCCGACTCCACCGTTCTACGCTTCGAACAGCTGGTCCTCAGCCGCAGCAAGCAGCGTGTGGCTGGGCCGCTGGACTTCAGCTTGAGTCGTGGTGAGCGTGGCCTGGTTTCCAGCCCGAACGGCAGCGGCAAGACCACCTTGGTGTTGGCGATCGCAGGAACGGTCGCGCCAACCTCCGGAAACCTGATCAAGCCTGATCACATCGGGCTGGTACCCCAGGAGCCTGAGTTCCCATTGCATCTGACCTGTAGGACTTACTTCAGTCAGCTGTTGGCACTGACAGGAAGCGGCCCCGGAGACATCAGGGAAACGCTGCAGCTGTTTGGCCTCGAGCCTTTCGCGGACCGGCGAATCGGCGAACTCTCACGTGGGTGGCGGCAACGCTTGAACCTCGCGCGGGCGTGGCTGGCTCAACCCGACTTGCTGGTCCTTGATGAACCTCAGACTGCCCTCGACCCCACCGGCATGGCGACCCTTGCAAAGGCATTGGATTCGATTCCCGATACGACCGTGCTGATCGTCGCCCCCGAAGGAGTTGGATGCTGCTCCCTTGCTCCATTGAAACTAAACCTGACTGGAGGCTCGGCATGAACTCCCTAGTGGTTGGCTTCGTTCGTGAGTTGCTCGGGCGCTGGGGACTTCTGTTGCTCGCAGCTGGCATTTTCTGCGCCGCTCAGCTCAGTTTCGACGACACGCTAGGCGACGTAACAATTGGTCCCTACTTGTCTTACGTTAGCCTCTGGCCAACTGCCCTACTCTTTCGCTGTGGCTGGGTCATGCAGAAACGGCGCGCTGAAGGCTGGCCCCTGGAAGAGCAACTCCGAGACCCACAGGGCCACCGCGCGCCGTTGGCTGAGTTTTCCGCATGTGGCCTGCTGACTCTTGCAGGTTTGTTGGCTGCCATGTTGCCGTTTAGTTTTCTTGATCTCGAGTTACCCGAAGACTCGGTCGGCCTCTATCCGGTGAGGATGGAAAGCAGCGACACCGGTCAGTGGTTGCTCGACCTCGGCGGACCTGTCCCTGAAGCCAGCACTGTGTTGCTGACTCTTGATTGGGCAAGTATGACTGGCGGTGAACTTGAAGCGGACATCAGCAACCCTGTCGGTGAGCATCACACTGCCGTCGCTGGCGAGATCTTCCGCTGGCCTTTGAGCGCAGGTGAGGCCCGCGCCGGTGCGATGGTCTTGATTCCTCCGGAGGGAAGTGGGCTCCGAGTCTTCCGGCCATTGCTTAGGTTGGAAATTCCTCGGCCTGGCGGCAGCCAGTTGGCATCCCTGCTCGGTGGGCAGCTGCTCTTCTTCATCCCGCTGTTCGCTCTTCTCCTAGCCCTCGCCCGTTTCGGCCGCGCCAACGCCAACCTAGCGGCATGGGCGGTCTTCTTCATCGGCAGCCTCGTCGCCTACCAACCTCCGTCTCAGCTGCACCACGCTGGACTCAATCCCTTCGCGGCGGCGATCCTCGCGATCAAGTCGGTGTTGCCCTCCGTCTCGGGGTTACTGGCTAGCGGCCATCGCTTTGAGCGGCTGGCTGGCACCACCACCAGCGGGGCATCAATGGCATGGTTGATGCTTGGTGTCTTGGCACTCCTCATTTCCTGCAGAAGG
>CAZJGH010000073.1:0-11565 GCA_964545405.1 uncultured Planctomycetales bacterium
GGTCAGCGCCACCAGTCATGCCGATCTCATCGCCGTAGTAGACCACTGGTGTTCCAGGCAATGTGAACTGCAGGAAGGTCGCCTCGAGCAGGCGTGCGGAATCACCATTGGCGCGGGTGAGTGCGCGTGAAATATCGTGGTTACCCAGTTGGTTCCACGAACTGTGATTGGCAGTAGCCGGATAGGCGCGTGCGCCGCGGGTGAAACGATCGACGAACTCCTGAGTCGAGATGGAACGGTTCAGGCAATAGTCCTGCATCGGGAACAGGAAGCCGTTGAAGTTCATGACACCGTCGAACTGATCGCCATGGAGCCAATCAGTGGCGTCGCCCCATTCCTCCAGCACCAACAGCGCATCAGGGTCGTCCTGCTTCAACAAGGTGCGCATCTCTTGCCACACGCTATGGTCACCACCATTGCACCCAGGGCCGACGTCCTCGACGGCATCGAGTCGCCAACCCGAGATGCCGGTCTGGAGCCACCCGCGCAAGACGCTGTCCTGGTCACGGATCATGCGGTCACGCACCAGCGGGTTACCGAAATCAAGTTTGGGTAGTGTGTTGATCGCGAACCATGAGCAGTAGTTCTCGGGCGCTGTGTTGTGGTCGAACCCCGGAAGGAAAGTGAACCAATCGCCCCAAGGGCTGGTGGCAGGATTCTCATGCGCACCGGTCCAGGCGTACTGTTCGTAACGGTCGAACCACTCGCTCCATGATGAGCAGTGGTTCATGACTCCATCCAGGATCACACGGATGCCTTTGCGCTTGAGGCCGCGCACCAGCAGGTTGAAATCCTGATCAGATCCCAGTGCAGGATCGATGTGGTCGTAGTTGACGGCGTCGTAACGATGGTTGGAACGGCTTTCGAACACCGGGTTGAACCATATGAACTCGATCCCAAGCCACTCGAGGTAATCGCTGCCTTGCCAAACCCCGAGGAAATCACCACCGAAGAAGTCAGTGCCACCAGTGGGGGAGGCATTCCAGTTGTTGTGGCCGGTGATGTACTGACCAGGTGACGGGTATTCCCATTGCCCAGTCTGTGGGTCGTTGGCAGGGTCGCCGTTGCGGAAACGATCGGGGAAGATCTGATAGCCGACCGCCCCGCGGGCCCAAGGCGGGCCTTGGAAGCCTGGGTGAATCTGGAAGTCAGGGATCGAAATGTTCGCCCAATCCAAGACGCCGGTGATCTGATAGTAATCTACGCAACCATTGTCCTCGAGGCGGAATCGATACCACAGGTGGTCCGTTCCGACTTGTACATCCGCACGCCAGATATCGAACTGGTTGCCAGGGCCAGCCTGTCCCTCGACCCACATCGGGACCAATACCTCGCCGCCTGCACCAGAGTTGAGACCCGTGTCCCAGATCCTGACCGTTACGGAGGTCAAGTCGTTGTGCGCAGCGCGCAGACGAAGACTGACGGTGTCGCCAGGTTGCGGCTCAAGAGGCGAACAATAGAGCGGAGACTGGTCGTGGAAGACGGCATCCGCATCGATGTTGGCGCACTGCGCGGGTAGCGCAGCAAGGATAAGGGGAAGGAAGATCAACGTTTGGGCGTGGGGTATACCGGAAGACTCCGATTGCCAATTTTATCGTACGATTCGACCGCGAACAGGAAATCATCCTTGCTGTAGCCTTCGAGCGTCGCACTGGTGACGTTTCCGACATCATGTCTCTCACTCCACGTCTTCTCGTTGGTGTGGCGCACGAGGATCGCATAGCCGCCAATGTCCTTCTCCTTGTTGGCCTTCCAGATCAAGGTCGTATGTGGAGTCAGCTCTCGAATGCTAACCGCCACTTGCTGCGGTGGTCCTGGTGCGGAAGCCATCTCGCCGATTGCGCTTGCGACACTGGTCGCGACCTTCGCTACGTACTTGAAGTCGACGAACTCAGGCAAGTCACCGTACTGCACGCCATCTTCTGAGCGCACGTCTTGATGTTGATGGGTGTAGTTCTCATGCGGTTCGGTCAAGCGGACAGCCGCCCATCCTTCCTGGTTGAAGGCACGATGGTCGCCGCCGCGCAGGTAACGATCCTGGCGCAGGATCAAGGTAAGCTCAAAACCAGGGATTGTCGCCCCTGCAGTACGTTTCAGGTAACGAGCGACTTGGCGTGATGGGGCATCGTTGTCGCTGCCGATGACTTGCGGACCTTTGGTCGGTACGCCTTCACTGAACACGCGCAAGCGATTGGGTTCGTGTTTGCCGGATGTGCCGACTGCGCCTCCGACGATGTCCATCGTGAACATGGCTTCAACGTGCTTGCCTTGTTCACGCCAATACTTGGCTTGAGCTGCAGCCCCAAGTAAGCCTTGTTCTTCGCCAGCGACAGCCATGAATACGATCGTCGCGCGTGGTCGCAAGCCGCCAAGTAAACGCGCTGCTTCCAACACTGCGGCAGTTCCACTCGCATCATCATTCGCACCAGGTGCATCGCTTTCACCATCAGTTGGTGATGACGGCATCGAATCGTAATGCCCTGAGACGACTATCATTCGATTAGGGTCGACGCCGGGTAATGTCGCGATGACATTCGCTAAACGCACTCCATCTGGAGTGCGGCGACCTGGAGGTAGATCGAAGAACTGCAGTTCCACTTGCAGGCAGTTGTCGTGGAACTCCTTGGAGATTGACTCCATCTCATCGCGCAACCAGCGCCGTGCAGCACCGATGCCGCGGGTGTCGGATTCGGTTTCCGACAGCGTATTGCGGGTCCCAAAGGAGACCAGCTTGTTGATATCGGCCTCGATGCGGTCTGAATGGCCTAGGCCAACAGGCTGTTGAGCTAAGCAGAAGCTGAGAAGGCTGGCTGAAATGGTCAAAAGCATGGCCGAATCATATCCACGGCTTGGAAGATGCTGTTGACAGCTTGTGGAAAACCCGTTGAATAACCTTGGAAAAGCGCCTGAATAAAGGACTTAGAACGGAATGAGGGGCTGTGGCGATTAGCCAACAGCCCCCGAAATCAGTTAGAGCTTGACGGTTGCGCCGAAACTCTTGCCCGGAATGCCAGTAATCGCATCCAAGGTCGCCTGTTCATCGTAATCGCCATTAACCTGCAGCGTTGCGGTTCCGGCTCCGATATCAACTTTGTAGTGCTCTACCCACGGTAGAGTCGCGAGGGCAGCCTCGATCTTGCTGCCTCACATGTTCTGTCAGCTGGCGCCAGAGATGGATAGGACGACTGTCTGGCTGACAGCCGCCTCAGCCTTGGCAACTGCTACATCGGCAGCCGAGGCACTATCTGCTGTTGTCTCAGGCTGGGCGCAAGCACCCAAAGCCAGGACAGGCAACAGAACCAAGAGTGATTGTTTGTTCATCCTTCCATCCTAGGCATTTTTTGGCAGCGACTAAACTATAAACATGACGAATTCATACCGGCAGCACTGGACCCTGGATCCTGAGGTCACGTTCATCAACCATGGTTCATACGGTGCCTGCACCAAAATAGTTCAGGAACGCCAACAGGAGCTAAGGATCGAGATGGAGCGTGAACCGGTCAAATTCATGGGGCATCGCACATCGATGTTCGATGCCTCACGTGCAAGTCTCGCACCATTCCTTGGCGCTGATGCAGAAGACATCGCTCTTGTACCTAACGCTACTCATGGCGTGAATGCCGTCATTCGTTCACAGCGATGGGAACCTGGTGATCAGGTGCTGGTGACCGATCATGAATACAACGCATGTCGCAACGCCCTTGATTTCGCCGCTGAGCGTTGGGGCGCAGAGGTCGTAGTTGCCGAGATTCCGTTCCCGATTACCGACCCGCAACAGGTGGTCGACTCGATGCTGGCTGAGGTGACCAAGCGCACCGTGTTCTGCCTGGTCGATCACATCACCTCGCCCTCCGCTTTGGTGATGCCTATCGAGAGGTTGATACCGGAGTTGCAGAAACGCGGCATCAAGGTCTTGATCGATGGGGCGCATGCCCCAGGTCAAGTTGCTCTCGACTTGAAGAAGTTGGGTGTCGATTACTACACCGGCAACCTGCACAAATGGGTTTGCGCACCGAAGGGTAGTGCCATCCTGTACGTCCGCCGCGAACTTCAAGACGGCATTCATCCAGTGACCATCAGCCATGGTTACAACGCCGACACCTCTTCAAGAAGTCGTTTCCTGCATGAGTTCGATTGGACAGGTACCTTCGATCCGACTGCTTGGGCGACGATTCCTGTGGTCCTTGAATCGATGGCTGGATTGGTCGAGGGTGGATGGCCGTCGATCCTGGCCCACAATCGAGCCCTTGCGATGAACGCCCGCGACTTCCTTTGTAAGGCCTGGAGCACTTCACCTACTGCGCCAGACGACATGGTCGGCAGCATGTCGACCGTCATGGTGCCGGATGACATCATCGCCAACATCAATAAGCGTGGCCAGGACCTCTACGCCGAACTGAACAATCAGTGGGGGATACAGGTGCCAGTAATCCCATTCCCTGGCCCTATCGGCACAGGTACGCGAATCTCGGCACAGTTGTACAACACCATGGACGACTACGAGAAGCTCGCGACTGCCGTCCTCAGCATGCGCGATCAGTAGTCGTGTCTTAGCCTTCGATTCGCTTCACTTGGTAACCGAGGGCACGCAATCCGGTGACCACGCTGTCGGGACCGATGAAGTGCAGGCTTCCGAAGGCGAACATGTAGCTGCGTCCTTGGTTGGCCTGGAGCTTCTCATGGATTCGGCTGACCATCGTGCGGTTGCGGGCGGTAGTGAGGGCATCCCACGCCGCTACCTGGATAGGGTCGGTTAGATCGACTTCGTCCATCGCGTAATCCCAGATGGCGTCCGTATCCCCAGTGATGTAGAGCTCGAGTAGGCGTTGCACCGAAGAGATTCCGGTGGCTTGCTCCTGACGCAACTTCTCAAGCGTCACATCCAGGAGATGGATCTGTTCCTGGAGATCACCAAAAGCCAATGCGGCAAGCTGCTCCTCGATGATCTCAATGGCGCCGATCTCCTTGCCGCTGGCTTTGGCGCTGGTGGTCAATGCATAATCCAATGCTTGGCCATCCTTCAGTAATGGCAGCGCATCGATCTGCGCGGTCACGAAGGCCGCATACCACGGTCGATAGGTGTCCATCGCTCCAGCATCACCGAAGTCCCGCGAGCGGAGGTATGAATCAAGCTGCTCCCAGGTAGCAGGTGGCAATAACTTGCGCAGGCTCATGCCTTCCGGAAGAAGACCGGCAGCCAACATCTTCTGCGCATCCGCAGGAGTAGATTCGCCAGCTTCGGTGAAGAAGGAGTCGACGCTGTCGAAGGCCGCCCGCGCCGAAGGGTGGAGATTCGTCACCCTTGGATCAGAAACGTGCATGGTCCCGAACAGGAAAGCACGCGCACCGTTGCCGCTGACCTCCCACAACAGGGGCGCTTCGATTGCGGAGGTAGGGACAGTGGCTGGATCGTCCTGCTCAACAGGCTTGTCGCCACAAGCTGGGATAATAAGGCTCGCCAGCAGAAAAAGGCCGAATAGCGGCCATTTGGGTCTGTAAGCACGAATCATGGCAGGAGCATAGCTACTTTCGTCTTTTTGGGTTAAGTTGGAAGCATGGTATCGCTTTGCCACCTCCCCCTTGCGGCGTTGCTCGGTTGCTTCGTGGCTTTGACCCCAGCTGCTGAAGCCCAAACAGCACCTGAGGATGTCGGCCAGCTTCAAGTTGGTTGGACGAGGGCTGACTTCTACGACGACAACTTCGGTCGTGGTCATGTGATGGGGCGAGTCTATTACCCAGCAACCCGCCACGGGATGGATGCCTACCCATCAAATGCAGATGGACCTTATCCATTGGTTGCCCTCAATCATGGTTGGCTTGGTGATCCAACCAACTACCATCTGCTAAGCCAGCACTTGGCAAGTTGGGGTTTCGTGGTCGCCAGTATCGGAACTGAAACCGGTTTCTTCGGCAACATGGTCAGTGAAGCCCGTGATTCACAAGCTCTCTTGGCTTGGGTGGAAGACCAGTCCGGGAATCCTAACTCTGCATTCGCCGGTATGACCGACGGCGGTGACCTTGGGGCGATTGGGCACTCGATGGGCGGCGGGTCGATGGCCTTCTTGATTGGGCTCGAACCTCGCGTGCGCGCGGTGGTGCCGATGGAGGCTTACAAGGAAGGGCTCGGCTACAACAACAACGCAGATTTCAACCTGCGCGAGTACACCGGCTCAATCATGTTCCTGGCCGGAGATTACGACGACACCGCACCTCACGGTACGAATTCACTGGACATGTACGAACATTGCATTCGTGCAGCGCGTCGTCATTTCGTCTTGCTTGAAGGCGCAGGGCATTTAGGCCCTACTGATGAACCGAGCATCAGCGATCCGATGCCTCCGAACGAACAGCATCGACTGCACCGTCGTTATGTAGGCGCATTCCTACGCGCTGAGCTAAAAGGGGAAGAGCACCTGTACGGCGACATGTTCGGCCATGGAGCGGTCAACGCCCCGGTCCAGATGCTCGGAAGCGATTACATCCCGGCATTCTGGGCTAACCCAGAAGCTGCAAGCATCGGTACTACCTCTGTCGGCATCACCGGGATGGAAGGCCACAGCGCAATCATGATGTGGTCGATGGTGAGAGCCAACTTCTCGACCTCGTACGGCATCCTTGGTATCGACCCTCGTCACGCTACGCCGATCGCCAACCAAGTCTTCGACTCGACGGGTGTGATCGAAGTTGAGCTGCCGAACCAGGCGCAGTGGGCGCAGCAGATCGTCTACTTCCAGGGCATCGTTTCCTTGGCGCCGACCGGCGCGATGCTCACCAGGACCGTCACAGTACAGTTCCCGTAGGCATCGAGCTCGGATCGATTGGCACCTAAGGAACCAGGATCACGCGTCCTGTCGGGTGGCCGTCCGTATCGACCTCGACCAGATTGAATTCGGCAAGTGGAGCTGAGTAGATGGTGATCTGGTTGGCGGTGACCTTTTCATACACCAATCCCTGGCGCGGGTCATCGTAATCACCCCACAAGTCCACTAGCCAGTACTTGCCTTCGTGCATCTCGATGCCGAAGCCTTGGGTGTCAAGGGCGATGAGTTCGCGTCCAGCAGCAAGCGAATATTCGTTGGCGGTGTCCCTAAGGGGATCATGTACCACAAGAGGCTCATAACCTCGAGCGCTGATCAGGACAGCAAGGCTTGCCGGAATGCCGTCGATCGAGATAGAGACCATTCCGTTCGAGTCGGTCCGGGCCATGGCCTTGAGCTTGAAACCGGGTTGCGTATCCTCTTGCAGGTTCATCCATGCGGACTTGATCGGGTTGCCTTCGGAGTCGGAGATATCGAAGTTGAACTTGCTGCTACTCGGGAGGTGGAAGGTCTTCGCTTCACCGCTGTCGTGTGGTTCAGAGACGGACGGTCCATCGAAGATGCCAACGGTAGTCATGTATTGTCCAGCAGGTAGTCCTTCGGTAAGGAACGTCCCTTCGTCGACAACGTGACTGACGCTGAACTCAAGTTGAGCGACGTTGACGCCATCCATCACCAGTGGAATCGTGCCGGTGGACTTAGAGGTAGCGAAGTCGAACATCGCAGCTTCACCATTGGCCAGCAGCACATCACCCTGAAGGACTTGATCCATTACAGGTAGCTTCAGGACCGCAGTGAAAGCGTCTCCGCTGGTCGGCAGTTGGAGCTCGCCATGCACGTACACTGGACCGACGTCGGTACTTATTCGGACCTTCTCGCCCGCATAGACCTTGACCTGGAGTTCTCCAGCTGGGTCGGTGTTCCAATCCGGTTGAGGATTCCCATTACGGTCGAAGAAACCCGTGGTGATGGTGCTTCCTTCCTTCGGAGTACCGTCTGCTTCCTCCAGCCTGATGGTGAGCAGGCCCTGAGGCTTGGGCAGGAACACGAACTGGAGCACACCGCTCGAATCCGCCTCCAGATCACCAATCTCGGCGTCTCGATACTCCCATAGCTGGCCAAGATCATCCGTGACGATCAGGTCGAAGGACAACTCAACATCGTGGTCTGACTGCGGGAGTTGGAATAGGCCCTGCGAATCGCAATCGACCTCGATGGTTGCCAAGTCGAAGTCGGTGGTGTCCTCTCCGGATGGATGCACAGGCCAATGGATCCTGCGTATGTACTTGTGGACGGTGACCTGGTCAACCTGGCGATCGGGATTGCCCAGCACGATTCGGGCCGGATGATCAGCGAGTGGAGCAAGACCGACCACGAGTTCCGGGTCGGTGTCGGTATCGACATCAACCGAGACCGGCTGGTAGCCGGGGGCACTGACGATGATCGAAGATAGTCCAGGGTCGTAGGCAAGGCCAGGGTAGGAAAGGACGTTGCCAGAGCTTGGCATCGGCGCTTGCTCATGAGCGACAAGCAAACCAAGGTCGTCGATCACTGCGGTGATCGAAGTGAAGGAAACGTCGGCCAACGACGCTCCGCTGAGTAGGTCGACAGCACGAACGATGACGTTGGATGGGGGTAGGGCACAGAGTATGTCGATCACCTGCCCAGCCGATTGGCTATCGACCTTGACTGCCTGTGCCGGGTAGGCCGCAGACCCGTCCATGGTGATCTCATATGTACCTGTACCAGGAAGCAAGGCGGCAACGCTGCCATCTGCGGAGGTCTCGAAAAGGCCGATAGGGTGGCCATTACGCCAGGCCTTCAGGAGTACTCCCGAGAGTGGTGTTCCCATCCGGTCAACTGCACGGAAATCCTGAGCCCAAGAGCCAGTGTGAACAGTGGCACTCACTTCGGTGGCTGGGTAGGCGGCGGTCGCGGGGGTGATGGGATTGAGGAATCCAGGGCAGCGAGGGTTGATGTGAACGTCCTCGATGTCTTCATCGAGCTGGACATAAGCGACGCCGTCCTGGTCGGTGGTGAATAGTCGCCTCGCCGGACGGCCGTCATCAAGTGTCCAACCGATGATGAAATCGGAGTATTCGATTGGCATACCACCGTCATCCACGATGGTCAGGATCAGGCCGTTGAAACTGGCTGTCGCTGGACCGAGCGAGTGGCGGTCCAGTTGCATAACTGAAGCGTCGAAGGAGGCCTCGGCTAGTGACGCCGACTCGGCAGCGTTTCCTCGCGAGTCACTGGCGAATGCCGCGTCTTCAAGGGGGCGCATAGGTGGATCGAGAACGAACTTCTCGAAACCGAGCCAAAGGCCGATCGAGACCAATCCCGCAGCGGCCACACTGGTGACGAACTTGAGGAGTGCGGTCGAAGTAGGAACGAGCGAGATGCCGAGTATCGCGGCACAGTTGGAGCGCCAATCACTGCCATACTTGCGTGTCATCTGCTCCTTGACCGCACGTACTCCACGCTCGGTCAGGCGGTAGACCTTCTCGACGGGAATGGAGAGTTCAGCTGCGATCTCCTCTGGGGAGTACTGCGACATGAAGCGCAGGAGCATGACCTCTTGCTGTTGGGGGGGTAGCTCAGCAATGCAACCAGTGGTCAACGCCATCATCTCCGAGACTTCGGAACTATTCTGCACGACCGCCGCAGCACTTCGTGCGATGAAGGCTTCACGCTTGCGTCGGCGAGCTCCTTTGCGTTGCCGTTCCAGGTACTTGTTGCGTGCGACTCCAGCCAACCAGCTGCGCTTTATCTTCGTCGGTCGGTCTTGCTTGATACCCTGCTCGAAGGTCTCCTGGACGATGTCGTCGGCGGTGAAGTCGTCAGTCACTAGGCGCCGGACGAAGCCCAGCAACCAGCCTTGGTGTTGAATGAGATCCTCGATGCTAATGGTGGGGGTAGCCATGCGAAGAAGCGTTCAGGGAATCAGATGGCGGTGATGATCACATCATCGTCCGATTGGACTTGGTCCCAGTTCTTCAGCGGCGGCTTCGGCTTCGCCTCGAACACCACTGGCGGATCGGATTCATAGGGGTTGCTTTCTATCGGATCTTCAGACGGCAGGTCAGTAGTACCTTGCCTTGCTGCTTCAGTAGGCTTGGTGAACTCCCAAGAGCCTTGGGTGCGAGCTTCATTAATCTGGAGCTTAAGCTCGACGGTTGGTGGCAAATCTTGCGTGACTGTAATTGTTCCCATAGGTTTATTCTCTCAATTACAATACCTAATTCTAAATGGATCAGCAACCAAGGTGAACTGGCAGACTTCCGATTCCGCCCGCCTCTACCAGATAGAAGGATGGGGCCAAGGTTACTTCCGCGTGGGGGCCAGTGGTGATTTGCTGGTCGACCCGCTGCAAGGGGAGTCGCAGGGTAGTTCACTGCGCGAGATCGTCGCTGGTCTGAGTGAACGTGGCTTCGAGGCGCCGGTGGTCTTGCGTTTTCCTGACATCTTGCGTCAGCGAATGCGCCACTTGGCAGCTGCCTTCAAGACCGCCGTCGCGGACAACGGCTACCGAGGTGAGTACCGCGCGGTCTACCCGATCAAGGTCAACCAGCAGCGTCATCTGGTCGAGGAAGTATACGATTACGGTGCGGAGTATGGCTTCGGATTGGAAGTAGGATCCAAGCCGGAACTGATGGCGGTCATGCCGATGACGGCATCAAGCCCCGAACGCCCGATCATCTGCAACGGTTTCAAGGATGACCGTTACATAGAGGCTGTGGTCCTGGCCAGCAAGCTCGGCCGCAACATCATCCCAGTGGTCGAGAGCTTCGATGAGCTGAGCCGCATCATCAAATACGCCGAGAAGTACGAGGTACGGCCACAGATCGGGGTGCGGGTGAAGCTGTCCAGCCAAGGCGTCGGACGGTGGCGTGAGTCATCCGGGCATCGCTCTAAGTTCGGCCTGTTCATCACCGAAGTCCTGCGCATGGTGAGTGTCCTGCGTGAGCATGACATGCTCGATTGCCTGCAGCTGTTGCACTGCCATGTCGGAAGCCAGATTCACAACATCAGGCTGATCAAGAACGTCATCAACGAGCTTGGTCAGATCTATGTCGAGCTATGTAAGCTCGGGGCCGGGATGCGCTACTTGGATATCGGCGGCGGCCTTGGAGTCGATTACGACGGCACCCAACGCGCCGTGGATTCGTCGATGAACTACTCCCTCGAGGAATACGCCGACGACGTCGTGTTCCGGGTCGGCAATATCTGCAACGAGGCCGGCGTCGACCACCCGACGATCATCAGCGAGAGCGGTCGTGCGATGGTCGCTCAACACAGCGTATTGGTGTTCCCGGTCCTCGGGGGAAACTCGGTCGAGTCGATCGAGTGGCATGGCGATGATTTCGCGGCATGGTCGAAGCATCGTGATGTGCCCAAGCCGATGGCCGAGCTCCATCAATGCTGGTCGGATATCGCCACGGATAACCTGGTGCAGAGTTATCACGATGTCTCCCAAGCCCGTGACGAGTGCCTTGACCTGTTCTCACTGGGGTACTTGAACCTCGAAGGCCGGGCATTGGCGGAGCGCCTGTTCTGGCAGAGCTGCGTGCGGATTCGTGACCTGATGCGCGAGTCGTCAGATGAGTTCGACGAGCTCGATGAGCTTGAGACCCTGTTGCGCGGCACATACTTCTGCAACTTCTCCTTGTTCCAGTCGATGCCGGATTCATGGGCGATCGAACAGCAGTTTCCCATCATGCCGATCCATCGCCTCGACGAGCGC
>CAZJGH010000074.1:0-6986 GCA_964545405.1 uncultured Planctomycetales bacterium
CCTTGGCAGTCTTGGCCAGGGCCTTGGACTTCGACTTGCTGGCACGCACCTTCTTGCCACCCTTGATCTCGGTGACACCGGTGACCATGATGTTCTGGCGCTTACATTTGACGCGGGCATCACGAGGCGAATCAGCGTCGATGACGCCCGAGGCCTTCTTGCCCGCGCTGTTAAATCCCTTCCACTCGTAGACAGGCATTCAGAACTCCGCGGCCTACATCAAGTCGAGTTGCGTGACACGCATCACTTCTTCTGGAGAAGTAACACCCTGAATGACTTTGGCCATGCCATCTTGGAGAAGTGTCTTCATTCCACCTGCGATGGCAGCACGCTTCAGCTCAGCGGCAGAGACATCCTTCATGACCAACTCGCGCATCTCCTCAGTCATGGCGAGCAGCTCATAGATGGCGGTTCGGCCTTGGTAGCCGGAGTGGAAGCAGTCATCGCAACCAGGCGAGCGAGCGATCTTGCCATCCTTCAACATCGAGGTCTCAAGGCCGATGCCGCGGAGGGTGCCGACATCCTGATCCTCGGGCTCGACCCAAGTCAGGCAAGTCTTGCACAAGGTCCGCACCAGTCGCTGGGCGATGACGAGGACCAATGAAGACGAGACCAGATACGATTCCAATCCCAAGTCGATCAGGCGAGTGATGGTGCTAGGTGCATCGTTGGTGTGAACCGTGGAGAACACCAGGTGACCCGTGATTGCCGCGCGAATCGCGATCTCGGCAGTCTCGACGTCTCGAATCTCACCGACCATCATCACGTCGGGGTCTTGACGCAGGAAGGATCGCAAACCAGCAGCGAAGGTCAAGCCTTTCTTGGCGTTGACCTGCACCTGCGAGATGCCATCCAGCTGATATTCGACCGGATCCTCGATAGTGAGGATGTTCTTCTCACCGGTCGAGATCTCGGTCAGCCCACCGTACAAGGTGGTGGTCTTACCTGAACCGGTCGGCCCCGTCACCAGGATGATGCCGTGCGGGTAACTCAGGTAATGCTTGAGGATCTTGAGGTTATCCTCATCGAGACCGATCTCGTTGAGGTTGTAGCTGCGCGCGGTCTTGTCGAGCAGACGCAACACGCACCGTTCGCCTTCAGCGGTCGGTACCACCGAGATACGAACATCGACCTCGCCATCGCCGATCCGGATCGAGGCGCGGCCATCTTGAGGCATGCGCCGTTCAGCGATATCCATCTTGCCCATTACCTTGATACGCGAGGTGATGGCGTCTTGGGCATTCTTCGGAATCGACTCCATGTCATAGAGGATTCCATCGATGCGGAAGCGCACCTGCATGCGATCGGTGTAGGGCTGGAAGTGCACATCGGAAGCACGCAACTTCAACGCCTGGAACAGCACCGAGTTGACCAGCTTGATGATCGGTGCCTTGTTGGCGACATCAAGGAGGTCTTCACTTTCCTCGAGTTCCGCTGCTAGGCCAGCGATATCGGTGTCATCCAGGTCGTCGAGTGCATCCTCGACACCATCGGCACGGTGCCGGAAGGCACGGTTGATCAACTCGGTCACTTCCGAGCGTGGTGCGAGGGCGAACCTGACACTGCACGGCAACATCGCTACCAAGTCATCTTGGGGGTGGATGTCGAGCGGGTGAGCACACGCGACCACCAGTTCACCATTGTCGACTCCCACCGCGACCATGTCGTGGGCGCGGGCGAATGACAACGGCACGTTTTCGACGAATAGCTTGGGTACTTGAATCCCCTGGAACTCGGTGATGAGCTCCATGTCCAGGTCTTCACCGAATGCACCAAGGACCGCCGCCTCATCAAGGCCACGTGTCATCAAGACACGATCCAGGGTCTGTCCGGTAGAGGAAGCCTGGTCGCGCAATTTACGCAGCTCGACTATCTCCTGACCGGTCGACTTGGCCAGCAGGTCAATCAGACTCGGTGGAGTCGAAACCTGGCCTTCGCTCACTGGCCCTCCTTGACAGCCGCTTCAGTGTTGGCGTTGACGCTGTCTGGATCGGTGTTGGATCCTCCGGAAGTGGTGTAAGTCGGCTTGGCGAAGCCCGACAAGTTCAGGGTTCCGACCTCGGCTTGACCATTGTTGTCCTGGTCGAGGATCACGTCGACCGGACTCTCCAAGTTGAAGGTGGAGTCGATCATTCGCACTCGTTCGAGTCCGATAGTCTCGGCAGCCCGAGCCTTACCTGCCTGCGAGATGTCTTCCAGCTCCTGGAAGTCCTCGAGGATGCGAGGCGTGCAGAAGAAGAACAAGGTGGTCTTCACGTTGGTCTTGCTGGTCCTACCGAAGATACCGCCGATGAGCGGGATGTCCGACAGGTAGGGGATTCCTGACTCATTATCCTGGAAGTCATTACGGATGATGCCACCTAGCCACATGGTCGCGCCATCGGGCAAGTTCACGCTGGTATTGATGGTGCGGGTAGTGATGGATGGCGGCATCCCTTCGGTCGCATCGTTACGGAAGGAAGAGACCTCGAGGTTGATCGCCAAGCGCAGATACTTATGTGCCGAGATCGACGGGGTGATCGCCAAGATGATGCCAGCGGTAGACCATTCGACACCAGTCGCGACAGAGACCTGGGTGGAGGTCGAAGTGGAGTATGGGACCCGATCTTCGGAAGTGACCGTAGCGCCCTTGTTGTTGGCGACCAGGACCGATGGCACCGACAGGATGTTGGCGTCAGTACGGGACTGGGCCATCTGCAGGATGAACGGGATTCCCAAGTCTTCACCATCGAAGATGCCTAGGGTGAGGCCAGCGGCAGTAGGAGAAGGCAGACGCGCTTCACCGATACCGTTTGAACTGGTGATACCGACTGAAGTGAAGCCGAAGCCACGTTGGGTATCGCCGGTCGGGGTATCCAGGTTGGCATATTCGATTCCGATCTCCTTGGAGAAATCGGAGCTGACCTCGATCAAAGCCGTCTCGATAAGGACTTGAGACTGACGCTTATCCAGGGTATCGAGCATGGCCTTCAGCTCTGCCCACTTGGTGCGCGTGGCGGTTACCAGCAGCGCGTTGGTCTCCTCATGGATCTCGACGATGATCTTCTGTTCAGGCGTATTGGTCCGCGAGTTTCCACCACCGCCGGCGTTACGGTCGACCCGCTCACGCTCTGACTCAGTCTTCTCGATGAAGCGTTCGATCGGCTCCTTCAGGTCGGCAGCGCTCAGGTACTGCAACACATAGACGTGATAGTTGGATTGCGGTTCTTCGACCTTGGTATCAAGTTGCGCGACCAGATCAAGGATCGAGTCCATGATGTCCGGGTCAGCGGTGATCAGCAACGAGTTGTCCTGTGGGTAGGAAACGATGTTGGTGGCGATCCTGGTCTGGACCTGAGTCTGGCGGTTTCGCCCGGAGTTATTGGGGCGATTGCTGCTGGCTCCCTCGGTCATGTTCTCGACCAACTCAGCCAACAGTTCGGAAAGTTCCTCGGCACTCGCCTCACGCAGGCGCACCTTGCGGAATTCCGGCTTGATGAACTCGGGTTTGCGGTCGAGGAGCTGCACCATGCGCACCGATGCCGCTACGAACGGGCCATAGCCTTGGATCAGCAATGCGCGCTCTTGGCCTAGATCCATGAATGCCGACTGGTCGCCAGCTGCGGCACCGATGGCGGTACGGAGCTTGGTTCCGAGGTCGGTCGGATCGGCGTACTTGAGCGGCACCGTAGTGAACAGATATGTACCAGGCTTGTCGGCGTAATCAGGAACGTTCTCGACATCGACGTAACGCGCGTTCGACTTGATCAACACCAGGTTAGAAGCCAACTGCTCAGTGATGACGATTACCGACAGGTCGCCGGAACCTTGCTCAAGGCAAACGAAACCATGAATCTTCATCATGATCTGGAAGAACGAGTAGAACTCTTCCTTCTTGATCCGCTTGCGTCCATAGAGCAACAACTTGCGACCATCCAACTTGGCACGAATGCCAGTGGAGGTCTCATCCAAGGTGAAGTTGCGGCCCGTGTTGACCTGACAGATCTTGATGAACTGGCGCAGGGTCAGCCCGCCATCATCAAGTTCGCTGAGGTCCAAAGTGAAATATTCACCGTCGTCTTGGAGGACGCCGGCTGGAACTTCAAGGTCTCCATCCGGTTCCTGGAAAACCGGTGGAAAGAGGAACGGCACGAGGCCTAAGCTTAAGGTGAGGAGCATGCGCTCTATGTAAGAGGGGGCGCGGTCGGCGCCGAAACTGAGAGCAGTCTAGTCGAGTGGGTAGTCTGTCTCAAAGGGCGATATCGCCTGGATTTGCGACGTGCAGCAAAAAGGGCATCTTCCTGGAAATCCTGAGCTCTTGCTTGTCTCCCCATGGCAGGGAGAGATATGCTGTGCGCCTTCCAAATCATGGATTTTCCTGCGCATTTCCGTCCAGCCACTGTGCTGCTGTCGCCCCAGGTCAATGACAAGTGGGCGTTACTCGATGCAATGGTGGAAGCAGCTGCTGAAGCTTGGGAATTTTCACCTGATCTGGCCGCCGAGAGTAGGCGCTGCCTGGTCGCACGCGAAGAAAGCGTTTCGACCGGCATGGAGGCCGGCATTGCAGTCCCACATGCCGCTGTGGCTGGCTTGCCCAAGATGATCATTGGCATGGCCATATTGCCACAGGGCCTTGAGTTTGAATCCCTAGATGGGCAGCCATCTACCGTGGTCGTGATGATCCTCGTGCCCAAGAGCGAAAAACTTGCGCATCTACAGACTCTCACTGAAGTTGCACGCCGCTTGAGTGGCCGCGTTTTCCGCCAAAGCCTGCTCGATGCCCAAACCGGCGAGCAAGTGGTAGAGCTCTGGTCTTAGGTCGTTTGGCTGTTTGGCAGCCTCAGTCGCGCCACTCTGACCACTGACGTACTCGCTCGGCCGTCGCCATCTGAAGATGATCACGCATCTCCTGATAGGCCGGAAGTGGTCCGCCGAACGGATCTGGAACTGGACGCCCCAACGGATCGTAAAGATCCTTGACCAGTGAATCCGGCACTGGTGCCAGATGGTTCAGGCCCATTCCAAGGAGCAGATCCCAAGATTGATCGAGTAGATCCTCCATGTTGGCCGAGCGGTGAGAGCTCAAATCCAAGCCAACATCGGCAGCGACCCGGACTGAATGCTCACTAGCAGGACCGTCCGGCATGGCAAAAGTCCCTGCGGAGGCAAATTTCCATCCCAAGCGCTCAAGATCGACCTCAGCGATACCCCAAGCAGAGGCCACCTCGGCACGAAGCATCACCTCAGCAACGGGTGACCGACATATATTGCCGCTGCACAAGATCAGAATGCGAAGCCCCAAAAGCAGATCCTCTGGCTCCATTTGGCCACGCCTTAGCTGTGGCAGGGGGTCGAACTCAACCACTGCCGAGGACTCGCTCGCAGTGGTCTCCGCCAAACAAGCATGTCCTTCGATTCCATTGCCTTGCAGCCATGCCATCAACTCGTCGCCGAATAGTGGCTCGCTGCCCATCGAATTGATGCTGGTCATCAACAGGGGAGCCTTCACCTGAGCTGTCACCTCCTGGTACTCAGGATGTTGCGGTACGCGCAGCCCGACCTTCGGCCAGGACCATCGCCAGCTGCTCGGAATGGCTAGCCAGTCAGCCGGCAGTACAGCAGTAACTCCCTGTGGAAGAAAATGTTGCAGCCATGAAGCTAGGCCAGGGGGCAAGCTTGGGGCAATCGCACCTAAGCCCTTGAGGTTGTGGAAATGCAGGCTGAACGGGCGAGGCTCCGCGTATCCCTTCACCCTCGCCAGGGCGTCAGCCGCCCCGTCGGCGTCGGCACGAATTGCCAAGCCGGGAACAGTGTCTGTCGGCAAGGCAACAATTTTGCCTTGGTTTAGAAGGTCTGCGAGGTCGGTCACGAGGGTTGGGCTGCCTAGGCAGGAAGGGAACGGCCACAAGTGGGGAGGCCGGGAGTGGTTGCGGTTATCCTATGCTCGCCGCCGCAGAATGCCCCCCATGAGTTCGAGTGAAAAACCAAGCGCTTCGGGTGTCGACCCGCAAACCCTTGCCAGATTGGCTGGTGGTTTGGCGCATGAGCTCAAGAACCCTCTCAGCACCATCGGCCTCCATCTTGCCCTGATGGATGAAGACTGGCAGGAAGAGGATGGCGCGAAAGCCCGCCGGACCGTGAAGACGGTGGGCATCCTCAAGCACGAGGTAGAACGCCTCAATGGCATCCTCGAGGACTTCCTGCGCTTCGCACGAACCGATGCGCTTGAGACTCGGCGCGGCAGCTTGAATCAAGTCGTAGAACAGGTCGAGAGGTTCGCCGCACCGGAGGCGGAACGACTTGGGATCCAGCTGCGCAGCTATCTCGATCTTGAGTTGCCGGAAATACTGCTCGACAGCGGACGTCTGCGCCAGGCACTACTGAACTTGGTCATCAATGCACGCCAGGCACTGGAGGACCGGGGTGCCGGAACGATCTCACTAATCACTCGGCGTGACGGCGATTGGGCTGTGGTTGAGGTCGTCGATGATGGTCCTGGCATGACTGAAGAAACCCTGGAGCGTTGCTTCGAGGTCTACTACTCGACTAAAGGCAGCGGTTCTGGTTTGGGTATGGCGACGGTCAGGCGAATCATCGAAGCACATGGTGGAACCCTTGATGTGCAGAGCGCTCCTGGAAATGGCACTCAAGTAACCTTGCGGCTACCCTTCGATATGGAGGAGACTATTGGCTGATTCCCGACTGCTTGTTGTTGATGACGACCGTGCTCACGCCGAAGCCATGCAGATGGCCTTGGAGCGTGATGGACATGTCGTCGAGATCGCCGACAACTACGCGGCAGCCCTGGATCGGGTACGCGCGCGCAGCTTCGACGTCGTGCTTACCGACTTGATGCTGGGAGATGGCAACGGCCTCGACCTGGTTCGCGAAATTGCCGAGCGCCATCCTGAGCCGCCCACCGCGGTCATCACCGCCCCCGCCAAAGTAGAGGATGCGGTACACGCACTGAAACTCGGTGCTTTCGATTTTGTATCAAAACCCGTCGA
>CAZJGH010000074.1:6996-11301 GCA_964545405.1 uncultured Planctomycetales bacterium
GACCTGTCAGTATTCCTGATCACCGGCTATGGCTCTGTCGAGACCGCGGTCGAAGCGATGCAGGAAGGGGCTGCCGATTACCTGACTAAACCTGTCAATCTTGGCGAGTTGCGCACTCGAGTACAACGAGAGCTTGAGAAGCTCAGGCTGGCCCAAGACAACGCCGAATTGCGTCAGGCCCTGGATCGTCGCTACGGACTCGAAGGCATGGTCGGCAACGCCCCGAACATACAGCGGGTGTTCGACCTGGTTCGGCAAGCTGGAGCTACCGATGCCACAGTGTTGGTGCTTGGCGAAAGCGGGACCGGCAAGGAGCTGATCGCCAATGCCTTACATCGATTGTCGAATCGAGCGTCGCGCAAGTTCGTCGCCATC
Organism: uncultured Planctomycetales bacterium; assembly: GCA_964545405.1. Classification (GTDB taxonomy): domain Bacteria; phylum Planctomycetota; class UBA1135; order UBA1135; family UBA1135. Next base: position 7,372 of record CAZJGH010000074.1, read on the forward strand.
AACTGCGCAGCCCTGACCGAGTCATTGATCGAAAGCGAGTTGTTCGGCCATACCAAAGGCGCCTTCACCGGTGCAGACAACTCCAAGGTCGGCAAATTCGAGTATGCGTCAGGAGGGACCTTGTTCCTTGACGAGATCGGTGACATGCCACTGAGCACTCAGGCCAAGTTGTTGCGGGTGCTTGAGAATCAAGAGGTGATGCCGGTCGGCAGTAACGACGCCGTCGCCGTCGATGTGCGCATCGTCGCCGCGACCAACCGCAACCTGCAGGAGCGCGTGGCGGCCGGGCAGTTCCGCGAGGACCTCTACTATCGCTTGGCCGTGGTGCAGATCGACATGCCATCACTTAGCCAACGGCTTGACGACCTACCGCTACTGGTCGATTTCTTCCTACAGGACCTTCAGCAGCGCCATGGCAAGGAGATCTCCTCGATCGCTGAACCGGTTCTGCGCGTCTTCCGTGAACATTCTTGGCCAGGCAATGTCAGGGAATTGCGCAACGCAGTCGAGACTATGGTGGTGCTCGACTCCGACGGCGAGTTGGGCTTGGATGACTTGCCGATCATGTTACGTGACAAGGCGGCCGATCTACCTGGCCTGACCATGCCAGCGGTGCCGGATGTGGATGAAGCCGTACCCGCAAGCTATGAACTGGTTGGCAAGACGCTCGCCGAGGTCGAGAAGGACCTACTTCTGAATACGCTGGAAGCCTTGAACGGCAATCGGCAGAAGGCTGCCACCCAGTTGGGCATCGGTGAACGAACCTTGTATCGCAAGTTGAAGGAATACAATGCCAGCTAGTCCTGGCGAGCGCACATTCCTTTCGAGCGGCGGCGTCGCCTTTCTTGCTGTCGTCGCCTTCGTGCTGGGCTTTCAAGGGAGCGGTGACTTCCGTGCCGCAACCTCCCAATCGGAAGTCGAGTTCCTGACCGACCTCGAATCAAGTGTCCGCGAGGTCATCACCACCGAAAGTGCCAACGGCCACCGCTGGGTTTGTTGGCTGAGCCAATCCGCTTCAGAGCCAGTCGATGACGCCACCCTGATGTTGCAGGTACTTCGCGCTGACGGCACGACCGCCACTGCCGAGTTGGCGACCGGAAGCAGCATCGGACCAGCGACCATCGCATCACTTCCAGATGGCGGAGCGATGGTGGTGTGGGAATCACTGCCAGGAGCAGGAAGCACCAGCAAGCGAGTGTTTCGGGGGCGTACTGCCTCTGCCACGCAGCATGAAGGCCAAGGTGTCGCCATCGCGTTGGGTGATACCGAGCTGGTTCCAACCGCGGCCGACAAACCACTACTGCCTCATCTTGCCGAACTCGCCAACGGCCAACTCGGACTGGTCTGGCAAGAATCCCTTGCCAAACGCCACCGGGCATTCTTCATGCGTCGCGATGAAAGCGGCAGTTGGTCAAGTCCCAAGTCGATTGCGCCTCAGTTGAACGGCGACCTATGGCGCCCTCGAGTTGCTGGTAGCGCTGATGGTCGAGTGCTAATCGCCTTCGATTATTTTGAAGGGAACACCAACAATAGTTTTGATGTATGGGTTGCCGTCGCGCCTTCGGCTGACGCGACTTTCGAGCTGATCGAGGTCGCTGGTGGGCCTACTTACCAGGGATATCCTGAACTTGCAGTTGATGACGGCAATCGCGCTTGGATTGTCTACGAGGAAGCACCTAGCTTCGGACAAGGAGGTCCACTGCGCAGTTTTCGCCGGACTAGGTTGGCCTCGATCACCGAGGATGGTTCGGTTCAGCATGCGGCCTTACCTGGGAGCCTAGGCGAACAGGTCAGGGGTGATTTTCCCAAGCTCCTGGTCACCGCTGAAGGCATCGTGATCTCACAACGGCGACCACGCAACGATTACGTACCGCGCAATCCCAGCATGCAGTCCTTCTATGCGACTTGGAGCACCCACCTGATCGGCTTTGATGCAGACGGCAATCCTTCCGAACTGCAGTTGGAGTCCTCTGATGGGGGCAACGACAACGACAGCAGCCTGGTCACTGGCCCTGACGGCATTGAGATCTTCTGGGCGACCGATTCCCGTTCCAAGAACTTCCCTCAACGATTCGGTTTCGACAGCGCGATCGAGGAGAAATGGCGTTTAGCGAAGGCTGGGTTGGATGTTCCGATCGGGTTTCCCAAGCTCCAGGAAACAGCCTCGCCGCCTATGACCTTAGCGTGGCAAGGCCCTGCTCCTCCGGCGAATCGAATCGTCAATACACCTGGTGTCGTATACGGTGATCTGCATCGACACACTGACTTGTCACGCTGCGCAGGTCGCAAGGATGGCATCCTTCTTGATGCTGTCAGATACGCCTTCGGACCTGGGGCACTTGGCTTCATGGCGATCACCGATCATTACCAACACCTGACTCCTTGGAGCTATTGGCGCCAGTTGCGCGACATCGAACGCTGGGACACCCCTGGTCGATTGGCACTCTTGCCAGGTTTGGAGCGGATGGTGACTAAGCTGGGGCATCAGAACCTGGTATTCGCTGATCTTCAGCAGGCGCGCGAAGCTGGGCGTGAGACCACACCCGAGAACTTGACAGGTGACACCGTGGTTTCCATTCCGCACATGACTTCCACTCCGCGGAATCCATTCGACTGGAAACTTCTCGACCCGACCATCCATCGCGCGATCGAGGTTCATCAAGGACGTCGGGGTAGTTTCGAAGGCTTGCCATCTGGAGCCGAGACTCCAGCAGCGAACGTGACTGGCACTGGACAAGTCATCTGGCCGCATGCTGCCTTCCCAGCCCAAGCGAAGGTCGGGTGGCTCAGCCGCTTGCCTGCGGCGTTGGCCGCAGACGCTATCCCGCCTGGGTTGATCTCGTCTTCCGACCATGCCTCATCAGGTACTGGATTCGCTGGTCTGTTCATGCTGGAATCAGGTCCTGCCGCGATTACACGCGATGCGGTGTTCGCTGGCTTGGCTGCACGACGTACCTTCGCATCCACTGGTCGGGATTCCCTTACTGGGCGTAACCATTTCGTCAGCCTTGCAGTCGAGGAAGCAACTGATGGTTCGGATGACTTGGTCATCCAGGCCGATCAACCAGGGCTAGTCGGCGTTACGGTCTTCGAGAACGGAGCTGTATGGCTAGAGGAAACGACCCTCCTTACCGAGCAGGCCAGACGCCGCCTGCTGATCCGGACTCATTTCGGTAAAGGTAGCGCTTGGTCCTTCGCTATCACGCCACGCGGGCTTGCTTTCGATTCACCCGCTCTGCGCCAACCTCGCGTTGACCTATTCGGTCCTCCAACGATCAACCCGAACGGATCTATCACGTTGGAGTTCCCTGCTGACGTCAGCTACGACGCCGATGTCGATCTACTGCTCGATGCCTCCGTTGTTGAAGGTCCTCAACAATCGATTGAGTTCGAACTGCAGACTGCCAACAAGGCGGGGGCCAAGTTGTCTGCCAAGCTGGATTTGACGTCACTGAGCGGGCCCTTCGCGCGGAGGTTTTGGCTGCAGAAGCCCAAGCAGAAGCCTTACTTTGATGTCGTTTCCCTAGGGGAGCCGCTCGTAGATGCTCAAGCGAGCGCCCCAGCTGCCGTATTCGAGTTACGCCAGCCACTTCACGAACGCCCTCAGGGGGCCATCTACTACGTCAGGGTTGCTTGGAGTGATGGCAATTTCGCCTGGAGCCGCTTGGTAAGGCGCTGAAATTCGCCCAATTCACCCTCTGGAGCCGATTTTTCTCAGAAACTGCCAGATTGACAGGCTTTGGCTGGCACAGCAGTTGCCAAATCGAGGCGGGAACAAATCCCACATGAATCATTGCAAAAATACCTCTGCAACACAGTGAATACAACGCTCGCAACATGTGTCGACGGTATGAGCCCGTTGGACGCATTTTATGGCACAAGGATGAAATCTTCGGCCATCCGACCCAAGATCCAAAACGATGCCATCGC
>CAZJGH010000075.1:0-11172 GCA_964545405.1 uncultured Planctomycetales bacterium
GCACTTGCACGCCCAGCCAGGATCACTGATGGCAACACCGAGCATGTGGTGTTCATTGCCGATGTGTCCTCAAGCATCAGCGCTGATGGTCAAAAGGCTACTGATGAAGCATTCGAACGTCTTCGCCGACAGTTGCCGAGCACTGCCAAGTTGAACCGTATCGACGTCGGAATCGGTCAAGGCACTCCCTTAGGTAGCGCACTGCAGGTCGCTGCTGCCAAGATCCCGGTCGGCGAACCCGGTTGCGTAGTGATCGCCAGTGACGGCGGTGCCACCAAGCGTGACTGGTACAGCAGCACGGAACTTTCGAGTCGCGGCATCCCAGTCCATGTGATCCAGCTCGCTAGCCAGGCTGACGACCCGCGCATCGTCGATATCTCCAACGCTTCGGAATTGCGTGTTGGACATCCTGCTGAACTTGCTGTGCGCCTGGAAGGTGCCGCCACCTCCGTCCGCATTGGCTTGTTCGCTAACGGCAACCCCACTCCATTGGTTTCCAGCGAGGAAATCACGCTCAACGGCGCAACCACCGTTGCGCTCGGCTTCGAGCCTGCGGAGGCCGGTTTCCTCACGCTGGAAGCACGCCTCGAGGTGATCGAAGGATCCAATCGACATCTCGACAATGACATCTGGCGACAGACCTTCGCGGTGCAGGATCCGACTCCGGTGCTGTACCTAGGGCAAAGGATGGTCGGTGGATTGTCTAAGCTCGCCGAAGCTGTCGGCCCTGGCTTCAGCTTCGAAGGTCGCGAAGATACCAGCGGGGTCAACCCTGCTGACTACGCCTTGGTGATGTTGGATGATCGCCCTGCCGAGAGCGTGCCGGCCAGTTTTCAACAGACCCTCAGTGACGCTGTCACTGCAGGAGGAACAGGCCTATTGATGTCTGGTGGTGCCGGCAGTTTCGGGCCTGGTGGCTGGTCAGATACTCCAGTCGCCGACTTGATGCCGGTCGAGTTCGTGCAGAAGGAAGAGAAGCGCGATCCAAGCACGACCCTGGTAGTGATCATCGACACCTCCGGTTCGATGGGTGGCAATCGGGTGCAATTGGCTAAGGAAGTCGCACGCCTTGCGATCCACCGCCTGTTGCCACACGACAAGGCCGGCATCGTAGAGTTCTACGGTGCCAAGCATTGGGCAGCGCCGATCCAACCGGCAAGTAACGTGATCGAGCTGGAACGTGCGCTTAACCGCATGAGCGCAGGAGGCGGAACCGTCATCCTGCCTGCCATCGAGGAAGCCTTCTACGCCATGCAGAATGTGCAGACCAGGTACAAGCACGTCCTGGTCCTGACTGATGGCGGTGTCGAGACCGGCGATTTCGAGAGCTTGTTGCGCAACATGTCGGATAAGGGCATCACTACTTCTACGGTGTTGATCGGTTCACAAGCGCACAGCGAGTTCCTGGTCAACATGTCCAACTGGGGGAAAGGCCGCTTCTACAACGTGCCCAACCGATTCAACCTTCCCGAGGTCATCCTCAAGCAACCTGCAAGCGCGAAATTACCGTCCTACCGCCCAGGCACGCACCAGGTAGTCGGTCATGGCAGTGCGGCATGGTGGGCGGATACCGACCCCAACGCGATTCCAGACCTCAATGGATATGTCGAGACCCGAGCCCGTCCGGGTGCGGAAGTCCTGCTCGAGACCGTGCAAGGCAGCCACCCGGTCTTCGCTAGCTGGCGATTCGGATTGGGGCGCGTGAGTGCCTTGACTACCGAACCGGTCGGCCCTGGCACCAACGCGTGGCAGGGTTGGGATGGTTTGGGGTCATTCCTTGCCCAGATGCTCAGCCGCACCGCTGGCGACGGACTCGATGACTTCAGGTTCGAGATCGAACGCCGCAACCATGAGGTAATCGTCACCGCGATTCGAAGGAACCACAATGGCGGCTTGCCCACTGCTCGGGTACTCGATCAGGAGATCGATATTCAGCCGCAGTTCCGCGAGTTAGCTCCAGGTTTCTATCAGGCACGCTTGGTACTGTCGCCAGACAGCGCCATCCACTTGGAAGCTGCAAGTTCACTTGCGGCCAAGCGGATCACCCGTCTGGTGCTCGACCCTTACAGCGACGTGGCGCCAGAGCTGCAAGTCGATTCGCGCTGGCTATTGCCGTTGCAGGAGTTGGCTGCGGCGACCGGCGGCGAGACGCTGACCGCCACGTCGGCCGCACCCAAGACATCAGCCGGCACCGCCAAGCGTCTCCGTGAATACGCACCATGGCTACTCGCTTTCGGGTTGCTGTTATTCCTGATCGACATCTACTACCGTCGTCGCACCTCTTTCCGCGGAGCCCTCGCATGAGATTCCTATTCGTGATCATGTTGGCATTGGCAAGCGTGGTACCACTACGCGCGCAGGATGTCGTCGACGTTACAGACCCAGACCTCCTGTCTGCGATCGAGCAGGTATTAGGCAGCTCACCGGACCAGGATGGGGGCCGCATTCTCTTCGATCAGGCCATCCTCATTGCTGGTGACGCCAACTCGCTGGTTGCGGAATTGAATGACCGGCTTACTGAGGAGAATCTCGCAGAGTCGGAGCGAATCGGAATCCTGCGCGTACTTACTGCAGTGCTACAACGTCGTGGCGACCTTCAGGATGCACTTGAAGCGGTGGAGAAGGAGCTGGAGCTGCACACCGATGTAGACTCCCTATTCCAACGTGCTCAACTGCTTGATTGTCTAGAGCGTCGCGATGATGCCTTGCAGGCCTACGCTGATGCACTCGCAGTGATGGCCCCCGACGACAGTCGCATGGTGACCTTGATGTTGCGCCGCGCCATGCTGTCGATGGAAGGCGACCAGGAAGCGAAGGATTCGTTGGCGGACTTCGCTGCTAGTGATGCATGTGATGATGCCATGCGTAACCGCGCTGCCGTGGTGTTGGCCCTATTGGGGCGCCCGCAAGATGCGATTGACCTGTTCCAGGTCGAAGGCGAAGGTTCGAAGCTGTTCCGCCAACAGATTCGCATGGCTGAATGGGCGCTCAAGGCAGAAGATGCCAGTGCTGCCCAACAATGGGCTTGGGAGGCTCGTGAGACCGCGACCTTGAAGCGCGACCGCTTCTATGCGCTTACCGTATTGACCGAAGCTCACCGTCTGGATGAATCCTTGGATCGCCTGCTTGAGGCTTTCGACGGCGCCGAACAGATGGACGAGCAATCCCATGACGCGTGGATCGCGTTGCTGCGTGAAGTCGGCGAGTACGATGTCGCGGTAGCCATGTTCGAGAAGGGCAGCGAAGCGACTGGCTTCAGTAACGCATCGCGTCGTGAGCTCCTGGAGATGTACCGCGAGGCAGGTAGATCCGATGAGATGGTCCATCAGTATCACCTGCTGATGAAGGCCGAGCCGGACAACGCTCTGTGGCCTGAAGGCCTATCACGCTTCTACCTTGAGCAAGGCAAGACCGAAGCCGCCCGCGACTTGTGGTCATATTTCCTCGAGCAGGCCGAACCTGGTCTCGGCTTGGTGGATGCAGCCAAGGCACTGATGGGCTTGGGCCAGGATGACCTGGCGATCGTATGTGCAGAACGCTGCATCGACAGTGATTCCGCACGTTTCGCCGCCTTGCAGTTCCTGTTCGACATGCATCGCCTTCGCGGTGAACTTGAATCTGCAGCTGCTGTACTGGAGCGAACTGATCGCTTGGCACCGACTGATTCGCCGGTGCGAATGCAGCTATCCGAGGCCTTCGAGAGGATCGGCGACTTGGAAAGGGCGGTCGAAGTGCTTGAGCAATTGCGTACCGCGCGCGGCACCGAGCTAAGCGAAGACTTGGAGATGCGTCTGGCTTGGTTGCATTCCGAAGTGGGCAATGAGGAACTAGCCCTGGAACGCTGGCGCCAATTGTGGCTACGCGTCAACTCGATCCCTCGCCGACGTTACGTCGAGGATCGCTTGATGTCGGTCGCATCACGCCTCGGCAAGCTCGCCGACATCGCAATCGAACTGGAAGGTAGGCTTGCAGCTGGTGAGGCGGATAAGCGTGATAGTGGCTTGCTCGTGCGCCTCTACACCAAGGTCGGCGATCCGGTCTCGGCCACCGAGATCATCGAGGAGTTCCTCAAGCAGGCAGGTGGTTCGGAGATCGTCGCGCTCGAGGAGAAGGCGCGCGTCTTCATGTCGTGCACCGACTACCACAACTACGAGCGGACTGTGCGTGAGCTGATCACCATCAACCCTGAAGGTGAAGCCGAGTACCTGCAACAGATCGCGATGAGCATGCTGGAACGCGGCAAGCCGGATCAGGCACGCACGATCCTCGCACGGCTCAAGGAGATCGAGAGTGATGTCGCTAGTGCAGAGTTCGAAGCCGGGGTCTTGGCTCTCGCTGGCATGCGCGAAGAGGCCATCACTGCCTATAGTCGCGGACTTGCCAACAACCCCGATCGCATCGAGAGCTACTTGATGATGGCGGCCTTGATGAACGAGATCGGCGAGAAGGACCGTGCCATAGGCATGTTCCAGGACATCGCCCTGAATGCCGAACGCGATGACCTCTTCATCATCGCCATCGACGGCTTGCTGAACCTGGACGCACCAACCGGCATCATGAACTGGGCGCGGCGTATCACCCTTGAGCGATTGGCCGAACGTCACGACAAGGTCTACCTGTATCAGTTGCTGGCCGACATCGGCGAACAGATCAATGACAACGAGGCGCGCATGATCGCGCTTCAGGGATCGTTGGCCATCGCCGGAGACCGCCGGGTTTCCGTCGTTCGTGAACTGATGGACCTGTCGGCTGGCCGCAACAACAGCTTCGTCTTCAACGGCATGTCCGGCAATGCCACCGAGAACGACCGCCACTTGGCTTACGGGCGGCGCCTGATCGGCTTGGGACAGCTGGTGCCACCACAGGTATACCTCGATCTGGGGCGCACCTTCCTGGCCCGTGGTGCAGTCAGCGATGCATCGAAGACCTTCCGCCTGGCTCGCGACCTGCCGGACTACGACGTGTTCCAACGTGAAGTTGGCAACCTGTTCGAGCAAAGCGGATACATGCACCAGGCACTGGATGTCTACCGCAAGGTCCTGATCGGTGATTCCACTAACGTCGGACTACTGGTCAAGGTCGGCGAGCTGCAGGAGCAACTGAGCGACGACCCTGGCGCAGCTTCCTTGTATCGTCGAGCCATCGAACTGTTGCTGGCTCGTCGTCCGCTGGTCACCGGAGACAAGGAAGGGGAAAGCACGGGCAAGTACTCGCGTTGGGCGGCACGTAACGTCGACGACTTCGACAAGTATTTCGACCGCTCCACCAGTGGACTGCTGGTGTCGTTCTCCAGTGACGAGATCGATGGTCTACTCACGGAGCAGGCTTCAAGCGTCAGCAAGGATATCGCTGAAGCTGTCGCCGAGCAGCCAAGTGACGATGACCCGTTGCCCCTGAATCGGTTCCCTCGCTTGTTCCGCCGCAGTCTGTTCGTGCGCCGGGTCGCACTGGCCTACGGTAAACCCGAATATGCCGCAGCGATGGACCGTGAATTGCTTGCCGCCTTCCCTAAGGACGACGCCATGCTGGGCATGATGGTGCGCGAGAGGGTCAAGTGGGGATTGGTGGATGCAGCTCACCAGCTGCTCCTGGACAGTAAACGGGATGCCAAGGAAATAGACAAGCTGATGTGGCTCGTCGGCAAGGGCGTCGCCGCCAGTGCGACCGAGTTGGTACCGATGGACGAGGCGCTGCGACTGTTGCTGCCGATGATCGCCAACAACAAGCATGAGGATGCTCGCCTACTCTTGCGCCGAGTCGATTTCGGTGGCATCAAGGCCGATCGCAACCAAGACGCTGGTGCCTTATTCTCCGCCTCGGCACTGATCGGGGATCCTGAGCTGAGCCTGTTCCTGGGGCGCAACTGGCTTCGTCTATTGATTTCCGGCGACAACTCCTCGAATTCCTACATCGTCGGCCCGGTATTGTCGCGAGTCGCACTGTCCTTGGAAGGAGACCTGCGTCGCAGCTTCTTCCAGTACTTCGTGCAGTTGATCCTCGATGACACCGATAAGCACGGGTCCCTCCTGAGCCTATTGCCATCGATCCAGAAGCAAGTCGAGGAGCCGTTGATCGAACAGGAGCAACTGGTGGAGCTCATCAATGAGAACACCCAGTCGTTCGCCTACAACCTAGGTCCACTGCTGCAGCTTGCCCCGGAGGAAGCGCGCGTCGGCATCGCCTCTCAAGTGTGGAGCGAGATATCTCCTACTACCAGGTTGTGGTTCCTGTTCAACCTGATGGAGAAGGAAGTCGGGCCGCTCGGGTCCGAGATGGACGACCAGATCGTCGAATGGTTCATCGTGATGTTGTCCGAAGAGGAAGCGCAACGTTTCTCATTCAGGGTCGACCAACTCACCTCAGACGAGTCCCTCGAATCCAACCCCGCGTTGGTTCGCCGCATCATCGACACCATCTGTGAGACCAAGCCTGAGGCCATCTTCGGCATGTTGGCGCGGATGAAGCTTCTTGTACATGACGGCCTCGAGGATGACGCGATCGCGATCGCGCTGGATGTCTATTTCCGCCCTGAAGTCCAGGATGAGGAGAACTGGGAGCATTACCAGACCCGTTACTACATCGAGGAGACCATTCTGCCTATGGCGCCGGACAAGTTCCTCGCCAAATGGGATGAGGAAGAGGAAGGCAAGACACCGGTCTTGGAACGGACCAACCGCCGCCTTGCCTTGATCCGTAGGCTGGATGACCAGGACTTGTACCTGCAGGAACTTCGTGAGGCCTGCGACCAATTACCTGAAGAGCTCGTGTTGTTGCGTCAATTGCATCGAGCCCTGCTGAGCGCCGGGCAGGTCGATGAGGCTGATGAGCTCTTCGCCAAGATGGTCGAGCAATTCCCTGAGGACGCGAGCCTGGCCCAACTTGAGTTCAGTACCTGGCTTGGCCGACGCCACGATGTCAAGGCCATGGAGGCACTGCGTCGCCTCAAGAAGATCAAGGGCACCACTGAGTCAAGCCAGGTAGAGGAGGAGGGCGAGGACAAGTTGGCACGCGCTGACATTCGCGCCGTCAAGACGGCAGTCGAGCGTGATGATTTCGTCGAGGCAGGCAACCTGCTGCGGCGCATGTGGCGCCAGTTCCCGAGCGATGACCAGCGGATCTTCTTCGTTGGGGTCAACAGCTACTGGACCCAGATCACTTGGCCGCAGGATTACCGTGAAGACGACGAGCTCAGTGAGGATGAACTGCGTGAGCGCGAGGAAAACCGCCGCCGCGCCGCGCGCAGCGGACTCGATGCCTATCGTGAGCCTGACAAGAACCCGACCGAACGACAGAATGCCTGGGAGGTCCTAGCCGGCTATTCCTTCGGGGTAGATGAGATGGAACGCTTCCTACGCAGCAACGGGCCTACCAACCTCGAGCATTACACACCGATCATCGATGGCTTGGCGATCGCCCGAGCGCAGGATGGCGGCCCTGAACAAGCCATCGACGACTTGCTCGCTAAGGTCAACTCCGGCGCCGCGATCAAGGTCGAGATCCTGCAGTTGCTGTCGCTGCTGGAGAACAACCCTGAACTTGCTGGCCCTGAGGCGCAGCAAGCGCTTGATGAACTGACCAGTAGCCTGCATCCTCGTGACGGCAATCAGTTACTTCGCCTTGCTAACGTGATGGTGGCATCTGGTGCTCGTCAGCGCGCTCTTGACCTCTACCGATGGTGCGCGACCCAGACTTCGTCATCAAGTTACTTCAGCTTCCGAGAAGAGGATTTCGGCTCAATCCAGGTCGGCCGCCTGGTCAGTGAGATGCGAGATAGCCTCGGCGGGGGCGACGACATGATCGCAATCATCGAGAAGGCTCTCGAATTCTCGACACCAGGTGACAATCCTTGGGAACAGGCGTCCTTCGAGCGTTTGGTGCTGGATACTTGGGTCGGTTTGTTGGAGCCAGGCGAAGCCTTGGAGCGTTGCCGCGAGATCTGCGATGGCGCTGACCGGGTCATGGAGTATCGATGGAACAACTTCAGTGATACGGCTGCTTGGCTATACGCACATAACGACGAACTGGACCGCGCGATCGAGTGCCTAGATTTCTACCTGACCGGCGAACGCTACCAGAGCATCCGCCAGAACCACTACCAGCGATTATTCCCCGAAGACGGCAGTGGATGGGTCGACTACAGCGCGTGGCTCGAGCGAATCGGCCCCGCCATGCTGCAATGGGCAAGGGAAGATCAACTAAACAGCGCTGACGCACTCCGCGCCACGTCCCTGGTGGTCGTGAGGCTGTTCGAGCAGGGCCAACTCGAGTCAGCGCAGCAACTCCTGAGTGAAGTCACCGCCTTCGAGTTCGAGAACGCGCATGCGAGCCTATGGATCGCTGACGCGGCACGCCGTATCGGCGATGACGAACTGGCCGAGACGATCGAGATGGACCTATTCGACAGGAAAGTTCTCAATGATTGGCGACTCAGTGAATTGCTTGAGCGCATGGTCGCCGCCGGCGACACCGGCAGAGTCCTTGAGTATGGCGAGATGATGGTCGAACGTCGTCAGCCGATGCGGATCCTCGAGCTGATGGAGAAGGTCGCTACGGAATCAGGCGACGAGCTCCTGGCGGAGAAGTGGACCGCAAGAATCGATGACGCCAAGCGGGCCCGGGAAGAGATCGAGGCCTACCAAGAGGAGCAACGCAACGCGCAGCAACAGCGCGGACAGTCATCAAGCGTGATGATCCAGTCAATCCGGATCCCGTAACGGATTCGAGGATCCTCCTTTCTCCTGCAGCATTCGATATCATCTCGAATATGGCAAGAAGAGCAACCTGCACGACCTGTTTGGCGTTGACCATCGCGATGCTGTCGTTGACTGCGTGTGGTGGGGAGGCCAAACCAGAAGACGTCACCAGTGATAGGGCGAACCTGAAGGCCGATGCGCCTGAGATGCCAGTGAATCCAAACAGCTGGGTATTCGGTATTGAGCCTGCTAAGAATCTTGCGATCATCGAGGACCATTCCGACGCGTTGCTCTATTGGCTGGCAGAGGGTTTCTCCAAGCGAACCGTGCTGCACATCGACACACATGACGACAGCCGCTTGGTCGACAGTGGGAGCGTCGCGCACTTGCGTGACTTGGCTGAGAGTAAGGATTTCTCGACCCTCAAGGAGAAATCTGGTGTCGCGTTTTCCACAGGAGGCAAGATATTCAACATCGGTAATTTCCTGCACGCCGGCTACTTGCTCGGAGTGGTAAGTGAGGTGATCTGGGTCCTGCCAGCGGAACCCAATAACCTCACCAACATAAACATGGTGCGCGGATACCTTGAACAGGTCGGTTTCGATCGCACTTCAGCGCAGTCATTTCGTATAGAGAAAGGAGTCATCCGCGGCAATCGTGCTGGCATGCCCATGGTAGTGTGCTCATCCAAACAGATACCCAAGCTTGATGAGACCGTCTTGGTAAGCCTCGATATCGACTACCTGATGGGCAAGCACCAGGACCCGATATCGTCGCCCATGTTGCGCGCTACCCTCGACCTGTTCTCCCAGATGACCGCCGCCAACATTAAGACAGATCATGTCTTGGTCTCCTATTCAGTCCACGGCGGTTCGATCCCGGTGATGCACAAGTACACCGGTGATTACTTGGCTGACTTGATTCGCCACCCCGAGATGCTCGACAAGGACTTGCCCCAAGTGTGGGTGCAACGTGACTTGTTGCTGCAGACCAGGGCCCGCGGCGATCTTGAGCAGGCGTTGGAGATGGCAGAGGTCCTCATCGGGCTAGATCCGTTGAATGCAAGCCTGCACATGGAGCAGGCGTTCGCGCGACTACAAGGAGGAGACGCAGCTGGCGCAATTGCCTCAATGAACCGCGCGGCGGAATTGGATCCGTCCTATCTGCTTGGCTTCCTTGAGCTGGCGATGGTCGTGAAGCAGAGCCCCACCTTCAGCGAGCTGCAACGTAAGGCGGTCACCGACATGATCTTCTCCGCCGCAGGCAGTTTCTTCACACCGACGGACGGTGTTGAGAATCATGTACAGGCGTCAGCTCGATTTTTTGAGCAGGACGAGATACGACGCGCCCAAATCGAACTCTTCCGCTTGGTGGAGGAGTCCGCCAGCGAGCAGCTGCACGGATTCAAGCCTGGATCATAGAGCAAGCTCCACCGATCCGTGTACCTACTTGTTCATCACGAAGTAGACATTGATGAAGTCGTGATCAAGCTTGTGCTTGGAGATGTTCTTGAAGCCAGCCTCCTCGAGCATGCTCTCGGCCAGTTCCTCGCCCCACATGGTCCCAAGGCCAACGCCACCCTGTGCTAACGACACGGTCATGCAATGCATGGTCGAGACGGTATAGCCGAAGGGGCCGATGGGGTGATCCATGTTCTTCTCCAGGTAACTTGAACCGGCGATGTCTTGCATCAGGAAGATGCCGCCTGGCTTGAGTACCGCGTTGACGGAAGCCAGTACCGTATCCGGGTCCTTCTGGTCATGGACGATATCGAATGCCGTGACGAGATCGTAAGTACCGAGGGCTTCCATGTGGGTGATGTCCTGGGTCTGGAACTCGACGTTGCTCAGCCCCTGTTCCGATGCGATGGCCTCAGCAGCGTCGATTGCATTTTGGCATAGGTCGTAACCAACGAAATGACTGTTGGGGAAGGAGGATGCAAGTTGGCACACCGCCCGACCGGATCCGCAGCCGACATCAAGTACTCGGATACCATTCTCGAGCTTCTCTTCCAGTCCCTCGGATAAGGGCAGGATGTGATCGTGCAGTGCCGCAACTACCGTCTGGGCACTTTCCTCCGCCATAGTCTCATGGAAACGATGGAAGCACTCATAGCCGACGCCGCCGCCGTTCTTGAATGCCTCGACGATCGGTGACTCCACGCAGCCAAGGACGCTGATGAACTGTGAAGTCACGGCCAGGTTCTCCGGTGAAGCACGACGTGTGAGCCAACGCGCGTACTCGGCAGGCAAGTGATAAGTCGCATCCTCCGGCCGGTATTCCATTATCCGCCCAGTGACCATCGCACCTAACCATTCCCGCACGTACCGTTCGTCAAGATTCGCGGCTGTCGCGATCTGCGCCTATGTCGACCAGTCGAGGTCATCCAAAACGTCGAAAAGGCCAGTGCGGTGTCCGACTGAACACATCATCATCAACGATGCTTCACAAAGGGCTCCGAGGAATCTTTCCGCGAAGG
>CAZJGH010000076.1:0-11157 GCA_964545405.1 uncultured Planctomycetales bacterium
CGTAGCCCGCACCATCGCCAGCAAGTCCCCCGACGCCATCCGCGTCGGCAAACGCCTGCTCAAGCAATCGCCAGCGTGCTGCTTTGTCATGGGGCTGCCCCGAATCGATCATGCCCTATCCTAGGAAACGTCGATGTGTTTTTCGGTGTTAGCGAGGGATAAGTAAGTCAAGCATTCCGTGTCGGCTCATGCCGCAAGCGTCTTCTTGGTGATTGGGCAACCCGCACTCTCACCTTAAAAAACATGAAATCAGACATCCTCCTCATCGCGGTCGTAACGCTTTTCCTCGCTTGCACTAGCCTTTCAGCGCAGTCCTACTTCAGCTACCCACCCGGTTACAGTTTCGGCGCCGCCGGCAACCCGATCCATCCTGATGGGTTCGACGGCTGGCCTGGCGACACCCCTGCAGGGACTGCCGGTGCTCCTCCTGGAACACCACCAAACGGCGGCCCAGGCGGAAGTGGTTACGGCTCTGGCACTGGCGGCAATGGTGGCTGTGGGTATGGCAGCGGCAATGGCGGCGATGGCGGCAATGGTGGCTACCTGGAAGGCGGCAGTGATGGTGGTAACGGCGGCGACGGCGGCAGCAGTGGCACCTTGGGTGGAACAGGTGGCGATGGGGGTCACGGAGGCGATGGCGATGAGGACATATTCTTCGGTGATGATGGCGGTGACGGTGGAGATGGCGGAGACGGAGTTGATGGCGGCGGTGACGGTGGCGGCGGCGGCGATGGTGGTGATGGCTTAGTCACTGGTGGAGACGGTGGCGACGGCGGTGATGGCGGCATCATGCCAGGCGGTCCGAATGGTGAAGATGGTCAAGACGGGGTCGATGGCGACAGTCATATCCAAGAGTTCCTTGAGAGCATCGTGCCAGTGCTCGAGGCATTCACTGCTGTGACCGCATTCCTCGCATAACTGCCGATGCTACGGATCTTTTTTTCCCTGGGTCTTGCTGTGCTCATTAGTGCTTGGCTGCTGTGGCCAAAGGCAGAACACCTAAGCGCCTTCCCCGAAACACGACCGACTACCAGCGAGGGCCCGATACCTGAAGCTGGCTGGGAGTTCCCGTCTGGCCCGATACTGGATAGGGTCGAGGCCTTTGTCACGGAGCAAGGCCAGTCCCAGTCGAAGCCGCCGATCACACAACCAGACATTGAAACCGGAGTTGTCTACGGCCGAGTCTTCGACACCGATGGGAGGCAAGTATTCAGTGCGACAGTATTGGCTTTCGATGGTGACCGACCAATCTCCTCCTCCGTCCTGAGCGGCAACCTCCAACAGTTCATCCTCGAGTTGCCTGCTGGCAAGGCTTACGGCTTGATGGTCGACCCAGCGTCACTTGATGGCGGCTATTCGCCTCAACCGATTGGTGCATTCAATGCCACGATCGCGCAGCGTTCGGGGGTACAAAGGAGCAACGCAGGCTTCCTCAAGAGTGTGGTAGAGGTCAAGGCTGGATACGAAATTCCACATGACCTGGAAGTCGGGCTGTCGGCGCAGGCGGCCGGGAGAGTCCTTTGTCCTCAAGGTCTTCCCGTCAGCAAAGCCTTGGTTCGTTTGGCAAGCTTGAATACTGAGCGTCATTTCCAGAGTGAAGATGGCATCACTGACGAGAATGGCTTGTTCAACATCCCCGAGGTCTTCCCTGGTAAGTATCGGCTTCATATCACGACCGATCCCGCCGTCGTATTGCCTGAACTTGGGTGGGCGAACCCCGCGCCGGTCGACATGACCATTTCTCCTGGAGAGAAGGTCAACTTCGGAGACATCAGCTTGGTGAACGGCAATAAGACCGTAGTCGGTTGGGTGGTAAAACAAGATGGAATGCCATTCCCAGACCTGCCGATCTTGTGTTTCAGCAAAGAACCTGTGGCAGAAGGGATGCCGCCACACGACATGAGTGCAGCACTCACTAGGGTGACTACCGACTCCCAGGGCCGCTTTGAACTTCGGAACCTGGAAGCGATCTCGGTAGCTATTTCACTTACTCCTGACTTCCGTCCTGGCCAAGCGATGGGAAAGGGGAAACCGGCGATGTGGGAACCGAATATCGAGATTGACCTACGCGATTCCCCCACCGTGCATGACATCGGTGAGTTCGTCGTTCACGAAAGTCGGCCTTGCTCAGTCTCGGGGAACCTGCACTTCTCTCAAGACTGGCTATCCACTGCCGGCAACTCGGAGAAGAATCTTCGCATTCGCGTTGATCAGGTCGAAGGCGAGAAGTTGCCCCATGGAATTCGTCGTAATCCTATTCTCCGTCAGGAGGTGCCGATTGATTTCGGTACCGGCATCTACGGTTACCTTATGGAAACACCCATGACCGCAGTGCGGCTCACCTTCGAACTCCACGGCTATCCGACAATCACTAGAGTGCTGAGGCCTCAGCCGTTGGATACCGTTAAGGTCGACATCGACATCCCAGCAGATTTCGAGAGGTTGATGGAATAGTTGCTCAAGACCGAGTGGCTTTTGGTATTACGGTAGTCACCATGAGTCACTCCCTGTCCCGTCGCGATTTCTTGCGCACCACTGCAGTAGCAGGAATCGGTGTTTCAACCCTTGGCGCATGCCAGTCCTTGCTGTTCTCACCCAACAACAAGCTGAATGTACTTTCGATCGGAGTTGTTGGAAGTATCGGTGGCCACGACCGAGCGCAAGTCGCTGCTCACCCGGCGGTCGAGATCACGGGCTTATGCGACGTCGATGAGAATTACCTTGCGCAAGCCAAGGTCGATCATCCGGATGCCTTCACCTGTAAGGATTACCGCGAAGCCTTCGACAAGTATGGCGACCGCTTCGATGCCGTTATCGTTTCGACCCCGGACCATACGCACGCTTCGATAATGCTGACTGCATTGGCCGCAGGTAAGCATGTCTATGGGCAGAAGCCGTTAGTGCAACAGCTTGAAGAACTGGTGCTGATGGAGAAGGCGATGGCAGCGCGCCCCAACCTGGTCACTCAAGTCGGCAATCAACGCATGGTCTACCACGGCAGGCGCGCGGCGGTCGAGATCCTGCGCTCTGGAGTCCTGGGTAAAGCGGTCGCAGGTTATGCCTGGACTGGTTCGCCGGATGGGAGTCACTACTTCAACTTCGATCGTGTACTGAGCGACCCGATGACTCCACCTGCGCATATCGATTGGGATCTTTGGCAAGGGCCGTGCGCGACCATGCCGTTTCGCGACCACCTGATCCCGCTGAAATGGCGCTCGTGGTGGGACTATGGCACCGGCGGCTTGGGAGATTGGGGCGTCCATGTCCTTGATGTGATCTTCTTCGGCTACGACGAGCTCACGTCTCCTATTGCAGTGGTGACTCACACCCCGTCTGCCGCCAACGAGTTCCACCCCTACCCCTGCCAGTCGACCATGACCTACGCGGTCGATTCACCTAACTTCGCCAACAAGACCTTCCCCCTCTACTACAACGACCGCGGGCAGATGCCATCGCGAGCAGCGCTTGGATTGCCTCCAGGGCGTTGGCCTGATTCCAACATGACCGTCGTGCAGTGCGAAGGTGGCGTGATGGCAGTCACAGCTGGTGGCAGCCTTGAGATCTGGAGGGACGGCAAGATGACCCCAGGCTTGGAGATGCCGGGGATGCCGGAGTTCCCCGAGCTGAACCACTGGCACGCCTGGGTGGACAACATCATCGGCAAGAACACCGAGCTACGCACTCCTTTCCCTGATGGCATTCGCATAACTGAAGCTGCGCTACTTGCGGTGAAAGCCTCTCGTTACCCAGGCTTCGAGCTCGCATGGGACAAGTCCAAGCTGGCCTTCACCAACCATGAGGAAGCCACTGCCACGATCGTACGCCGTGATTATCGGGATGGTTTCGCGCCTCCTGCAGTGGTCTAGTAACTTCCTGGCCCCTCGGAGTCCAAGCGGGCTGTGCCACGCCCGGCAATGGCAACTTGCTTGGCTCCATGCTAAATTTCTCCCCGTGCTAACGCGTCTTCCAGTCCTGCTCCTTGCGAGTTTGCTGCTCTTCGGGCAGCTTGCATCGTCGGCGCTGCAATTATGCCTGGAAGAGGATGGGAGTCTGGTGGTTGAGCTCGCTGCATCGAACTGCGGCGAAAAACACGCTGAGCATTCTCCTGAGTCAAGCTCGTTTGGTGATGGAGGCAGCGACCCGTGCCTCGATTCCCGCTTCTGCTTGAACCTGCATCAGGCCTCTTCAAGAGGCTTCGATGTCACCCCCTTGCTGGTCAAGGTCACTGCACCAAATGACCATGGCCTAACAACTACTGCTGCGCAGTGCATGGGGTATGGCTGGAATTTCTGGATAGATCACCGTGGTGCATTGACATCGCCATGGCTTGAGCACCAGGATCTGCTCGCCAAGCTTCACGACTTGCACTCCGTCGTGATGCACTGCTAGGTCGAGCCTACCGCTCCCGCGCATAAGTTCCCCTACCTGATTGGCCGAGTCATCGGCCTTCGGAGCACTCCAACCAGTTTGCATCATGTCCAGAACCATCCGGACCATAATGAGCGCCTGTGTACCAATCACATTCCTGGCCTGCAGCACATACACGCCAGCACCGCTCGAACCTTACGACCTCCTGAATAAGAGCCGCCAACAGCCGGCACTCCCCTCGGCGGATCTGCTTGACCCGATGGCGGCGACCGCGTTTGCCCTCAGCCACAACCATGAACTTAAGGTCGTACGGCATTCTGTCGACATCGCCGAGTCTGTGCTTGTCGAAGCTGGGACCTGGCCTGACATCAACCTCGGTTGGGGAGCGATGGACTGGCTGGTAGGAGGTACCAGCGATGATGCGATCAGCGGTGCTTCGCTTAGTGTCCCCCTGTTCGCTCCGGATGAGCGCGACGCCTTGTTAGCCGATGCACGTGCTTCACGGGATATTGTGAAGGCCAGACTTGTCGATGCTGAATGGCGTTTAGGCCGATTGGTGGCACTTGAATACCTGGAACTCGCCGCTTCCCAGGAACGCCTGAAGCTGGCTGGTGAAGCCTACTTGCTGGCCGACGAAACACTCTCATACCTGCTTGATGGATTGGAACTTGGAGCCGCCACTCAATTCGACGTGGAGATGGCCATTCTTCAAGGTGGGCGAGCTCTTCCCGAACTGAAGAAGGCTCAGAGGCATGAGGCCACGACCCGCCTGAAGCTCAACTACCTACTTGGAGCGAAGCCAGACGCAAGATACGCCACACTACCTATCACCGAGTTAGATGACTACTGGCCAACCACATCAGCAGAAGATCCGGCTGCGTTGACGGACTTAGCCCTGGCTAACCGTCCGGAAGTCATCGCCAGCAAAGCGCAGTATCAGATAGCTGAGGCAGCCTTGCGGCTTGAGACTTCGCGTCAGTGGCCAGGAGTTGAATTAGGAACTGGAATCGGCTTGCGGGTTCCACTGTTCAACGGATTCAACAAGCACGCGATCGAGACAGCAAGATTGCGCCGCGAACAGGCTGCCCTTCAGTTTGAAGCGACGGTCAACAAGGTAAGGGCTGACGCCTGGTCGGTCTTCGAACAAGCCAGTGGCTACGAAGACGAGTGGCAAAGCTACAGGGATGGTATCGCTCCAAGTCTTGAAGCCAGCTTAAGGCTCGCCAAACAAGCCCGATCACTTGGTGCATTGACTCACCTTGAAGTCTTGTTCTCACAACATCAACTCAACCAGACCAGAAGCGAAGGCATCGAGATCCTCGCTGCCCATCTAAGTGCCAAAGCTGAACTTGCCTGGTTCGCCGGCATGACCGTGACCCCTGAGCCAATCGACCGATGAACACTTCCCCACTTAAAGCCCATACCCGACTCATCGTGCCGTTGCTGGCTTGTGCCCTATCGCTGACTGCATGTGGGCAGGATCAGTCCGGGCCTCACGGCGGTGAGGATGTCTCACACGATCTGCCTAACCTTGATCTCGGACATGCCCTGACTGACGATCAGCTTGCCAACTCCGGCATCAAGACCTCAGCCCCGACAAGCACGAAGGTCACGACCACCCTGACGTTGCCTGCGATGGCGGTCGAGGACCTCGACGAACAGGCGCATGTTAACTCCATCCTGCCGGGCGTCGTTACTCGGGTTGCAGCAGACCTCGGGCATGAGGTGGATGGAGGTGCCTTGATGTGCACGATCAGGAGTGCAGTCTTAGCTCAGGCCGTGTCTGACATCCACACCGCCCGCGCGGTGTTGGCTTCGTCCATGCGAATGCAAGAGAAGGAGCTTGCAGTGCTGGATCGCTGCGTCGAACTTGCGCAAGGCGCGGAACATAGGGAGAGGGAGCTAGCCGCCAAAGGATTCGGTACCGCTCGTCAACTTGCCGATGCCAAGGCTGCCCTGCAACAAGCGGAGCTTGAACGAGACCGCCGTATTCTCGAGCTCGAACAGAAGATCGCCAAGGAGAACGAGCTCCTCTCAGCATCCATGTCCAAGTTGGCTGCATGGGGCTTCAACCCAGATTACCTAAACACCCAAGATGCGGCAATAGGACAGTATTCACTGTACGCCAGCAAGCCTGGGGTGGTGATGGGAAGGCATATCACTGAGGGAGAATTCGTCGACACCCAAACACAGTTGTTCCTCATCCAAGGTATGCGCGAAGTCTGGATGCTGGCATCGGTGTTCGAGAACCAGATTCGGTTCGTAGACGAAGGTGCTGCTGCGACCGTGCGCTTCAATGCCTACCCCGATCTCGTGATCGAAGGGACCGTCGACCACATCCACCATGACCTTGATGTCGACACTCGGAGCGTCAAGGCAAGAGTAAAGGTACGCAACCGCCCACTTGCAGGGCGAAATGACGAACATCCATTGCTGCCTGGGATGTATGGCAGCATCGAGGTGAGGACGGGCGAAGTCATGGCGAAGACCGCAGTTCCGACTGGCGCCCTGCTCAAGGAAGGCAACCGCGAATACCTCTTCACCAAGGACAGAAGTGGGGTGTTCCGACGCCGCTTCGTCGAGACCGGCTTGCGGACCAGCGATGTGGTGCAGATTACTTCCGATCTCCCCGCAGACGAGGAGGTAGTCGTGGAAGGAATGTTCGCCCTCGAATCCATCCTACACACCGACACCGTGAACGAGCACGACCACTAGGAGTGAAACGATGATCCATCGCTTGATTGATTTCTCGCTCGACAATCGTCTTCTGATCGTCATCCTATGGTTGCTCATCGGGGCATTCGGTATTCGGTCCATGACCACCCTGCCGATCGATGCCGTCCCGGACGTGACCAACGTCCAAGTGCAGGTGCTGACCAATTCACCTGGCCTCGCGCCTGATGAGGTCGAACGTCTTATCACTTTCCCGGTAGAGGCTGCCATGAGTGGCATCTCCAAGGTCGAAGACATTCGCTCGATCACTCGGTTCGGCCTATCCGCCATCACCGTGGTGTTCGAGGAAGGCACTGATATCTATTGGGCACGCCAGATGATCAATGAACGGTTATCGGAAGTGCGTGAGCTGATTCCTGAAGGTTACGGCACGCCGGAGATGAGCCCAATCAGTACTGGTCTTGGAGAGATCTACCAGTTCGAGATCCGCGGCCCTGGATATTCACAGATGGAACTGCGGACCATCCTCGATTGGAACGTGAACTTCCTGCTGCGCTCTGTGCCTGGAGTGGTGGAAGTGAACGCCGTGGGCGGCAAGATGAAGACGTGGCAAGTAACCATGGACCCAGCGCTGATGAATGCTCTCGGCGTGAGCGTCGGCGAGTTGCTTGAAGCTATCGAGGCCAGCAACCGCAATGTCGGTGGCGGCTACCTGTCGCATGCCGGAGAGCAGTACCTGATTCGGGGCGAGGCTCAGATCGCAAGCCTTGAAGACCTTGGTGGAATCGTGGTGAAGACCGGTGATGGTGGCACCCCGATTTGCGTGCGCGACCTCGGCACTCCCGAGTTCGGCACTGTCATCCGCCAAGGAGCCACTACTCGCGACGGCCGCGGTGAGGTCGTGATCGGCGTGGTGATGATGCTCGCTGGTGCCAACTCGCGAACAGTCTCGGAGGCGGTAAACGAACGCATCGAGGAGATTCGCGGCACCCTACCACCTGGCGTGACGATCGATACGGTCTACGACCGAACTGAGCTCGTCGACCGGACCATCAAGACGGTAGCGATAAACCTTGCTGAAGGAGGCCTCCTGGTCGTCCTGGTCCTCCTACTGCTGCTTGGCAATCTCAAGGCTGGAATCCTAGTCGCTTCTGCCATCCCCCTTTCCATGCTCTTCGCCTTCATCGCGATGCGCTGGTCAGGAGTATCCGGCAACCTGATGTCGTTGGGAGCACTCGACTTCGGCCTGCTTGTTGACGGCTCGGTGGTGTTGGTCGAGAACATCCTGCGCCGGCTACACGACCGCAGTGATGACCACAGTGCTTCGCACCTTGAGAAGATACGCCATGCCTGCCATGACATCGTTCGGCCAGTGGTGTTCGCCGTCGGCATCATCATGATCGTGTATATCCCGATCCTCGCGTTGCGTGGGATCGAGGGCAAGATGTTCGGCCCGATGGCGAAGACGGTGGTGTTCGCGTTGGCTGGTTCATTGTTGTGTGCACTTACTTTCATGCCGGCAATGGCGTCGTTGTTCCTGCGTAAAGGCACTGAGAAGGACACCCTTCTCTACCGCTTCTTCCGTGCTTGCTATCGCCCAATGCTCAATGCCGGAATGCGTCGCCCGATAGTCACGGCCATCGCCGCATTAGCCGTACTGGTCGGTGGCCTCAGTTTAGGCCGTGGTCTTGGCGCAGAGTTCATCCCGCGCTTGGACGAAGGCGCCCTGGCGATCCAGATCAGTCGTCTGCCGAGCATCTCGCTTGAGGAATCGCTCGCGATCAACACCCGCGTCGAGAAGATCGTGGTCAAGGAATTCCCTGAAGTACGCACCATGTTCTCGCGCACCGGGCGTCCCGAGATCGCCACCGACCCGATGGGTGTCGAGACCACCGACGCCTACTTGATGCTGAATCCCCCATCGACTTGGCGGTTCGAATCTCCAGACGATCTGGTCGCCGCCATGGAGGAACGATTGGTCACCGCCTTCCCCGGGGTGGTATTCGCATTCTCTCAACCTATCGAGCTTCGCGTCGCCGAACTCATAAGCGGGGTACGCTCTGATGTAGGCATATTGATCTTCGGAGGTGATTCTGCGATGAGCGAACATTCACGCGTCGGAGATGAGATCGCAGCCGTGGTAAGGGAGGTGCCAGGGATGGTTGAGGTCAAGGTCGAACAGGTCACGGGGCTCCCTAACCTGCGGATCCAGCTCGACCGAGAAGCTCTAGGTCGACATGGCGTGCGTGCTTCCGAAGTGTTGGATGTTGTCGAAGCCCTCGCTGGCAAGAGCGCAGGGACCGTTCTCGAGGGGCAAAAGAGCTTCGGCCTGCAGGTGCGCTTCCCTGAAGAATCGCGCAACTCACTTGAGGCCATTCGCGCCCTACTCGTCCGAGGTACCGCCATCGACGGCGATCAAGTCTTGCTGCCACTCGGCTTGGTCGCCGACGTCAGTATCGAGGAAGGCCCAGCACAGATCAGTCGGGAGAACATCAGCAGGCGCATCGCGGTCGAGGCCAACGTCCGCGGACGCGACTTGGCTTCTGCAGTTGCCGAAGCTCAGCAAGCAGTCAAGGACAAGGTCACCCTGCCAGTCGGCTGGACCATCCACTGGGGTGGTCAATTCGAGAACCTCAGTGAAGCGACTTCACGCCTAGCATTGTTGGTGCCGCTCGCGTTGCTGCTGATATTCGCGTTGCTTTACACGACCTTCAACAGCGCGCGCCTTGGACTGTTCATCTTCCTCAATGTCCCATTGGCTATTTCAGGAGGCGTATTCGCCCTATGGTCACGCGGCTATCCGTTCTCGATCTCTGCCGGCGTAGGATTCATCGCGCTATTCGGTATCGCAGTGATGAACGGTGTGGTGTTGGTGTCGAGTATCGTGCAGCTACAGCAAGAAGGTATGGCCGCTGCGGAGGCGGCGCGTAAGGCCGCCATGATCAGGCTGCGACCGGTGTTGATGACCGCCCTAGTCGCTTCTCTTGGCTTCTTGCCGATGGCGATGGCGACCAGTGCTGGCGCCGAAGTCCAACGACCGCTAGCGACAGTCGTGATCGGAGGCCTAGGTACCTGCACATTGCTCACCTTGTTGGTCTTGCCCGCAATCTACGCAGGTTTCGGCAACTCAGCTGCGACGAGTGAAGGAAAGCAATAGCTCAATCGCTCGAGCTTGATTCGCCAGTCAACTTCTCTGCTGTGGCCTGGGCGCCGTCTGGGTAGATAATCTTGCCCCCGCGGTGCCCAACCATGGCACCGACGACCAGCAATCCGATCGTTACCGCCAAGTAAACCAACCTAGCCACCTGGCCGATTTTGCCAGCCACCAATCCTAAAGCTGCAACCGGCAGTGCCACCAAGGCAAAAGCCTGAAAGCCCTCAGCGATCTCTTCATGTTCCTCAAGAGCATGCTCGGCGATTCCGTGCTCATAGTAATCCTCGTCATCCTCACCTGTCTCGGCAGCGAACCATGCACTGACGCTGAGGATGAGCTGCAAGGCGACCACGGTTCGCCAACTAGACTTCGCAGGCTCGCCTTTCTTGATCGTCCATAACGAAATCAGAGTGAAGATCGGAAGTAGAACCACCAAAGCCATAGGCAGGTGGACAATCACTGGATGTAATGGGTCTGGAATCATGATCCTGAATGCGGACTATACTTGGAAAGTGCGTAGAGGTCTAAGTTCTAATCGACCAAAATCTCGGTTGCAAGACCTAATCCGGTCATCCGCCGGATAAGCTAAGCACCATCACCCTGTAACTTGAAGAATGCCTAAGAGAAAGCGGCCCTGGATAAGATGGTTTGTGGCGTTCGCTGCGATCGGTGCAGGTGTGGCGTTGATGTTGATTTCGAGCTGGACCACATCCACAACAGCGGCCGCAGCCGAGGCCTACATGATGTTCGAGTCCCAGAGCTTGCGGTTAGGGTCTAGCCCACCCTATATCGACGTCGATTCGAGCGGCGTCAGCTTCCTGAGGAAAGAGCTGGAAGGCGAGGTTCCCGAAGCTCTAGCTGCCATTCATGGGCTAGTTTGGCTGGCCGAGAGCCGCCAATTGGTCAAAATCGAGGTCCCGATATGGTTCGTGAAGGCAAAGGACCTGAATGGCAGTGGCCTA
>CAZJGH010000077.1:0-5556 GCA_964545405.1 uncultured Planctomycetales bacterium
CAGCTGACCAGCGGTCAATGCCTCCTGAGAGGTTCACGACGTTGTCTTTGCCCAGATAACGGAGCTGGCTGCACACCCCAGCACTTCGTATGCCATGGTGACAGTAGACAACAATCAGATCCTCTACCTCCATCAACTCCTCCTGAGTCTCGCTGAAGCGTGACATCGGGAAAAGTTCAGCTTCAGGGAGGTGGGCAATATCCCATTCCTCACGTTCGCGCACATCAATTACACGGACCTTGTCGCGCTTGGAGAGGAGTTCCTTGAGTTGCTCTGGGCTGATGTTGAATTCCACGTTCTTAGTGTTGTTGGTGGGGACGACGAATTACGAGACTCTTTATATCCTCAACTGTAAGATAGAGAGAAGGAACCAATAGTAGCGTAATCAGGGTCGCGAAGACAACACCAAAAGCAACAGAAACGGCCATTGGGATAAGGAATTTAGCCTGCAGGCTCTTTTCGAGTAATAGAGGAGTCAGCCCCAAGAAGGTTGTCAACGTAGTGAGCATGATCGCGCGAAAGCGCCTCACTCCTGAGCTACGCACAGCTTCCAATACAGAGTGGCCAGACGCCCTTTCCCGGTTGATGAGGTCCATCATCACCAGGGAGTCGTTGATTACGATGCCGCTTAGGGCCACCACGCCAATCAAGGAGAAAATCGCCAGGTCGTAGCCAAGCAAGGCGTGCCCGGCCACCGCGCCAATCATCCCGAATGGGATGGCCGACATGATAATCAGCGGTTGGGCGTAGGACTTCAGCGGAATCGCGAGCATCACGAAAATCGCCAGCAGCGCCATCGCGTTGATACGCATCAGGGTAGACATAAACTCACTCTGCTCCTTCTGCTGGCCCTCAAGGCTGTAACTCATGCCTGGGTAGCGGTTGATAAGGTCAGGCAGGAACTCCGCCGAGATGGCTGCGAGGACGGTGTCAGGGGTAGTGAGCTGCTTGTCGATGTCGGCCAGCACACTGATGCTGCGTCGTCGATCAAGGCGATCAATCTTCGAATATCCACGCCCCATGGTTGCAGTCGCTGCCACTGAGAACGGTACTTGGCGACCATCAGGGGTACGCAGGCGCATATCCTCAAGGGTGGCAAGGCGCTCGCGGTCAGCACGAGGGTATCGCACCATCACATCCACCTCGTCGCGATCCCGCTGGATGCTCTGGGCCTCCTCTCCATAGAAGGCCTGCCGCACCTGGCGACCGAGATCGGCGAGGCTGAATCCAAGGGCCTCGCCCTCAGCAGTCAGCTCCAGCTTCAACTCGCGCTTTCCGAGTACGAAGGTGTCGCGTGCGGTTGTCACCCCTGCGACATTCAACAATCGTTCCCGCAGCTCGTCGGCCGCGGCCTGGAGAACCTCCATGTTGGCGCCAGCGAGTTGAATGTTGACGTCGCCATCGGCTGACATCAGGTCAGATGAGAAGGAGACGTCCTCGGCACCAGGAACGCCGCCCACGCGCTCTCTCCACATGGTCATGATCTCACGCCCTGAGATGTCTCGTTCCTCAGCCGACAACAACTCCACGTTGACTTCTGCAAGGTGGGCACCATTGAACCCTGAGGAGGTTACGCCACTGTTGCTTTGCTGCTGAGCTTGCATCGGCTGCGAACCGATGGATGTGGTGATGAACTTGATGACTGGTTCGCCGTCAGCGTTTTTCAACTCGTCCTGCAGTTGCTGTGCGGCAGTCTCGAAACGACGAATGGCCATCTCGGTCTGGTCCACAGGAGTTCCAAGCGGCATCTGCAGTTCAGCCAATACGTTGTCTGCCTCGATAGGAGGGAAGAAGTTGAACTTCACTCGGCCGCTTGCGATATAGCCGACCGTGATCATGAATAAGGCGACCCCAATGGCTAATGCTGCATAACGCCAGCGTAAGGCCAACTCGAGAGTCGGCTTGTAGATGCGCTGGATGAATTTCTCGACCATCGCGTCGGCACCATTCTGGACTCGTTCCCACGGGCCGATCTTGTGCTTCTTGGCATCGGCCGGCAAGTGCTTGAGGTGCGCAGGTAGGATCAGCAAAGCTTCAACCAGCGAGAACGCCAGCACCCCGATCACCACCAATGGGATGTTGCGTGAGAACTGGCCCATACTGCCAGGCATCAACATCATCGGCACGAAGGCGGCGATGGTCGTCAAGACCGCGAAGATCACCGGCTTGGCCATTTCCTGTGCGCCTTCGACGGCCGCTTGCAGGCCGGACTTGCCGCGCTGACGATGATCATGCACGTTCTCGGCTACGACGATGGCATCATCAACCACGATGCCGAGGACAACGATGAAGCCGAACAGGGAGATCAGGTTCACTGAAACCCCTAGGGCTGGCATCAACATTGCCGCACCGAGGAAGGACATCGGGATGCCCAAAGTCACCCAGAAGGCAAGTCTCAGGCGCAAGAAGATCGCCAGCGCGACCAACACCAATAGCAGACCAGCTTGCCCGTTGCGGATCATCAAGTCGAGACGGTCGCGCAGGATGAGGGTGTCATCCATGCTCTTGGTCAGGTGAATGCCCTCAGGCAGGCTCTGCTCGGTCATCGCAATCGCGTCAAGGACCTGGTCGGACATGACCAGAGCCTCCTGCTTGCCGACACGAAATACGTGCAGCATCACTGCGGGATTGCCATTGAAGCGAGTTCCTTGATCGGATTCAGCGAATGCGTCTCGAACGGTCGCGACATCCCCGACCGTCAGCCGCGTGCCATCTGGAAGATGTCGCAGTGGCAGCGTTTCGAAATCACGACCGGAATAGGCCTGACCTTTGGTGCGCAGCAGTATCTCCCCGGCGCTGGTCTTGATGCCTCCGCCCGGGATGTCGAGTGATCCGCGTCGAACTGCGGCGACGACTTCGTCGAAACTGAGGTGGTATCGCTGCAGTGCCTCTTCAGACACCTCGACGGCGATCTCGAAATCAGGCTCGTTGGAAAGCTGCACCAAGGAGATGTCAGCTTGTTTGATCAGGTTGTCCTCGAGCAGGCGTGCAGCTTCACGCAGTACCTTGTGGTCTGCATCGCCCCAAACCGCGATCAACATCGCGCGGTTATTGATCTCCACCATTTCAACTTGCGGCTCCTCCGCTTCAGCCGGGAAGTTGTCGATTGGGGCGAGGGCAGCCTTGATGTCATCCAGCATCTTGTCGCGATCCTGTCCATCGAGGAAGTTGACGGTGACGACTCCGAAGCCTTCGTTCGCGGTTGCCTTGACTTGGTCGACACCAGCCAACCCCTGAACTTCCTTCTCGACGCGCATCAGGATGCCTTCTTCAACCTCAGCCGGGGAGGCACCCGGATAGATCACGCTGACGGTTGCGGCTTCGATGACGATTTCCGGTACGACCTCTTGCTTGAGGGTCGTCATGGTCATCCCACCGAGTACCACGATCGCGATCATCGTGAGGTTCGCCGCGACACTGTTGCGCGCGAACCAGGAGATGATGCCGTTCATCGTTCCTCTCCTTGTATGGTGTCGAGGATCTTGACATCCATGCCATCGACGAACAATGGCAAGGTGCTGACGATCAAGCGCATCCCTTCATCAATCCCGGCCGTCACGTAGCAATCCGTGATGGTGGCGTACTGGACTTCGACTTTCACCTGCCGCGCCTTCATGCCCTGGTCGACGAAGCGTACGAAGTCGCCATCGAGTAAGGCCGCCCTCGGCACGCGGTAGACATCCTTGAGTTCGCGACCATCGATAGTCGCGCGGAGGAACATCCCGGGAGCGAGGGCAGGAGTCCCTTCTGCACTGGGACGGAAAGGTCGGTCGATCTGGGCGATGGCCGTGACCATGCGGGTGCCCGGGTCAACGCTTGCTTCGGTGCGGATGATCTTGCCGTGCCAAACTGAATCGCTTTCACCAACTTCAGTGGTGAATCGCACATCGAGTGGGGTGGAAGTGCCGCTGACCGCCAGCCCGAGATGCCCGAGCTGATTCGCGGCGATAGGTAAAGTCACCTCTGCAGCGTCAGTCGCATAGATCGAGGCAAGGATCAGGCCTGGAGCGGCCAATGCGCCAACCTCGACGTCGCGTTGCAGGGAACGCCCAGCGAAGGGTGCACGGATGATCGTGCGTGCAAGGTTAGTGTTGGCGATATCCAAGTTGGCCACTGCAGCACTCAACGCAGCATTTGCCGCCGCCAGTTGAGGCTCTCTAGCGACAAGGCTCGGTACTGGTCCATCACCGAGGTCTTGCCACTCGGAGATCGCGAGTTCAGCTTCAGCCTCTTCCAACAACAAGGCGGCTTGGGCCTTATCTACTTCAGCCGTCGCCATCGCTACAGCATTCCTGAAGTCACTGCCATCAAGCTCAACGAGGACATCATCCTTCTCGAAGAACGCACCGCGATATAGGTTCGGGCTGACCGTCACCACGCGGGCTCCGACTTCAGCGACGAGGGTTGTCGTCGCGCGTGGACGCACTTCACCATATGCGGGTAGCTGTACCCGGGTCGTTTCGGCTTTCATTAGTGCCACTTCCACCAGCGGGGCATAGGTGGTGATTTCTTGTTGCTCCGGGATTGGACCACTAGCGATCAATAGTTCCTTGATGCCGAACCCGGCGAGCAGGATCACGACTGGAAGGAGTATTCGTAAGGTGTTTTTCATGCTAGTTTGCTGAGTTGAAGCCGCCACCAAGGGCAAGATAAAGATCGATGCGGTTGATCAAGACAAGTAGTTCGACAGCCTGTCGGGTGCTGTCACTTTGGATTGACGCCATTCGTGTCTGGTAGACCGATGTGGCCGGGCCGACTCCCTTGCGGAAGCGTTCAAGTGCGTAATCCGCGCGGTCATCTGTAGCGAGGTTCTCACTTCTCACCTGCTCCAGCCGCTGCATCAACAACTGCTCAGAGTCGAGTGCGATCTCCACTTCAGCGAAGGCGCGCAGTACCTGTTGGGCGAAGGCGAGGCCGCTTGCATTAGCTCGTGCTTGAGCTGCGTCAGCTTGGGCGTTCAACGTCCCACCGTGAAAAAGTGGGGCGGTAAGGCTGGCACCAAGGGACCAGACCTTGAAGTCGCCGTCCAACAGGTCGGAGAGTTCGTTACTGCTGGTTCCTCCACTGGCAGTCAGGGCCAATGCAGGATAAAGGGCTGCATCAGCGGCTTCGCTATTGAAGCGGAGTGAACGCAACTCGGCAGCGCTCGCGGTGAGGTCGGGACGTCGTTCAACCAACGTTGCTGGTAGGCCACCGGGTACTGCTCCAGGCAGCTCCGGCAACACAGTGCTCGCCATCGAGTCAGCGGAAGTATCTGGGTAGCCACCGCGGAGTACGGCTTGTTGCCGCTCAAGGGTGTTACAGCGTTGCTCGGCAGCGGTGAGGTTCGACTTCGCGTTAGCCAGCCCGGACTCTGCCTGGAGCAGGGCATCGCTTGAACTTCCGTGTTCGAAGCGTTGTTTTAGGTGGTCTCGTTGTGCTTGGCTGATTTCGACCAGCTCCACTGCAAGTCGGCGTTGGACATTTGCTTCAACCAGTTGCAGGTGAAGCTTGGCAGCTTGGCCAGCGAGTGAGAGTCGTGCAGCTTGCCAGTCAGCCTGGCTTGCCTCAAGAGTG
>CAZJGH010000077.1:5566-11098 GCA_964545405.1 uncultured Planctomycetales bacterium
GGCGATGGCTGCTTGTTCTTGAGCGGCGAGTCGCCCCCAAAGGTCGAGCTCCCAGCTAAGGTTGAGGCCGAGGTTATGGCGGTCATTGGTGATCGGCAGCACCGGCGGCGACCCAGGAATAGGCAAGCCGATCAGGTTGGTGCGGCTGCGTCCCAAGTCCAGGCCAGCGTTCAACTCAGGTAGGCGGTCGCCAGCGATCATGCGCAACTGGGCAGAAACCGCTTCAACCCGCAAGGCAGCAGCCTGAAGGTCGAAGTTGTCCTGCAGGGCTGCCTCAACCGCAGCATTGAGGTCGTCGTTGCCGAATGCTCTCCACCAATCGGCGGGGAGCTCAGCGTCGGCATCGGTGGTTGAGGCCTGCCAGCCTCGGTCGTTGGTGGCGAATGCGGTGTCGTCTGACGTGGTTTGCGGTCCAGCACAAGCGCTCAAGACAAGAACGCCTACGATGCTGATGGTGGGGTATAGATAGTAGGTCTTATCCATCGAATCCAGCAGTGCAGAATGAAACCAGTTGGTTGAGACGGAAATCGTAATCCGCGATGGTGTCAGGATTGACTCCAGGAATGGGCATCAACTCCTCACACTTGAAGTCAAGCAGGTGCAGCATCGCACCAACCATGAAGTGCCCACGGATCAGCAACTCTTCCGGAGTGCGGTGGGGCAGGGCGGCATGGGTGGCGGCTATGAAACGCGCGATAGTGGGGGCAAGGATGTCGGCGAGGATCTCCTCGATGCCCGCGTGAGGTTCATGGTGAAGCCTTGACAGTACGCAAGGCATGTCGGATTGCTGTTCGCACAGTTCCCGCACCGCCGGCTCGATGAACATATGAATCAACTCGCGCAGCGGAAGTGGGGCGCCGTCGGCCGCGGCTTCAGCTGCATCGAGCAGGCGGACGCGTTCCTTGTTGATAGGGTCGATGCACTCGACGACGATCTCCCTCAGTAAGCCATCCTTGGAACCGAAGTGGTAGTTGACCGACGCCAGGTTGACCTCGGCCAACGTGGTTATTTGCCGCATCGATGTGGCGGTGAAGCCATGCTCGGCGAACAAGGAGCGCCCAGCATCGAGAATCCGCTGCTTGGTATCGGGACCAGACATGCGGAAAGTATAAACGTTCGTTTGAATAAAACAAACGTTTAATTCCGACAAATGTTTAAATTTGGCACTTAGGGCAGTAGCAACTGGCTCTCTGGCCGATAATTTTGCCCTTTAACAGGGTTTTACAGGCATTACAGGGCTCACCTTCGCGCCCATAGACCGACAGAACTTGGGCAAAGTAGCCAGGCTGACCATCTCCACCGACGAAATCCTTGAGGGTAGTGCCGCCTTTCTCGATTGACTCAGCCAGGATCCGTCGAGAGTGCTCGGCAATTCGGATGTACTCGGCGCGGGAAACTCGGCCAGCTGCCCTGGTGGGGCGAATCTTTGCCGCGAACAGCGCCTCCGCAGCGTAGATGTTGCCGATTCCGACTACCGTCTTGCCGTCCATGATGAAATTCTTCACAGCCACCTTGCGCTTGCGTGACTTCTGAAACAGCAACTCACCATCGAAATCTGGCCCCAAGGGTTCTGGCCCTAGGTGATTGAGCAGTGAATGCTCCAGGACCGGGTCGGAAGTCCAGGTCCACAATCCGAAGCGCCGTGGGTCGTGGTAACGCAAGACCTTGCCGCTGGAGAGGGCGAGATCGATGTGATCATGCTTGCGCAGTACCGCGCCGTCGTCGACCAGGCTTAAGCTTCCGGACATACCGAGATGAACGATGAGGTGGCCGTGCTCGAATTCGAACAGCAGATACTTGGCTCGGCGTTTCAGGTTGACGACTTCGCGTCCATTGATTCGCCTCTTCAAGGCAGCCGGAACTGGTTGTCGCAACTTGCGGTTGCGCACCACCAAGTCGTCGACCCGATAGCCCTCAACGAATGGCAAGATGCCACGTCGAGTAGTCTCTACTTCAGGTAGCTCAGGCATTTCAATCCGCTTCCGGCGGATCAAGGAAGTCTTCGAGGAAGTACATCAGCATGTACTCTTCAGCGGTGTGTTTGGGGCCTGGCAATGAGCGAAGCCGCCGAGCTGCCGACTGCAGATGGCGTTCTCGATGGAACTGGTAGGCGCTGACTCCTGCTTGATGGTTGTCGCTCGGTATGGCGTTGATCCCCAACGCTTGTTGCGCTTCTTCAGGGCTCAGGCAGGTGCGGCCACTTCCTTGCATGAACGATTCAAGGTCGGTCAACTGCTCGGTGGTGACGCCGATCAGGAATTCCTGGAAGGCCGAGCCCTCATCTTGGGTCATGCGTGCGCGGGCGAAGTAATCGACGAACTGGGGGGCACAGCCCGCTTGGAGGAGCTTCATGATCTCGGAAACGCCGAGCATCGTGCCGACACTGACGAAAATCTTGCGTCTTGCTTCCCACACCGCTTCAAGGAGGGGGAAGAACTGCTGCACAGCATCGGACGGTGTGCTGTCCCATAGGGAGGTCATGCTGCCGACCACCTCATTGCGTAACGGACGGGGCACTTCCTCATCCATCGCCAGTGAAGTAAGCAGCTCGTCGACAAGCTTCAGATAGACGCAGGCATGGACACGCCGGTCGATGATGACTGCCAAGTCGTCGTCGTCGGGCTCGATCTCATCCGCGAGATAGCGCAACAGGCGCCAGAAGTTGAGTCTCGCCATCGTGAGACTGCGCCACACCATGGCCCGCATCGGTAGGAACATCTCGAAGTCGGCATCGGTGGCATTAGCCAGCAGTTCGACCAAGGTTCCGAGCCCGCGTTGACGACTTCCGAGCGTACTTTCGGCCAATACCGGAGGGTAGGCGACCATGGCATCGCGGATCCTCGAGATGCGATCCAGGTTGGCTTGAAAGATATGCTCAAACCGATCCTTGTCGGGGTGCGTTGAACTCTCGAGGCGCTCCAAGAAGACACGCTTCGCTTGCCGCTCGCGCTCGGAAAAGGGCGAGGGGGCCTGCGGTTGTGGAGTTGTGTTCGACACCTATTGGAAGTCTAGGCCGAGAAGACCCTGTAGCCAACAGGTGAAGGCGGAAAAAAGCTATTAATTCGTGTTGTACTGTCGGTCGCCGGCATCCCCGAGGCCAGGAACGATATAGCCTTGATCGTTGAGCCTCTCATCCAATCCTGCAAGGAGTATGTGGATGTCAGGGTGAGCCTGTTCCAATGCGGATAGGCCCTCCGGAGCACCAAGGATTCCCAAGAAGCGAATGTCCTGAACACCCCAAGCCTGCAGCTCCTTGATCACGGCAATAGCTGTGCCGCCGGTAGCGAGCATCGGGTCAACCACGAACGCTATCTCGGGAGCGGCCGCAGAAGGCAGCTTCTGGTAGTAGCTCACCGGCTGCAGGGTCTCTTCATCGCGATAGATCCCGATGTGACGGATGCTTGCCTCAGGTAGCATCTCACACATCGCGCTACTCATTCCAAGGCCAGCTCGCAGGATTGGAACAATGGCAATCGAAGGCCCGATGACGCTGCCGGTCGCCATGCAGATTGGCGTCTCCACCTGGATATCCCTGAGCGGCAGGTCCTTCGTCGCTTCGACAGTAAGGAAGGTGGTGAGTTGATGAATCAAGAGCCGAAACTCGGTCGACGAAGTGCTTTTGCTGCGTAGGCGTGTGAGTAGGCCGCCGACAATGGGGTGGTCGAGTACTTTGTGGCTCATGAGTGGTGGGATTTTATCGCCATCGGCATCCAACGCGTGATGCCAGTCGCTTTATGGGGGGGTGGCCTCAGGTAGATGGCTAGAATATCCAAGATGTCCTCGACCGATTGGGTAGCCGTCTACAGGGAGTCAGCCTATGCCTTTGCGACTGCCGAGGGCGAGTGGTGTGAATTCATCTTGAATGAGAGTCCTGGCCCTCCTGCCGGAGCTGTCGCGGATGCAATCAAAGCTGCTGGTAGCGTTTGCTTGATTACAGCATGGAATCCCATGTCAGAGGAATGCCCATTGGCCGAGAACCAACAAGCCAATCTCGACCTGAGCCTCGCCCTGGAAACAGCCGGCATTCCCTTTGCCGAAGCCTATGGGTCTTCACTGCCGGGGGTTTCCCCGAGCTGGCGTGAAGACGGCTTCGCATTGTTCGGATTGAGCCAGGACCAGGCTGCCGAGTGGGGACGAAGGATGGAGCAACGCGCGTTGGTCTGGTTAAACCCAGAGCACGTCGGACTGCTGTTTTGCGACCCCCCGAGTTTCATCGAGTGCGGGCTGATGGTTAAGATGTGAACGATGGCAATTCGCACCGTAGATAAGGTCGCAGTCGAGGCGCGCGCCGCGTCCTTCAAGACTCGATCGATTAAGAAGGACAGCAAGCGCCTTGGCTTGTTGATGGTGTCGTCGATGATCGACCTCACCACGCTCGAAGGCAAGGACTCTGCTGCCAAGGTGCGCGCCTTGTGCCGTAAGGCAGTCAACCCTGACGCCAGCCTCGCGTTCGTGCCTCCAGTTGCCGCGGTGTGCGTCTACCCGCGCTGGGTGGAACTCGCCCGTGAATTGGTAGATGGCAGTGGCGTGAAGGTAGCCAGTGTCGCCACGGCTTTCCCGAGTGGGCAAGTCGATCTCGACACCAAGTTGGCTGACGTAAGGGCTGCAGTCGCAGCCGGTGCCGACGAGATCGACATGGTCATTCATCGTGGCGCGTTCCTGGCTGGCCAGTTTCAAGTCGTCGCGGATGAGATTCGCGCGGTCAAGGACGCATGCGAGCTGGCACATCTGAAAGTGATCCTCGAGACTGGCGAGCTCGAGACTTACGACAACGTCGTGAGGGCGAGCGAGTTGGCGATTTCCGCCGGCGCCGATTTCATCAAGACTTCAACCGGCAAGGTCCAACCCGCTGCCACCATGCCGGTCACCTTGGTGATGCTCGAGACCATACGCAGCCATTTCCTGGCCACTGGCAGCATGGTGGGCATGAAGCCAGCTGGCGGCATCAGTACCGCCAAGGATGCCCTGCACTACCTAGTCATGGTCAAGGAGACTTTAGGTGATGCATGGTTGTCGCCCAGATGGTTCCGCTTTGGCGCCTCGTCGCTGTTGAACGACGTCCTTCTTCAACTACACCGCCTCGAAAGTGGTCATTACACAGCACACTACGATGTCACCGAGTCCTGAAACTACCATCAAACCTGAGCTGGATTTCGGTAACGCTTGGGAATATGCCGCCGCGCCTGAAGGAACCAAGGTAGAGATCAAGTCCAAGTACGGCTTGTTCATCAACGGCGAGTTCGTCACTCCACGCTCGAAGCGTTACATGGAGACGATCAACCCCGCTACCGAAGAGGTGCTGGCCAAGGTCGCGATCGCCAACCAGGCCGACGTGGATAAGGCAGTCGCAGCAGCGAAGGCAGCATTCCCCCAATGGAAGCGCCTCAAGGCTACTGAGCGGGCAAAGTACCTGTTCCGTATCGCACGGCGGCTCCAGGAGCGAGCCCGTGAGATGGCGGTCCTGGAAACGTTGGATGGCGGCAAGCCGATCAAGGAATCCCGCGACGTCGATATCCCCGAAGCGGCCAAGCA
>CAZJGH010000078.1:0-11042 GCA_964545405.1 uncultured Planctomycetales bacterium
CGGGCGCGTGACGACGAGCCTTGGCAATCGCCTGCTCGCCGTCGGTGGCCAGCACCAACTTGAAGCCCTCCATCTCGAAGGTCAGCCTCAGGACCTCGAGCAGGTCCGGATCGTCCTCCACAAGGAGTAGGGTTTTCTTCAGCACGCCGTCCATGGTCGCCGAGGGTGGTGGATTCCTGGCCAAGGTCGTGTGAAGTTTACGCGAAGTCCGCACGGCACGAGAACGGCTGCAGCGTTAATCTGTCCCCATGCTCGCTTTCGACCCCGCGATTCTGCTGCCCAAACTGCGTTGCCCCGTCAGCCACCAGCCATTGAAGCTGGTCGGCGACGAATGCTTGGTCTCTACCGATCCGGAAAGTCGCCTGCGCTACCCCATCGTGGATGGCATCCCCGTGCTGCTCGAGGAAGAAGCCACCGCACTCAGTGAAGGCGATTGGCAAGCCCTGATCGCTCGAGCCGATGGCTGACACCATCTTCGCCAAGATCTTGGCTGGTGAAATCCCCGCCAATTTCGTTCATCAGGATGAACTGTGCGTCGCGTTCACTGACATCGCGCCACAGGCGCCGGTGCATATCCTGGTGATTCCACGTAAGCCTCTCGAGAGTCTCCACGCCGGCTGCGACGACGATGCTGAACTACTTGGGCATCTGCTGCGAGTCTGTTCGAAGGTTGCGGCCGATGCGGGATTGGCCGACGATGGATATCGGGTCGTAACGAATATCGGTGAAGATGGCGGTCAGGCTGTCGAACACCTGCACTTTCATGTGCTTGGCGGCCGCAGCCTGACCTGGCCCCCCGGCTAACCGGAACGCCTTGTCACCTTCGTGAGTCAGAACTCTCGCTAGGAGTCGGTTGAGCCACCCTTGCGACCACGGCGCTCGGTGCGGTCTTGAGGCTTACGCTCACGTGGTGGGCGACGTTCTCCGCGCTCACCCATTTCCTCGATGAGTACCGCACGCTCAGTCTCACTCAAGCGACCGTCACCATCCTGGTCGTAGAGTTCGATCATCTTGGCGCGACGCTCGGCGCGGCGCTCAGCACGAATCTCATCACGATTCTGGACATTCCTTCTGCCGCGACTCTGGTCGCCGGGTTTCCGGTCACCTCGCCTTTGGCTTTCAGACTGCTCGCCACGCCGGCCTTTCTTGGCTTCGGCGCCTTTACGGCCCTGAACTTGGCCGTCATCCGTATTCTTCGGACGTCGCGTCTGCCCTTGTGCCTGGCAAGTGGCATGACATTCACAATCGCACTGCTGTTGCCGTGCCTGCGACTGCGGTTTCGGTCCGCGCTGAGCGCCTTCCGCGCGACGATTTCCTTGTTGGGCGGAGGCAGTAGTGGCAACCAAGGCAATAGCCAGTGGTATCAAAGTTAGTTTGTATTTCATTGGGGTACAGGGGTTGGTGTGGAGCAGTTCAACCCAGGGCCTGAGCCTTGGTTCCTGTACTTAATCGTTTTCTACCAACAGCCCAACGCACACCGCCAAGCCATGAATGTAGGGAAGGCCACAAACTGGGCCTATTTCACCTGCCACGAAACCACCACTGGTGGGTAAGCCTGGCCAATACTCGTGCACGGTTTGGATATCGTGATCAGCGCGGTGAAAGAGCTGCAGGCCCCGCCCGGTACATGAGAACTGCAGTGCGCCAAGGACCTTCGGGCAGAAGGACCCGGCAAGCTCCAATGCCCCCGCCAGTTCGGAATGAGCCGCGACCCTATCCCTGGCCTGGAATTGCACCGATGCGCCTTCACCCAGATGATCGGTAATTGCAACCGCGCCAGCGTGTGGGTCAACACCCATGACGCCACGCACCAATAGGTCACGACCGGGCTCGCCGGTCCTGTTCTCCATCGGCAGGATGCCGACGTGAGGTGCGCGCATGAACTTCTGTCGCTCCTCTTCGCCAATCGCGATCAGGACTTCCGTCAACTCTTCGTATGCCGGTCTACCACCAAGCTCGAGGATGACATTGCCCTCGCAGCGAGTAACGGTAAACCGTGGACCGACCGATCGACAACCCTGGGCAATCACTGGCTCGATTCGGAATGCGCCGTCGATGACGAAACCGACCGCTCCTTCGCTAGCTATCGCGTGGTCGAACAACAAGACGTTCTCGCCGCGACGATCGGCACCACTTGCGATGCCGCCGATTACGATCGGCAATCGTTCTTGGTTGCGCAGTGAAGTGAAAAACGGTTCGAGCGGAAAACTGAATGGCTCGGCAATCATCACGGCGCTCGCCGAAGATGGCGCGTCAGGCCAACCGATGATGCGACTCTTATCGGATTCGAGTTCGAGATGAAACGGGAACACCTGAGTACCAGGCAGGTGCGCTGCCCAGATGGCTAGCCCGGCTCCGGCTTGAACCTCTCTGCCACCGCCGACCACGCCAGACATGCTGCTGCCGACCAGATGTTTCGGCTTAAGTTCGCGGTGGACGATCTCCAAGATCGCGCGAGCCTGCTCACGATGGTGGACCGTGAAGAACAGCGTGACCAAGTCAGGCTCCGTGCCGATGGCTTCGACTATTCCCTGGACCGCTTCCTCTGCCGCCTTCTCAGCGTTGTCGAGCGTCGAGACAGTTTCTGCGACGGCGGCTTTTCCCAAAGAACCCATTCTTCTCCTGTCTATGTATCGTCAGGATATGGGATACGCAAAACCGGAAAGTTCGGCCAGCCTGAAAACCGCGCTAGAACTCTGAGGGGCCTGTAGGAAGCATGTCGCCAAAATCAGTGTCCGCGTTGAAGTCGTCTGGGGCTTCCGGGTCGTCGAAATCGATGATGCGGTAGGTGGCGCCTTCGAGCCTGAACAAGTCCTCGACCAGGCCGTCTTCCATTTCGAATACGACGTACAAGGTGCCGGTCACCTCAACCGTGTTGTAGGTGTATTCCATGCCATCCTTGTCGGCCAAGGTCACGCGCAGGATCTCGTTGAGCTGTGGTGGAGCACCGAAGCAACAACTGAACAGACTGCGAACGAGGTGGAACTTACGGATGTTCTCGAAATCGATGTCGGGCATCATGAAGCCGCGAATCGTGAACTTCTTGCCATCAAGAGCCAAGATGTGTGCCGGGAATGGTTGCTCTTGGCGTTCGTCGAATTCCCAACCGCCAAAGTCGTGCATGTCGACGACATATGGCTCTTTACCGCTCGCCATCGTCTTCTCGAGATTGGCGACGCGCTCTTCCAGGGTCAGGGCATCTGACCAAGGCATGTCATCGACCGGTGGCGCTTCAGTGACCTTGAGGCGGTCGCGCAAGGAGCCGCCGCCCTCCTCTTCAGGAGGCTCGACATTCGAGTCTTGAGTGGAGTCATCTTCACCGGCGGAGTCGGCTGCAGCATTGCCTGCAACATCTTCCCTCACACCGTTCGATGCCTCTTCATTCTGCAGAACCTCGCCCTCTTCTTGTTTGGAACATGAGGACCCTGCCAGCATAATGCCGGCGAGTGCCAAGGAAAACCAATGCTTCATCATTTCAATCAGATGTTAGACGACAGGTAGTGAGCGGCTTCGGTGCGGTAAGCCGACAAGGCGGGTATGAGGCCCGCAAGCGCACCGGCTAGGGTAACCGCTGCCAGCAATTGCAGCTCGGCTGCCCCAGGCGTGACGGCTACTCGAACCCCAGTAGCCGCATGCACCTGATCCGTAACCGCATAGATCAGGGCGCCGGCAAAGGCCAAACCGATGATGCCGCCGAACATGGCGATGACGGCAGATTCCCCTGTAACCAAACCGAGGATGGTACGCCGACGGGCACCCAGTGCACGCAGAATCGCGAACTCACGACGCCGAGCACCCATGGTGTTGTAGATGGCGACCATCACGCCGACCAGGGCAACGACCACGATGAGGGCAGTGATCAGGCGCAAGACCACGTCACCTTGACCGATGATGGCGAACAGCTTGCGGACCTCCTGGCTGGGGTAAACCGCCTGGGCGTCGAGCCGATCGTTCAGCGAGCGATAGATGCGCGTGCGGTAGAAGCCAGCCTTAGTGCTCAGCATCACCGCGCTCAGGCCACGGGGGTCGCGTGCACCACCCTCGACCATATCTTCGGTGGCTTCGTGCCCATCAATAACGTAATAGGCACCGATCGGAATCAAGATCGCACGGTCGAGTGGTGTGCCGGTCGGCTCCAACACTCCCACGACTTCGGTCTGAGCTTCCTCGTGGCCGCCACCGCCGCCGACGCCTTCCACTCCATGAGATGGAGTGAAATGAGAGCCAACTGCTAAGCCCGTATCTGTTGCAACGTCAGCACCAACCACTGCCTTGAACATGCTCGCAAGATGAGCGTCGTGATCATGCTCACCTTCATGTTCTTGGCCGTGCTCGTCAGCATGCTCGGCACCGGCATGGCCTAGCTCAGCCTTAATCTCCGCGAACTCTTCCTTGGTGAATACGAATGGCCCGCCGGCAGCAAACTCAAGTGGCTCGGCGTCGCCAGCGCTGCCAAGACGCACGTCCGAAAACAGGTTGGACGTGACCCCAACGATGCGTTTGCCGCGAAAGCTATCGCCAACTGCCAGCGGCACTGACCACAGCACGCCGGGGGTGTCGGCGATTTCCTCGTACAGCGGGTAGGGCACGTTGCCCTGGCTCTGGCCCATGTGGTAAAGAGCGTTCAGGGTGAGTTGCAGCCCAGAGCCCTTGGCGCCAACAAGCATGTCGCAGACTGACGCGGAGCGATTAAATCCCTGTTCACTGGCTTCGCGAAGTGCACCTACGGTTGCGAAAAGCCCCACACCCAAGGAGACGGAAAGCCCGGTCAGCACCGAGGCGAGCCGCCGACGCTTGAGATTGCGAAGCACCATGGTGCGCATCCTCATCGCATCTCCTCCACGCGTACTGTGGTGTCGAAAGCCTCGGCAACGCTCATGTCGTGAGTAGCACACACCACCGTGATGCCGGATTCCCGTGCGGTGTCGAGCAACATCGCAAGCACCTGCTTGCCGTTCTCGTGATCCAAGGCGCCAGTCGGTTCATCGGCGAGTAGCAGCTTGGGCCTATTCATCAGCGCCCGAGCGAAGGCGACGCGTGCCTGTTGGCCGACCGACAGCTGCCGCGGCATGTGGCCGAGACGGTGTCCGAGCCCGACGGCTTCGAGCAGCTCCTTGGCGCGGCCGGGTTGATGGTGGCCCTTGGCGAAGACCGAACCGAGTTCCACGTTTTCCTGCACCGTATAGCCGTCCAGCAGGTGGAAGGACTGGAAGACGTAGCCGATATTGTCGGCCCGGAAACGGTCGCGCTGTGCCTCAGAAAGGCGCGTCAGGTCGGTTCCGGCGATGGAAACAGAGCCCGAATCCGGTGCCACCAGTCCGCTCAGCAGGTTCAGGAGGGTGGTTTTCCCCGAACCGCTTTCGCCGATCAGGGCAACCTGCCCACCTTCCTCGACCTGCCAGTCCTCGAAGCCAAGGACGAGGCCCGAATCGGTCTCGCTGGGGTAGCTCTTCTTGATGTTCTGGAGGCGAATCATGGCGTGGGGTAAATCGGCGGCACGGCTAGAATACGCTCCGCCAAGCCCTGCGCTGGCCCCAAAGTCATGAGTAAGTACAACATTCAAAAGTTCGCCGTTATTGGCGCCGGCAACATGGGTTCCGGTATCGCCCAGAAGATCGCAACTGAGGGCTTCCCCTGCGTACTGGTAGACCTAGATGATGAGAAGGTAGAGCGCGGCATGCAGATCATTCGCGATCTGCTGGCCCAGGGCGTAGAGCGCCGCGTCTTCCGCCCCCAGCAGGTAGAGCGCATCCTCGCTAACCTGCATGGCACCAGTGATTGGTCGGAACTGGCCGACGTCGACCTGGTCGTGGAAGCCGTGTTCGAGAACTTGGATGTGAAGCGCTCAGTATTCGAACGTTTGTCCGACAACTGCAAGGAAACCGCCATCCTCGGCACCAACACCTCGTCGTTCTTCGTTAAGGACATTGCCGATGTGGTGAAGAACCCCGAACGCCTGGTTGGACTGCACTACTTCTTCCACCCTGCGAAGAACCGTTTGGTCGAGGTAATCGGACATGCAGGCACTTCCGACGAGGCTTTCTTGGCGGCTTGGGCTGCGCAAGAGGCCATCGGCAAGACCCCGATCTGGTCGGCGGACGCGCCTGGCTTCGTGGTCAACCGCTACTTCGTGCCATGGGTCAACGAGGGCGTGCGTTTGCTCGAAGAGGGCATCGCCAACATCGCCACTATCGAGTGGGCATCAAAGAAAGCCTTCGGTGTCGGCATGGGGCCGTTCGAGTTGATGAACGTCACTGGTGTGCCCATCACCATGCACGCCGCCAACACCTTGGCCGATGCGCTGCATTCCTTCTATGCCCCAAGCCAGGCCCTGGTCGATTTCTGCGCCGGAGACGAGCAGAACTGGAGCCTCGAAGGCCCAGTCGATGAGAGCAAGTACGACGCGATCGCCGATCGCCTGCTGGGTGTCACCTTCTACGTAGCGTCGCAGCTTGTGGATGAGGAGGTCTCCTCCATCGAAGACACCGACATCGGTGCGCGAGTCGGCTTGCGCTGGCCGCGGGGTCCGTTCGGCCTGCTCAACAAGGTCGGAGTCGAGCGCGCCAAGCTTCTCGCGGAGACCATCGCCACTTCGCATGGCTTGCCGATGCCGAAGATGCTCAGCAATGCATCGGAACATGGGGTGCCCATCGAGTTGGTCTCGTCATGCGATGCGGGTGTCGCTACTGACTTGCGTTTCAACAATCCCGCCACCATGAATGCATTGGACAAGAACGTGTTCATGCAGTTCGATGGCAAGCTGCAGCTCGCTCGCGCCACTGGCAAGGCGATCGTCCTGCGCAGCACCGGCAAGGCCTTCGTCGCCGGCGCCGACATCAAGTTCTTCGTCGATTCCTTGAACGACGACAACTATCCATCCATCGCTGAGTTCGCCGGTCACGGCCAGAAGATCTTCCGCACTCTGAGTGGAGGTGATGCTTCAGTGGTCGCTCGGGCCCATGGGCTGGCTCTCGGTGGCGGCGCTGAACTCGCGCTCGCATGTGACTGGGTCATCGCCTCGCCTAAGGCCGCGATCGGATTCCCTGAGACCGGTATCGGTATCTTCCCTGGCCTCGGTGGAACTCAACGCCTGCCACGACGAGTCGGCATGCCGATAGCCAAGTACTTGCTCTACACAGGTGCGATCCTGGATGCCAAGTCAGCGCTTTCGATCGGCCTGATCGACGCCATCGCCGGCTTCAGTGACATCGATGAGGTTTGTCTCGAGTGGGCCGCCAAGAAGCCTTCAGAGGAGCGTGAAGCACCGACTGAATGCCCCGGAGAAGCCTGGAAGGACATCTGGAGTTTCTTCGACTCCTACTCCGTCGACGAGATCCTGTCCGGTGAAGCCGACTGCATGGGCAACGATAAGCTCGAGAAGGCCTGCAAGAAGATGGGCCAGAAGTCTTACCACGCCTTGAAGCTTTGCGAAGGCCTGTTCGTGGAAGGCGCGCACCAGACCTTGGACCGCGCCTTGGATCTTGAATCCCGCGACCTCGAGAAGGCGTTCAAGCACGCCGACGCGCTCGAAGGATTGAG
Organism: uncultured Planctomycetales bacterium; assembly: GCA_964545405.1. Classification (GTDB taxonomy): domain Bacteria; phylum Planctomycetota; class UBA1135; order UBA1135; family UBA1135. The sequence continues at coordinate 7,540 of CAZJGH010000078.1, forward strand.
CTCCTTGCTCGAAGGCCGGCGCCCTGAGTTCAAGAAGCCCGCGTTCGCCTAGGCTGCCGAAATTCGACCGCGCCGTGGCTCTAGTTGAAGGCCACGGTGCGGTTGCCGTAGACGATCACCTGTCGGTTCAGGTGGAGGAAGATTCCTCGTGACAAGACGACCTTCTCCAAGTCCTTGCCGCGGCGAATCATGTCCTTGACCGAATCGCGATGGCTGACCCGGGTGATGTCTTGCTCGATGATTGGCCCTTCGTCTAGCTCCGGCGTGACGTAATGAGCAGTCGCGCCGATCAACTTCACGCCTCGGTCATATGCCTGGCGGTAGGGTCGTGCCCCGGCGAAGGCCGGAAGGAACGAATGGTGGATGTTGATGACCGGCTTGGCGAACTGATCGAGGAAGTCATCTGAAAGGATCTGCATGTATCGCGCCAGGACCACGCAATCGATCGAGTGTTCCGCAAGCAACTCAAGTTGCTTACGTTCTTGCTGCGACTTGGTCTCGCGCGTGATCGGAATGACGTGATAAGGGATGTCGAACTGCTTGGCGACATCCTCGAAGTCGGGATGGTTACTGATGATGAGCGGGACCTCGATCTCCCACTCGCCAGACACGCAGCGCGCGAGGATGTCCCACAAGCAGTGGCTCTCCTTGGAGACGAACAGCGCCAAGCGCGGCTTCTTGTTGGTGAAGGCAATGCTCCAGTCGAGTGCAAGTGGCTCCCCGACATCCGCCTGGAATCGGGCTTCAATATCTTGGGGGGCGATGCCGAAGGAATCCAAGTCCCATTCAAGGCGCACGAAGAAGCGATTGGCCGCAGTCTCGACATGCTGGTCGAGGTCGAAGATGTTGCCGCCATGGGTCGAGACCCAATTGGTGATGGCGCAAACCAGACCTTCTCGGTCTGCACAGTGGCCGGTGAGGATGGCGCGGTTTGGAAGCATGTAGGTTTATCGGTCGAAAACCAGGTAGGTGAAGGTCCCTTTCGCCAGGTGCTTTTCGCCTTGAAACACATCGGCTTCGCAAACGTTCACGGTGCGGCCAGCTTTAATGAGCTTAGAGCGCCCCACTACCGGTCCTTGATCACCTTTGGCGGGACGAAAGAAGTTCATCTTGAACTCAATGCTGGTCATGTGCTTGCCCTCAGGAATATCGGGCAATATGGCGTAGACCGCAGCGGTGTCGGCAACCGTGGTCAGGACTCCACCATGAACCACGCCTCCTTCTTGGGTAAGTGCACTGCAGTCCCTGATCTGAACCTCGCCGACACCACCCCCCGACTTGATCAGTTCAAGTCCGAGAGCCTTGTTGATGTTGGTCTGGTCGAAGTCGATCATGGCGCCAAGCGTTCGATTTCCCAGGAGTTCTCCGGAGCCGGGTTGGTGTAGCGAAAGCGGTCGTGAAGACGGTTCTCGCGGCCCTGCCAGAATTCAATCGATTCAGGCTTGATTCGATACCCGCCCCAATGCTCGGGCATCGGCACCTCGCCGCCAGCCAACTTCTTCAAGGCCTCTCGCAGTTTGCCTTCAAGCAGTCGACGTGATGTGACTACCGAGCTCTGCGGCGAAACCCAGGCTCCAAGCTGACTGCCGCGCGGCCGGGTAGCGAAATACTTCATCGACTCCAGCGCGGTGACGCGAGTGGCGGTGCCATTGATGATTACCTGCCGCTCCAGTGGCAGCCAATGGAACAACATCGAGACTTGTGGGTTCTCCTCGATCTGGATCGCCTTGGTGCTCTTGTAGTTAGTAAAGAACACAAAACCGTTGTGATCAAAGAGCTTCAGCAGGACTGTTCGAACCGTGGGAAAGCCGTCGGGCGAACTCGTGGCCAAGCTCAGGGCGCTGTAATCAATCAGGCCAGCGCTCTTCGCCTGTTCGAACCATACCTCGAACTGCCTATATGGATCCGCGTCGAGGTCCTCGCGGCGGAGGCCGGCGCGAGAGTATTCGCGGCGTAGGTTGCTGAGGTCCATCGACGGAGTTTAACTGCGCCCGCGCATTGCCACCCAATCCTAGATTTTGGATGGTGAGCGGCTCGACCCCTATTCCGTCGGCTAGAATAATCTGCCATGGGACTGACCCTCATCGAAAAGATCATTGCCAACCACTGTGACCAGGACGTGGTTCCTGGCGCCACTGTCGACATGCGCGTAGATGTGCGCGCGGCACGCGATTTCGGCGGAGCGAATGTCGTCAAGAACCTGCAGGCCGCCGGACTAGGCGTGGAGGATCCTGGCCAGACGCTCTTCACTTTCGACTGCAACCCAGGTGGCAGCGATCAAGGCTATGCGGCAAACCAGCAGCTGTGCCGTGAGTTCGCGCGTGAGTCGGGTGTCGGACTACGCGACGTGACCCAAGGTATCGGTACTCACATCGCATTCGAGGATGGTCTCGTCGGCCCCGGCTCCACGTTCGTGAGCACCGACAGCCACGCCAACATCATGGGTGCCGTCGGCGCCTTCGGCCAAGGCATGGGTGACCAAGACATCGCTTACGCCTGGAGTGCTGGCAAGGTCTGGTTCAAGGTTCCTAAATCCGCCAAGGTAATCCTGACGGGTACCCCTGGTCCCCACGCCACCGCCAAGGACATCGTGCTGAAGATGCTCCAGGTATTGGGCGCGGGTGGGCTTCTCGGTTATGCCGCTGAAATCACTGGCGACATCGTCGACAGCTTGGCGCTTGAGGATCGCGTGACGATCGCCAGCATGTCCACTGAGATGGGCGGCATCATTTCCTTGTTCGAGCCCAATGCTTCGATTCTCGAGTTCTGCCGCAATGCTGGTGGCCGCGACTTCCAGCCGATTGCCGCTGACCCAGATGCTCACTATGACAAGGTCATCGAGGTGGATATCGAAGGCCTCGCGCCGATGGCCGCCCGACCAGGTCACCCAGACGACACTGCCGACCTGACCGAGGTCGCCGGACGCAAGGTCGATTCGGTATTCATCGGCTCGTGCACCAACGGCCGCCTGGAGGACCTGCGCCGCGCCGCCAATGTCTTGGAAGGCCGCAAGGTCGCGCCGGGTGTCGTGTTGAAGGTCGTCCCCACTACCCGCACTGTTTGGGAAGCGGCGCTTGAGGAAGGCATCGTCAAGACCTTCATGGATGCCGGCGCCCTGATCGGTAATGCCGGATGCGGTGGTTGTGCCGCCGGTCAGCTCGGGCAAAACGGCCCGGGTGAAGTGACTGTCAGCACCGGCAACCGCAACTACGCCGGCAAGCAAGGAAAGGGCGAGGTGTATCTGGCTAGCCCGGAAACTGCCGCCGCCACCGCCATCGCAGGAGTCATTACTTCGGTCGATGCGATTCCTGAACAGCCGGTCCTATTCGAGGCCGGTGAAGGCAAGGCGGCCTCAACGACTGAAGGTTCTGCGGCTGCATCCGGCTCGAAGCCTACTGAACTCGAAGGGCGCGTATGGCTCGTCGATGTCGACAACATCGACACCGACATGATCTTCCACAACCGCTACCTGGCGATCACCGATTTGGAGAAGATGGGTCAAT
>CAZJGH010000079.1:0-10933 GCA_964545405.1 uncultured Planctomycetales bacterium
GGAGTCGTCGTGATCTGGGAGAAGCTGGTGTTCAACACCGCGTTGATAGTCGGCACCTTCTATTGCATGACCGGCCGCGGTTACGGCTTGCGCCCAACTTCCAGCCCTACCGCTGATGGCGAATAACTTCCATCTCGAAGCCGAGGATGGCCTGCAACTAGCTGGCTACGAATGGCGTCCAGATGGAACACCTGTCAGCAATGTCCTGCTGATCCATGGTCAAGGCGAGCATCTTGGTCGCTATGAGTACCTCGGTGAAGTGTTGGCCGAGTCTGGGGTGCGCACCGTAGGTGTAGACCTACGTGGTCACGGGATGTCTGAAGGGCGCCGTGGGCATGTGAAGAGATGGTCTGACTATCTACTCGACATCGATGCTGCCGCTGACATGCTGCCCGATAAGTTCGCCGTGGTTGGGCACTCCATGGGCGGCTTGGTGGCCTTGGGGTATCTCGCCAAGCAACAACATCGGGTCCGCAGCCTGGTTCTTTCCGGCCCGCTCCTTGGAGTGGCGATTCCCGCTCCTGCATGGAAGACCAAGATGGCATCCGTCCTCAGTCGACTAATGCCAGGGTTGAAATTGGCGAGTGGCATTCCACTTTCTGACTTATGCACTGATGCAGAGGCTGTCTCCCTTTATGAGAAAGACAGCTTGCGGGTTCCGACCATCACCCCAAGGTGGTTCGTTGAGATGGAAGCCGCCATAGAGAAGGTCTGGAAAGACCTGAGAGGATTCGACATTCCATTGTGCCTGCATGTGGCTGCCCTTGAGACTATCGTTGACCCTCAAGCGATCGCAAAGCTGTTCGAGCTCTGGCCAGCGGACAAACGTCGTTGGGAATGGGAAGGTGGCAAGCACGAGATCCTGCACGAGCCATTCCGTGCTGGAGTGGCAGCTGCCATCCTCGAAGGCATCCGTGGATAGCCGGGTTCCTCAGCTCCCTGGGTTAATCGGCTTGCAGTTGTTGCTGCAGAGCTAACGCATTATCAAGTTCAACGCGTAATGCCGCATTGCTTGGATCCAACTCAACGGCGCGTTGTAGATCACGGACTCCGCCATCGATATCCCCAGCTGCTGCGCGGTATCCACCCAACTCAGCCAGTTCATTGGCGGAATCCCAGAAATGTTCGCTGACCATGGCGCCGTAATGGCTGACGGATGAAGTATGGCCGAGGATGGCGGACAAACGCAACATCGCAGCGTGAAGTTCGAAGGGATGCAACAGTCCATGCTCATCAACCAACTCAAGGTGCTGCCAAGCTTCGAGTGCTGCCCCTCTCCTTAGGGTCGCATCACTGGCGATCTCTACCTTCTTGACCGCCGCCCACCCTTGGAATTCGTGGTAGCGGATGAAGGCACTATGAGCACTGAACAACAGGGTGGCAGCAGACAAGGCCGCGAACACCCATCCAGCAGGCTGCCAACGCCCCCCCTTACGCAATACCCATTTGGAGAAGCGCACGTTCTGCCGAGTGAAGAGACGCAGGGTGGTGATCGTCGAGAATGCGAAGATTGCACCTAAGCCCAAGGTCATCAGGAAGGGCACGACGTTGTATAGGCCTCGGAATATGTAGACCGTGGCAAGCATGACCGCAGCCATGATCAGCTCCTCCGCCAAGCTGAAATCAAACGGCACCCTGAATCTCTTGCTTGGACCTATCGCCTTGGCCATGGATGGGTCGCCGAAGCCAAAATAAGCAGCATCATTGGGGCATGCCTGAATGCAATCCAGATCCTTCAAGCAGGCTGGGTTGAGCACCGTCCCGAACTCGGCGAACTCCTTATGCACCTGGATATGTGAAGTACATGCCGCGGTGCATTCGCCGCACTGTTGACAGTTGTCGTTGACCCGGATGCGGCCTGGTGCCAAGCGATCGGCCCAACCGAACAAGGTGCCGTATGGGCAGCCGTAAGTGCAGAAGCTGCGTGATCCGAGGAAATACACGGTCGCGAATCCGACCACCGCAAAGGTCATCAGTGCCACCCAAACAGGCGGCAGGTTGCGCCAGAAATCATCGGTCAAGAACGAGGCCCAGCCTTCAGTCTCGCTGTTCATGTGCAGCGTCGGCATCGGTTGCCCTTCTCGCAGGCGGGATATCTGTGGCCACACGAACATATGAACTACCGCCAATACCGGTACCCAAAGCAGCAGCCGAGTGCGGACGACCTTCGGCTTGATGCCGATGCGCCCGAGCAACCAGTGGCACAAGTCCTGCAACGCAAGGATGTGACAACCCCATGAACAGAAGAAGCGCCCGACGAACATGGTCGCTATCACTGCCGTGAGCATGAACAGGAAGCCGGCCGTGATGATGCCGAGCTCCAGGGTGTACATCAGCTCGTTGAGCTCCAAAGGCGCTAGGGTGGTGCCGTTGAGCTTCCAATGGGCTATATGGATGCCGAACAGTACGTGCACCAGCACCAAGGAAACCGCGCGGCGTCTAGCGTAGTTCGGCTTCTCTTTTGTCTTGGCTTGGACAGTGTCGTCTTGAGCGCTCATGCATGGTCAATGATACGCTCCAGCCGGGCCAGATGGGCTAATTCAAGAACGGCTTGAAGTAGACCGCCCACAACGCCACCAGCACCAACAACCGCGACATGTATGCCATGGTCCTGACCTTTTCCGGCGTTCGGTAAGCCATGCCAGCCATTGCCGACAATCCCAGCCAACACACGATCTTGATCAAGATGAAGCTGTGCCAGACATTGTCGTAGATTTTCGACACCAAGCCGAAGCCTCCGACCAACATCACAAGGCTCAAGATGCCACTGATGATGACCGCTTTGCGCTTGTTTTCGGCAAGCTTAGGGCTAGCGAATACGAAGAAAGTGAATCCCACCAGCAGGAAAGCGGCGGCGACGTGGAGGAATGAGTAGAGCGTCAGGCTCATGCACCAATTCTAGGACAGGAATCTGCCCTATGCCAGTACACACCCCATCAAGCTATAGTCTTTCCATGGTTTCCATCTGGTCGAAGGCCCAGTCAATCGCCGAAGCCACCCCTGATTCACGAAATCGGGCGGTGGATTTCCTGCGTGCGGCTGCAATCGTGGTGGTAGTGCTGGGGCACTGGATGATGGCCTCCCCCTGGTCAGACGCCGATGGCAGTCACATGGGACATATGCTGACTTGGGCGCCGGCCACCCATTGGATCACTTGGGTGTTCCAGGTGATGCCGGTGTTCTTCTTCGTCGGCGGCTATTCGAACGGCATCACTTGGGACGCCGCGGTGCGCGATCGTGTCCCCTACCGCGAGTGGCTGTATGCGCGTTTGCGCCGCCTGCTGAAGCCGGTGCTGCTGCTGGCCCTGTTCTGGCCTCTGGCCGGGGCGATCGCATTCCGCGCCGGTGTCCCATCGGTTTACATTGAGGTCGGCTCCGAAGTAGCGCTGATTCCGGTCTGGTTCTTGGCGGTCTACTCGCTGATGGTTGCACTTGCACCACCGATGCGCAGTCTTTGGAAGCGCTACGGCCTCGCCTCGTTATGGGTCCCGATCGGCCTGGCGATCCTGGGCGACGCGATGTACTTCAGCGGTGCGCTGCCGACCTTCGGCTGGCTCAACTACCTCACCCTCTGGTTGGCTGTTCACCAACTTGGATTCGTATGGCTTGATGGGCGCATCAATAGTCGCTTGGTGCCGTGGATTTGCCTACTTGGTGGGGTGAGCCTGCTGTTCATCCTGACCAACTTCGGTCCTTGGCCCATCAGCATGATTGGAGTTCCAGGCGAAGAGATAAGCAACTCAACCCCACCGCACTTACCTCTGCTTTGTTTGGCCTCGATCCAGTTCGGCTTCGTCCTTCTGACCGAACGCCGGCTGCAGAAGTGGCTTTCGCATGGACCATGGTGGACCGCCACTGTCCTACTCAGCTCCATCATCATGACTTTGTTCCTGTGGCATAGCACGGTGATGATGTTCAGCTACGGGGCAGGATTCTTGTGGGGCTTCGGCCTCGACGTGATCCCTGGCGAATCCGGTTGGTGGCCGGCCCACATCGCGTGGATCCTGGGCTTCCTGGCGATTCTGGTCCCCCTTTCCATGGCCTTGTCTCGATTCGAAAGACCACGCCCGAGCCGACACGCTGCGCCGCCGCCTTGGCGACTGGTCGCCGGGATTATCGTCTGCGCTGGCGGCTTGGCAATGCTCGCCCTGCATGGAGTGACCCTCGATGACGAATCCGGAATCGCTTGGCTACGCGTCGCCACACCGTTCGCCGGAGCAGGCTTGGCTGGATTGCTGCTCCGCTGACGCTTCACCCCCTTTCTTGCTGCAACACAAGTGGGTTGTGGCATACTTGCTCCATGCGAGTCCTCCCCCTAGCTTTGCTCTCCGTAGTTCTTGCCGCCTGTTCCGCCAAGCCTAAGGGACCGGTCACGGTCAACCTATTCAATGGAACTGACCTCACTGGCTGGCACGCTGACGTACCAGAGGCTGACGACAAGCCCGAACTTGCTGCATCCTTCAGCGTGCGCGATGGCCTGTTGATAAGTCATGGCAACCCACTTGGTCATCTAATCACCGACGCCACCTATAGCGACTACGAGTTGGTTGTCGAATATCGCTGGCCTGGTGATGGTGGGAATTGCGGAGTCCTTGTTCATGCATCGGACCCACGCATGCTGTACGGAATGTTCCCAAGGTCAATCGAGTGTCAGATGCATGCCGGCAACGCCGGTGACTTCTGGTGCATCGGACAGAACATCGAAGTTGAGAACATGGCTGAGCGTCGCAACGGCGATCCGAGTACCTGGTCAGGCGAGGAAGGCGCCAACCGCCACATTCGCAACTTGACCGACGACTCCGAGAAACCACTCGGTGAGTGGAACACGATGAGGATCGTCTGCCGCGATGCCACCATCGACATCTGGGTCAACGACGATCATGTCATGTCTGGATTCAACTGCACGACTACATCCGGCAGTGTCGCGATTCAAGCGGAAGGGACTCCCTGCGAGTTCAGGCGGATCGACCTGACACCCCTGTCTGACTGAGATCAGGGCACAATCAGGCATTCGGAGCGGACCATGATGTGACCGAAAGTGCTCTATATGGAGCCTAGGGCGATTTCCACACTTTCACTTTAATTGGTGCTAAGCTGGATTTCGGCTCGCTCGTCTGCAAGCCACGCTCTAACCCCCTGACTGTCTTTCCCGGAGGCAATCAATGCGTTATCTCATTCCTGCGGCCCTTTCATTGGTCGCCTTTACCCCCTCCATCAGTGCGCAAATGATGGGGCAATCTATGGATGCTGAGTGGGTGTACTCATCCTTCGGCTCTACGATTGAAAACCACACTGTGACCGTAACCAGCGGCATCGAGTTACCGAGCACGACCATCGTTAACGACACCAAGTTCGACATCGATATCGGCAACGACTGGATCGAGTTCCAGTTCAACGCCACTTCGAACTGGACCGCATCGAGCTTCAACGGTTGGTTATTCCGTGACTCGGCTGGTCTCGTACCTTCGATTCAGGGCTATACGGTCGACTCGTTCAGTGCTGGTGTCACGAACACCGCCGGCATCACCACTGGCTTCAACTCGGAAGAATGCTGGGCTAACTTCGGTGGCATGCAGGTCGCCGGGCCTGGTGATTGGATCCGCCTGAAGGTCAACTTCGGCGGCCCCGTATTGAGCATCACAAACTTGATCGGTGGACAGTCAGCTAACATCACTGTTACCGGCACGACTACCAATGGTGCGGTTGGCCTGGCCTACTCCTTGTTCGGCCCTGGTCCTACCAACGTCTTCACCGGTTCATGTGGGATACAAACCGTCAACCTATCGCCACCCATCCAGGTGATCGGAACCTTCAGCGCGATTGGCAACACGATGTCATTGAACATGACCATCCCTGCTGGTGCTTCCGGCTTAGCGGTTTGGGTGCAAGCGCTCGACTTCGGCTCCTGTCAGCTAAGTAACGGGCTTTCACTGGTAGTGCTGTAACTTGCCCAGCCGATGCCTCCTCGGCATCACGACCACGAGTAGAACGGATAACGCCTTCGTGATCCAACACATAGACCGTAGGCCACCCTCGGACCCCCCACTTGGTGGAGATCGGACCGTCGGTGCCGCCACCATCGAAGAAAGATGGCCAAGTGAGATCCTTCTCCTTGCAGATGGCGCGAATCTTGTCGACGTCATCATCACTGTTGACTCCGACGATCACGAATGGGGCATCAGCATACTTTTCGACGAGCGACCGCTCGTGTGGGTACATCCCTCGACAAGGGCCTCACCAATCACCCCAGAAATCAAGCACCACTACCTTGCCGCGGTAGTCGGATAACTTCATCTCCTTGCCATCGATTCCGACTCCGACTATTTCCGGTGCGGCTTGACCAACGGCCAGGGCTTCCGGCTTGTGCGGATTGAGATGAGCATCTACCAATTGCGAGAATGTCGAATTCTTGCGCTTCAGCTTGCCGTACTTGGCATCGAGCTCCATGAACAGTTCCACTCGTTGCTTGTCCTTGGCGGAACGTGCCCGGAACAGCAGCACGGTTGCCTTGACTGAATCGTGAGGGCTGAGTTTGGCAATTTCCTGGAAGGCTGCATCGCGTTCGGACTTTGGGGTAGAGGTAATTCATCACCTCGACGACGCCCATCAGCGAAGGACTCTTGGAATAGACCTTCATGATCGCATCCACCTGCTTCTTGGCAGCTGGATATCGATCCTCCTTCTCCAGCCACCAACATGAACGCAGCAGGACTATCTCGGCCTTCAAGCCGACTTCGCTGCCGGCATTCTCCGCAGCGAACTTCAAGTATTCGTCACGGAATGCAGCGGCGCGCTCGGCATAACCAAGCTCAGAAGCTTCGTTGCGCTTCTGCAGTTCAGCGAACTGTTCCTCAGGTGATAGGGACTTGCTTGCTGAGGCAGGCTCGGGTGTAGGCGCTGGAGTCTGCAGCGCCGCACATGGAAGTGACAGGAGGAGAATCGAAAACATGGGTTGAAGCTGGTGAATCCAGCGTTATCGCATCCTAGCGGAAACGCGCGTCAATGGGAGTCTTCACCACTGTCCTTGTGATGATCCTCCTTGTGCTCCCGCTCGTCAGCCTCCGGCTCGCCGATCATCCGACGGTAGCGCTCGAGAGTCTTGGTCGCATCATCGCTGCTCATCTCACCGGCCTCCACCTTGGCCTTGACCTTGGCTTCAATCTCGAGGTATTCCTCGGTAGTGATGGTGCTGGTCTTGGTCTTCTTGGAATCGCCGACCATCTCACGCATTCGAGCCATGCGTTTGCGGGCATCCTCTTCACTTATCTTGCCGGCCTCAACCAGCTTCTTGATCTCGACCACGCCTCGCTCGTACTCCTCACGAGACATCTGGTGGTCCCTAACCTTAGAGCGCTCGCTCATAGCATTCCGCATTCCGTCCAAGCGCCTTTGTGCATCCTCCTCCGAGATCTTGCCGGCATCAACCAACTTCTTCAGCTCGGCCTCGACCCGTGCGTAGTCCGCACGCGTCTTGCGCTGTCGCATGGCTTTTGATTGCTCCTCGAGCGCGCGGCGCATTTCAGCCAGACGAGTTTCTGCATCCTTTTGGGAGATCTTGCCGGCTTCGACCATCTTCTTCAACTCAGCTTCGACACGAGCATAGTCCTCGCGAATCTTGCGCTGTTCCATCGCCCTAGACTGCGCCTCCTTAGCCCTGGCTTGTGCCTCAAGTGCACTGCGCATCTCGGCTAAGCGAGCCTTGGCATCCTTATCGGAGATCTTGCCGGCCTCAACCATCTTCTTCAACTCAGCCTCGACGCGTGCGTACTCCTGTCGTGTCTTCCGCTGTCGATTGGCTTCATCTTGAAGTTCCATTGCCAAACGCATTCTCTCCAGGCGCCGTTGGGCATCCTTCTCCGATATCTTGCCTGCTGCCACCAACTCCTTGAGTTCAATGGCTGCCTTCTCATAGTCTTCCTTGGAGATCGCGGTTGAATCCATGTCCTGACTGCGTTCGGACTGCTCGGACTGCTCGGACTGCTCAGACTTTTCTGACTGCTGGTCGTGCTCTGACTTCTCTACCTTATCTCCCGGCTCCTGCATCAGTGCTGAGGAAGATGGCGCGGCACTTTCACCGACATCATTTGCGCCAGCCACTCCGACTGGCAGAAGGACTGCCGCACAAATCAAGGCGACGGCACGGAGACCACGAGTGGCCTTTGGAATGGAAGTATTGGAAACTATCATCTTGAATCTCTTCTCAAGGACTCCGCCACTATTTAGCTCACTTGCGATCGCCGGCGGCCGGATGCCTGGCGTCATGAGGGATTCGACCACTGCGAGCAAGGAGTTGGCGTAGCAGTGGCGGTCAGGATTCATGCTGGCAAGCACCAGCGCGTCGCAGCAGACTTCTTCGTTGATTCGCAGGTTCCGGCGCGCCCACCATGCGACTGGGTTCCACCAGAGACATACGCAGACCAGCCACTCCAACCAACGCACCTGGTGATCACGTCGACTTACGTGCGCCAACTCATGGGCGATAATCAAGCGCAGTTGCTCGTCATCAAGTTGCTGAATGACGCTCTGGGGCAGGATAATCCGCACCCTACCGCCGGCCCACCAGACCAGAGGGGATATCCTCGCCGAGGTGGTGAGAAGTTCAGGGATCCTCTTGATGCCGAGCCTAGAGCTGGCCTCAACCGCCAGCTGTCGATGGCGCGGTTGCGCGGCAACAGTGCTTACCATCAGCAGATGGTGGAACCGTGCGATGCGAATCAATGACCACACCAACACGACAAGACTCCCTAGCAGCCAAATCGCACCCAAAGTGTTACCCACCTGCCAAGACATTGGAATCCAGGATGTTGGCTCACCCCCTCTAGATACAGCGACTAGCTCTGGTGAAGCTGTGTCGGCCACGCCCTCTGCACCGAGGAAGTGATATGGATCGAGACTAATTGCCTCGGCTTGGCTTGGTCCGATGGATGGTAGGTAATCCACCGAGAAGTTGAACATGGGTGGAGTAAGCAGCTTGACCAAAACAAGCAGCCACAACATGTGAGCCAGCAATGGATTCTTGCCTCGACTCTGCACTAGCCATGCAGCAAGCGCCAACAGCAACGAGACATATAGGTTGCTGAGGCCGAACTGAAGGAAGGAGTCCATCAAGCTTTGCCTCCACCGGAAGTCCCACCATCAAGGATTTGCCTCAGCCTATTTATTTCTTCGCGTGATATCCGCTTCTCCTCGATCAGGTGGGTAATCAAAGGTGCCAATGACCCACCAGTCAACTTGTCCGCAAGATTCTCGAGTTGCCCGCTGGCATAAGCCTGACGACTGACCGCAGAACTGAACAGGTGCACCTGAAGACCGCGATCGCGATCGACGTAGCCCTTGTCCTCTAGGCGTTGCAACAGTCTCTGCACGGTCCCGTGTTGAGCCTTCGACGAACCCGGATAAAGCTGCTCACGAATTTTCCGTGCAGTCAGTTGATCGTGCTGCCACAACAGTTCCATGACTGCGAGTTCAGCGTTTGCTAGTGGAGTTGGGTTCAAATCAGAAGCTCGGTTGCTATTAAGCACGACAAGTTGTCGTAAGGGTACGAGACTTTGTCGCCCCGGTCAAGAGCTCCTCTGCTATATTCCTTGTGAACCCCTGAAACCATGACTTCCATCAACACCATTCTGATCTCAGCTTGCCTCGGTGCTGCCGCTGGCACCGTCGCGGCAATTTTCGTGAGTCCATCCAACGAGACGGCCCCCACCGATACCGATTTATCTTCAGGCGGTACTTCGTTGACTTTTCGGATCAGCCAACTTGAACAGGAAAACTCCGCTCTGCGCATGCGACTTGACTTGCTTGAAGACCGGCCTGGCCCAGTCCAACGTATCAACGACAACCCGAGTCGGGAGGAGTTCGATGCGCTGCTCGCCAGACTTGGCGAAGGAATGGGTGAGTCAGAATCAATATCGACGGGTCCCACTGGACCGGGCTTCGACGGCGCTGTGACAGCCGTAATAGAGCAACGTGAACAAGCAGCCCGCGATGAGAAGCAGCAGGCAGCGGCTGAGCGGCGTGAAGAAGGCGTCAGGAAAGCAACCGACTACTGGACGGAAACCCTGCAGCTTGATCAGCATCAATCTGAGCAGCTGCATGAACTGATGTTGGCAAGGGCGGAAGGCCAAGCCCAGCTCAAGACAGATTGGCAAGCAGGTGTTGACACCGCACTACTCGGCGAGACTAAGGCGTCGATCCAAACCAATTTCGACGCTGGCCTCGCGACGGTGTTGACGCCATCACAACTCGAGACATATAGAGCCAGCACCAGTCGTGGCTCGAAGGAGTAATCAACAGAGGCTGCTTTACGGCCTTTTATTGTTTGTGGATGTTTTTGGGGATTTCCCCAGGGAATCCGCTATCCTGGTTGGAGACAAATGCTCCCCCGCGGATTTTCTCCCGCCAACACTCATGAAAAACCTCTCTCTCCTGATTCTTGCCGGCGCTTTGATTACCGGCTCTGCCTCAGCTCAAAACACTGACACTTTCGATACTGGTGCCAATCCTAATGGTTGGTGGTGGAATGGATTTGTCCCAATCATGGAAACCACTGGTGGAAACCCAGGTGGTTGGCTGCACGACGCCTTCATCAACGATTTCATCCCAGCACTGCGTAGCAGTACTGCCACCGGCAACTGGGCTGGTGACTACCGCGCCAACGGCGTGACCGGAATCGAATTTGATGCTCAGACCATCACTGGCCCATCAGCTAACCAGCCGATGACCATCGTCCTTAAGGACACCAAGGGAACCCCTCTTGGCAGTGATGATGACTATGCCTACTTCGTGGATCTCGCATCCGTGATGCCACAAGCTGGAGCAGGCTGGAGTCACTACAGCTTCGCTATTCCAAGCCAAGACGTCGCTCTTCCCGCTGGTTGGGCTGCTGCTAACGGCGATTGGTTCTCCCCTGGCTTCACCGCTGGGTACGACTGGG
>CAZJGH010000080.1:0-10803 GCA_964545405.1 uncultured Planctomycetales bacterium
GGGAGCGGGCGTTGCGGCGGCTCTTGGAGGCTGAGGCATGGGCGGGGCAGCGAGGGCGTCTATGCAACGACTGCAGCGCGCTGAGTCGTCTCGAATAGCGGCCACCACCGGTCCAGCTTGCCCTCCACAATGTCGTCGATTGGCACGCCAACCAGCCGGATAAGAACCTCTTGTGATGCAGCGCCCGGAGCGAATCGCAGCACGGTCGGATTGTCGGATTCGCCTGTACCGAGAGGATGCAACAACATCACTTCGCGGGGTTCCGGCATCGGGTATGACAGGCCATAGGTTGTCAGTTGGTAGAGCTCAGCCGTCGATGGCGCATGGTCGTTGCGGCTCTTGTACTTGGCGTCACCAATGGCAATAGGCTGGCGCCGTCGCTTGAACACCAGGTCGGGACGAATAGTCGGGTGCCTCCAGGCTTTCGGGCGCTCCAGATACTGGAAGACATCGGATCGAACATCCTGACCGACTATCTGAATATCGTCGGGGGCCACGCTCTTGAGGTACCTCTCCAGAAAGCGCTCAAACACGGTGTTCATGTTGAGCATGAAACCCGACAAGGGCATCGAGCCTGCGCTTGCGTGTTCGCCAAGCCGACTGCCCGCGTAGATCAAAGCGATGAGGTGCAGCGCCGTCTTGTAATGGCTGGAGCGGCGGTCGAGCTGTTCCTGGGCCCGACGCAGAACATCGTTGTCCAAGGTAATCCGCTCAAGGTCGCCACAAAGGCGATCCGCGGAACGAGCAAGGTCGAGGCGCAGGTCGACGTTCTGCATCACATTAGCCGAGAGCCGAAGGCCCGCGCCGATCACCTGGTTCAGGAGATGGTCGGTGGTCAGCTCATCGTAGGTGCAGCGGAGTGTTGCTTGGCGGGGATGGGTAGCCGCGTGGCGAATGTCGATGCGGCCACGGGGGGAAGGCAAGTCGTCCGAGCGGGACTGGTAAACAGCCAAAAGACCGCCGCGAGCAATGCGCTCCACTGAGTGAAGAAGGGAGATCCCCAGCAAGTCCACCAGCCCATGCTTGGATGCTTCGTAGGTGCTGGGGGTGCTGCTAAGGGCCAGGTCGGAAAGGTCGAAGGCGTAAAAGACCATGCGCATCAGGTTGTCGATGCGGATCTTGGGCAACACGACGATGCGCACACCGGAGAGCGTAAGCGTGCCAACGTGCTGGTCGACAGTGACACTGATCCCGTCGCGCAGTTCGGTGATCTTCAGGCTCGACACATTCCCGATTTCGTCGAGCAGTTCACGGTCCGCCGCGGTCAGCTTCAAGTCTCGGAGGAGCGCCCCATCCGTCGGATGATCTGGTGTGGTTGTTGACCACTCACGGATCTGCAGGACGGGACGGGCAGCGCTCATTCAGCATCTCCGCCATCGCCATCGGCCTCGTCACCGTCATGCTCAGCTTGATCGGCGGCCTCGATGTCGGCGTCCCTCTTCTTGTCCTCGGGGGTCACGATGGCGATCAGCGCCTGGGCGAGTTCATCCTCACGACCAGGCTCGAACAAGTTGAAACGTAGGTTGGCGGCGTCCTCGTCATAGATGCCACCCTTGCTTGCAGCCAGGATGCTTGCGAGCTTGCGCGAGTCCTCGTAGCAATACTCCTGGAGCAAAGGCCACAGATCGTCGCGCACGATCTCCTTGATGCGATCCATGGTCGCCGCCGGCTTTCCACCCGGCATGAAGTAGGCGTGGCCGACCTGGAGGTTGCGACCGTCGCGGCCGAGGTTCTCGACGATTCTCCGATTGAGTGCGCGAAGCCAGGTCGACAGCGCCACATCGCCCACGCTCCCTGTGGCGAGCAACTCGGGCTCGGGCATCAGCTCTCGGAAGGCAAACCGCCGGCGAAGGGCGGTATCGAGCAGCAAGATCGAGCGGTCGGCCGTGTTCATCGTACCGACCAGGTACAGGTTGGACGGCACCGTGAACCGATCGCCTGAGAGAGGCAGGCGGGTGTGCGTGGTACCGCGCTTGGACCGCTCGATGAGCGTAATGAGCTCGCCGAAGATCTTGGGGATGTTCCCGCGGTTAATCTCGTCGATAATTAGCACGAACTTCTTGGTGGGTTGTGCTTGAGCAATCGTGACCATCTGCTTGAAGATGCCCGGCTCGAGTCTGAAGCTGCCTTCGCCGTCCGGGCGATAGCCCTCGATGAAGTCCTCGTAGGAGTACATCGGGTGGAAGGTGCAGGTGTTGATGAATGGATCTTGGCCCTTGCGTCCGTGGGCTGCATCTCGCTGACGGTCCGAAAGCTGTGCCGGGAGACAGTTGAAGTTGTGACGAGCAACCAACTCCAGGGCGATTCGTTCCGCGTGATAGGTCTTTCCAGTCCCTGGAGGTCCGTAGAGGATCACCTGGCGCTTGCGATCAAGCATCTCGACAACTCGTCGCGTGATCCCCTCCATGGGCTCAAGCGGCGCTGGCAGCGCGTCGGCCGCACCAGGACCAGCGGTGACGGGTAACGAGGGCAACGATTGCGCCGCCGTCGCTGTGCCGATGACCGCTCCAAAGTTCGGCCAGACTCCGATGCCATTGACCAACAACGACGCCTCGATATCCGCAACGACAGCCTCTGTGGGAGGGAGTTGCTGGAAGTTGCGCGAGAGTTCGAGCGGAGAGGACAGTTCAAAGCTTTGATGGTGCAGCCATCGCACCGGCACCTGATGCGGTCTGTCATCGCCCGGTACAAAGCGGTATCCACCGGAGATCTGCCCGACGGCCACGACTGTCGAAGCGTCAGAGAGTAGCGCGACAATGCTTCCCTCCTTTAGCGAGAAGCCCAGCGAAACCAAACTCCGCACCCGATCAGCGGAAATTGTCTGCCCCGCATCCGCAAACGCAGTCTCCACGGCCTTGCGAACATCTCGCTTCTTCGTAAGGGCAAAGACCTCACCGAGGTTGCCGACCTTGCGCGGGCCGAGAGAGATGTGGTCGTGCGCCAGCATCTCCTTCCAGGCGGAAACCTCCCCCGAGAGCCCAAGGCACCAGTGGTCTCTTGGAGCCAGCCCTTTGCCAGCGCGATAGCGAAGCTGAGGCGGCAGGCTCTGAAGCGCGGGCAGGGTGTCCCAGAATCGAACGATCTGTACGTCGTAAGCGTAAATTCCCGAACCCTTCACCGGCTGGCCCACCGAGTACAACTCGGCTTCGGAGAACCCGAGCGTCGCACTCCACGTGATGATCTCAGGGAAGTTGATGTGGAGGTATTTGTGGAGCCAGGCGCTGGCATGCCAGCGCGGAGCCGCGCCCTCGATGGCCGCCTGCAGCTCGTCGGGATGTCGGCCCTTCGGCTGGAACTCACGGACCACGTCGACAGCTGCGAGCATCTCGATTCGTCGTTCCTCCACAATGCTATGCGCATCGTCCTCAGAGATGGTGTGAATGGAACGCGTGCCTGGCTTTTTCGCTCGCCAGTTTCCGGTCTTTTTCTCTTGCCATGCACCGAACTTTGCAGCTGAGCCACCGGAGATGCTGCCGAAGAGCCGGTAGTTGAACTCGTTATCGTTCTTGAACTCCAGCCAGTAGTCCATCGGCTGTTCGTTGGTGGCGTTGTGGGGGATCTCTCGCAAGAGCTCAGTACCGCTCATCTTTTGGATCTGCTCGGGACCGAACTTGCCCAAGAAGCTGGTGCGCTGTCGGGACAACTCGCTGGGGTCCGGCAGCACGAAGGCCTTGTTCAGTTCGGCCTCCAGGTATCGATTCAGTACTTCTTGAGCAGCTTCACGCATGGCTCACCTCCTATTCGTCCACCTTCAGCGCATCGTCGGTGCGGAAGAGGTTGAAGAGTGTTTCCTTGACCGTGTCTTCAATGAGCGTGGGGCTGAAACCGCTCTCACTCGATGCCTCCAGGCGAACATTGATGGTGATGTCGTCGGCGTTGCGACCCAGCGAATTGATGATCCCGGTGTAGAATGTGTGAAAGTCGGTGAAAGCAACCTCCACATCGAGGCTGACACGCCGCGGGCGGCCATCGGTCGGGGGCGGCGTGTCCACTTCGCCGCCTTCTCCGGGTCCGGTCACTGGGACAGCCGGCGTGCCGCTGTCATCGCCAGTCCCGGCCGGTGGCTGATTCACGCCGCCGACGCCACAAACTGGTACGGGCATGACCGGTGTGCCGGTCGCTTCTGCGGCTGCTTCGGCAGCGACCTTTTGATCCGCCAGGGCTTGGCGGATCAGGAGATAGCCGTCCTCGAGCGCAACACCGGCAATGCTGATGCTCTCCTTGTAGTGGATGATCTTCGCGTCCTCAGCTGACGTGCCTTCCGCCAGGGCGAACTGACCGGAGCGCACGCCATCGAGCACGGCCTGCTTGATCACATCGTCATCGCGCAAGATCGGCAGATGGGTGAAGTTCCGGAAGTAGTCTGGAAGCGCCTTCAGGCTCAGCGCATCTTCATCCTCGGGCCAAACCTTGAGCTTGGTGGGATGGACGATGAGGATCGAGGCCATCTGCTCCAAGTACTTCTGCTTTTCCTTCAAGAACGCCACGACCAGGTCCGTCAGGTTCTGCTCGGAGTTGGAGGGGGGCTGGCCCATGTCGATGAGCTTCAGAGCGTCCCCGTTGCTACCGCCCCAGGCCACATGCCGATAGGTGCGCAGGATTTGCTGCCGCAACCCCTTGGCCGCATTGCTCTTCTCGGTGGCCAACTGCGTGACCTGGCGCTTCGAGAGATTGTGACGTTCGCGGTTGTTGTCCACGGACTCTGCGCCGAGCAAATCCCGGACACGCTCACGAAGCGAGGTCACCTCGGCGGCATCTGCAACCACGAACACCAAGGTGTTGCGACGACTGCGGTGGGTGGATCCGCTCTTGTTGAGGATGTCGAGCACGGCAGCTTGAGCGTCTGCTGCAGTGGCTGTGCCATGGACTCGCTCGGGCGGCATCACCACCAGTTTGTTGCTGGTGCTGTCTGGCACATCGGAGGCCGCCTCGGGCCAGGTGTAGGGCGAGAGTGGCGAGGAGGACAAGAGCCGACGGACTTCGCCTTCGATACGCTCCCGCGCTTGTTCGTCGTCCACGCCGTTCTTGGCATCCAGAAGGATCCGATTGAGGTTGGGTGTGGTGGAAAACCGGAAGCGGTCACCCTCGGTGTTGATGTAGTGGAACCGGTCCTTGATCTGAAAGACCGTGCCGGGGATCGTGCTGAAGTCCACTTCCGGGCGTGCTGAGGCCAGGTGAAGTTCTGCCAGCGTCGCGCCTCGGGCCGCATTCCCCGCTTCGCAGGTGAACAGGAAGGCCGTGGTCGCGATGCCGGCCGCGATATTCCACTGCGACATCTGGGGGCTCTGTTGATCGAGCCCTGGAGCGTTGGCCCCGTTGCCGATGATGTCCGCCTCCAGCGCGGAGCGGAACTCTCGGTCCACCAGCTCGAGCAGCTCGGAACGAATCGCCTCGTTGCCCAGGTCGACATCGCTGGCGTGAATCAGCCCACCGTCATGCCCCTTCTTCAAGAGATCCGCGGTGACCAGGGCCAGGAAGCGCAGTGCGCCGCGGGTTCTTTGGAACTTCGGGTTTGAGGCGACATAACGGTTGAGGATGTCGATCAAGTACGGGTGGAAGGGGTAGCTCTGCTCAAAGCGCTTGCGGTAGCCGGCCTCCTTGCAATCGTCGGGAACCTGCGGGCGTTTCTTGAGATCAGCGACATAGGCCTCAATGGTCGCCTTCCTGCTGTTCTTGTTCTTGGTGTTGACGCTCTTGTTGCCCGACTGGTCACCGAGATTGAGGAACAGGCGCCGCCGGATGATCTCGTGAACCTCATCGCCCTCCACCGGCTCTCGGACCTTCTGGACCCGGCCGAAGATCTTCTGAAGCCGGTCCAGGGCTTCGGCCGATGCCTGACCGTGAATTTCCAGGTGGCTCTTTGGCAGCGTGGCAGCGACCACGACACGGTCGTGCGTACCCGCACGGACCGTCAGCGTCTGGAGGAATGTGAGGGTCTGGGCCTTCAGGGTTGATTCACGCACGCCGACCGCTGCCGCCTTTTCGACGTAGTTGACGACTTCGTCGAGGATGATGAGGCCACCGCCCGAGGCATCGAACAGCTCGTCGATCACGGAACCGCCCGGAGCGACCCGGTCGGCGTCGAGCTTGGCCACGATCTCATAGCCCTTCTTGCCCGCCAGTTGGTAGGCGATGTGGCCCCACATCGTTTGGACCGAGAGGCCTGCCTCGAGTTCTTGTGCCCCCACGCCGACCTGGTTGCCGTCGAAGGCCGCCACAGGAACGGTTGGGGGCACCTTCCACCCGCGCTCGAACCAGTAGGTCTTGAGCGCGTCGTGGTCGAAGCAGGCCTGTCCGTTCCGCACCAGGTGGTAGAGGCAGATGAGCGTGTGGGTCTTGCCGCCGCCGAACGGCGTCTGGATCTGCATCACCGCATCACCATCGGCTTGGCCGGTGAGCCTTCCAACCACTTCGCCGGCCAGCTGCCGCAACCCGCCGGTCAGGTAGGTGCGGTTGAAGAAGCGGATCGGATCGAAGTAGTCCGGGTTCCCGCTCTTATCCAGGACGTCGGCCAGGCTGGCAGCAAAGTCGTTCTGCTTGATGCGGCCTTGCTTGATGTTCTCGTGGGGGGTGACGATCCGTCGCCAGGGTGTCGTGTTTGCCATGATTAGACCTCGTCCAAGAACAGTTGCTGCTGGGTGGTGCTGCCGCCGTCGGCTGTAGTGGGCGTGGGCAGATTCCGCGCGCCAACCAGGAAGTTTTCATACAGGGAACGCTCTTTGTCGCCCGGCACGAGCACGTCCACGATGCTCTGGGCCAAGCGTTGCAGGCGCTCTGTGCCGCCGCCAGGAAGGGCCTCGGCCAGGAAGTCGGAAAGGCCCTGGCGATCACCGTCTGCCCATAGATTTGAGGAGCGGTGAAGCACATCGATCAACGGGGCGTGGACGCCGGTGTCGGAGGGGGCGCCAAGGTTGCGTGTGGCCGCGCGGTCTACCGGACCCTTTAGGCACACCTTGTCCTTCTTGCGGAGAAGTACACCGCTGTCCCTGGAGAGATCATCGAATTCACAACCCATCGATTGGGCCATGTGGATCGCTTCTCCGCTGTCGACATCAGCGGCGCCAAAAGCCCATCGCCAGATGACATAGAAACGACTGGCGTCATCTACATCACCGGCTCCAGCACCGTGCACGATTCGCTTGAGAGCATAGTCCGCGACGAGGGCTCGAACTCTATCGAGCAACTCGCCAACGGTGACAACATCACCCGTCAATCGAAGGATGCGCTGATACTCCCCGAAAACCTCGACGGCGGGTCCGATGGCAGACATAAAGAAGTCCGCTCCCCGGATTCCTTGAGTCCAAAAGTAGTCGAGCCGCTCATGCATGCGGCGAGACAACTCAGGTTCGATGTCATCGATGAATCCATCGCCGGTCACCTTGCGTTTTCGACAAACGATGAAGACGGAAGAGGCGAGCGCAGCCGAGCCCTGCGCTCTTAATCGGTCCCCCATTTCGGTTTCGATGGGCCAGGAGGCCGTAACCACGAGCCCCGCTGAGAGCAGAGCCTCTAGTAGAGTCTCCCATGCGCCCGTCGACTTGTGCGCATAGACCACAACGCAAATGCCATCGTCACGAAGGACCCGGCAAGCCTCTTCAAAAGACCTCCGCATTCCCGTTTCAAAGAACTCGGCGGTCTTGAACGCATAGCGCTCGTTTCGCTCAGCAAGTTGAACAAATTCTGAGCGCTTTGGTGTCTCGTTCGAAGCGAATACCCCGGGATGCACTTCGCCTAGCATTCGTCTAAGCCACACATAGAAAAAGTCACTTAGATTAGCATAGGGTACTGCGTCGTAGTAGGGCGGATCGGTGATCACGCAGTCTACGGAGCCGCTCTCTATTCCGGCCAAACGGTCAGCTGAGCCTCGGATGACGTTGCAACGCATGGGAAATGAGTTTCGTCGCAGGACTTTTAGAACCCAACTGGCCGCACCTTCCAACGGCCAGTCCCTCGTCCCGCAAGATCGCGTCGACCAGCTCCTTGAACTTGCTCTCGACGCCGGTGCCCTCAGCGCTGCGTGCCCGCCGAACCAGGCGCTTGAGTACGGCGACCTCGGCTTCGAGCTCCTCGATGGATTCGGCGTTGGTCAGCCGCTCGACAATAGACTCCTCAACGTCCCAGCGCTGCGACTCGGCCAAGTCGTCGAGGTTCGAGATGTCGGCGCCCCCGAGCAGGTCGTCGAGGCTCTCTGCGGCGTCCCCGGCCTGCAGGGCCCGGCGCGCCTTGGTGGCGACCAATGCCCGTACCTGGTCGAGTAGGTCCGACAGCTTGGCGTGGCGGCGTTCAAGGGAGGCGCGGATGGCAGCCAGGCTCGAAGTCAGGCGTCTCTGGAGAATCGCCATGGCGAAGCCAACGTTGCGCTTCTCCTTCTGCATCGCCTTGTTGAAATGGTCAGCCACATATTCAGTGACCTCGTCGTACAGGTCCCGTTCGGCTCGGCTGAGGTTGAATCCCACCGTCTTTACTGTTCGCGGCGGGAAGAGCGGACTGCCGTCGAAGCGACACATCTCCTCTTTGAGCCGGCGCAGGATGATGGGGTTGTCCTGGCTGCGCATCGCGTCTTCGAGAATGGTCCGGTCCGCGAAGATGTCCTTGTCGAGCAGCTCGAGGAGCAGCCTGAAATTCTCCGGGTCGCCCTTGTGCGGGGTGGCCGTGAGCAGC
Organism: uncultured Planctomycetales bacterium; assembly: GCA_964545405.1. Lineage (GTDB taxonomy): Bacteria > Planctomycetota > UBA1135 > UBA1135 > UBA1135. The sequence goes on from CAZJGH010000080.1 coordinate 8,662, forward strand.
AGCAGGTGCTTGGTGCGCACGGTGAGTTCTTCGCCGAGCCGGTAGAGACGGGTCTTGCGCGTCTTCTGGGAGCGCTTACCGGTTCGGTAGGCCGCCATCTTGTGGGCTTCGTCAACGATGACGAGGTCCCAATCGCTCTCTTTGAGAGTTTCGAGCACCTGCTCGCGGGCGGCCCAGTACACCGACGTGATGCAGCGGTCGTTGTCGGCCCAGGGGTTCTTGCCCACGTTGGCCTTCATGACGCCGCTGTCGACGATGGTGAACTCTTCGGCGAACTTCTCCTGGAGCTCCTCTTGCCACTGCCGGGCGACCAGCGGAGGCACCACGATGAGGATCCGATCGGCGAGGCCCCGAAAGCGCAGCTCCTTGAGCAGGAGGCCGGCCATGATCGTCTTGCCGGCGCCCGGGTCATCGGCGAGCAGGAACCGGACCAGTGGCGACTTGAGCATGTAGCGATACACGGCGTCGAGCTGGTGGGGCAGCGGCGTGATGGTCGACGAGTTGACGGCAAAGAGCGGGTCGTACTCGTAGGCCAGCTGGATCCGCTGCGCCTCGATGGCGAGATGAAACTCTGTGGCGTCTCCCGAGAAGTCCATCCCTGTGGCGGAGGAGATGATCTTCAGCGCGCCCACCTGGGTCTCGGTCACGATGACGCCCGGATAGAACTGCCGGCTTCTGCTTCCAACGGCATCGACCTGCAGCATGGAGCCGAACTGCTCGACCGTGAGGATGCGCACGGGTTCGGGCCAGAGGGGGCCTTCGACCACCATGTCTTTGGTCAACGCGAGGCTCATGTGGTGCCTCCGTCGTAGACAGGCAGCGTGCCGGACTTGGCGAAGCTGTAGGTGGCGGGCCCTGCTGTGATGACGTGGTCCACGACGGGAATCCCGAGAGCATGAAGGACCGAACAGAGACCGGCGGTGATGGTCAGATCTTCTTTGGAAGGTTGGGCGACGCCGCCTGGGTGGTTGTGGCCCAAAATGACCTTCGCTGCCTTGATGCGCAGGGCAGCTTCCACGACGAGGCGTGGGTACACAGGCGCGCTCGTGAGGGAACCCTCGTGGATTGGGATCGACTTGAGCACGTGGTTCTCGTGGGTCAGTCCGATGAGGAGGAACACTTCGTTGGTGGCGGTGGAGAGTTCGTCCACCACGAAGCGGGCGATGTCCTCGTGCGTGTTCAGTCGAGGCTTGTGGCCCCAGCGATCCCGCAGGTACTTCCGCGTCAAGCCGGGCATCAGGTGAAGCAGCGTGGCAGCGTTCGGCCCAACGCCCTCTACCGAGGCGAGGTCTTCGGTCTTGCTGTCGAGGGTGTTGGATAGCGAGCCAAAGCGATCCAGCAAGGCCCGAGCGATGGGCTTCACGTCCTTGCGCGGGATGGCGTAGGTAAGCAGCAGTTCCAGAACCTCATGGTCCTCAAACGCACCGAGTCCACTCCCGTTGAAGCGGTCCCGCAAGCGCTGCCTATGGCCTTCCAGGTAGGACAAATCTCTACTGCTCCTTCACATCGACGGCTTGATCTTCCGTCAGCTCGCCGGCGCCGCCGGATCGAACCCACGCGTCCACTTCGTCGAACTTGAATTTCCAGAGCCGACCGATGCGATGCGCGGGCAGGGCTTTGGCCTCAATCCAGCGGTAGATCGTGTCCTTTGAGACGCCAAGGTGCTTGGCGACGTCGTCTACTGAAACCCAGGGTTCTCGCATCGGTCCTCTCCACTTCAGCAGCCACACGGGTTGGCATTGAAAGCTGTTGCTCGGAGCCAGGACCGTATCACGGTAGGTCAAGCCGGACAACACCCGCCAGATCAGCGTGTTTGCCTTGCTTTGCCTGCTAAAGTCGGTTCGTGCGGCTGTTAAACGCCACCCCGATTTCCCCAGGATTTTCGGCCAAGCTGTTAAACGCCAACCACGTTCTCGCCCGAGAACCCGACCCAGAGAGCAATACGAGAGCACTTCTCGACAGCAGTTCCGTCACCGAGTGATCTCTGCCCAGAGCACCGCTCGCTCACCGACGCACACCACCATCCCCAAGAACCCTTGTAGATACGGGCCTTACGGGCGATGCGCCGACACCAGCCGGCAGGGGCGTTGCTGTTAAACAAAACGCCCCCACCGGTTGGTGGGGGCGTTAAAATGGCTCGGC
>CAZJGH010000081.1:0-10787 GCA_964545405.1 uncultured Planctomycetales bacterium
CTTGGTCTGTGTTGAACCACTCCTGCAAGGCGGTACCGGCTTGGATCGACTCGATACCAAGAAACGGCGCCACCCCAGCACAAGCTAGGGAGAAAGCCGTGAGCCAAAACATCAGCAAACGCGGGCGTGGAGTCATTTCGGCACCACCACCGGGCGTCCATCCGGGTGCTTAAGAAGAGCAAAATGGGGGCCGAAGACGGTCTCCAGGATTTCCGTGTTGAGCAGCTCACTCGGAGGGCCAGTGGCGAGGATGCCGCGGTCGTGCAGGACCGTCAGGCGATCGGCGAAGCCAGCAGCCAGGTTCCAATCATGAGTAACGCAGCAGACTCCCAAGCCTTCATTCGCCAGGTGCCGCAGTAATCCAAAAAGCTCGGATTGGTGATGCAGGTCCAGCATGGCGGCTGGCTCATCCAGCAGCAGGAACCGAGGTTGCTGTGCGAGGACGCTGGCAATCAAAACTCGCCTGCGCTCTCCACCCGAGAGTTCATCGAGGCGGCGGTCGCGCAAGGCCAAGGCATCAACTTGAGCAAGGGCGGCATCAACGGCGCGGGCGGCGGCGCCAATCAGGCCTTGGTCGAACCAATGCCCAAGGCCTGCAACGCGGGCCCCAAGAGCGACCGTTTCAGCCACGCTGTAGGCAAAGGTAGGGGCAATCTCTTGCGGCAGGAAGCCAATATGGCGTGCGCGTGCTGCCATCGAAATCGAGCGTAAATCGCTGCCATCCAGGGAAATGAGGCCATGGCAAGGTGCTTGCAATCCCGCCAGGGAGCGCAGCAGAGTGCTCTTACCGGCTCCGTTGGCCCCAACGATGACGTCGAATCGACCTGTTTCGAGTTCGAAATCCACTTCATTAAGCACCGGTGGGTCCGTGGGGGACCCGAAAGTAACTGTCAGGGAGTGGGTGCTGAGGCTCACGGCCAAATGCTAACAATCGCGCAATGGCGACCTTGGTAGAATCTCGCACCATGACGTCCGACTCCGACGCCATTTTGCGCCAGCGCCTTGAACAGGCGCAGCAAACCTACCTAGCCCTCGGCGATGATTTCATCGACGTGGTCAAGCAGGCAGCCAACCTCGCGATCGATGCCTTGCGCGGAGAAGGCGGAGTATTCCTGGCCGGCAACGGTGGAAGCGCCGCTGACGCTCAACATTGGGCAGCTGAGCTGGTTGGGCGCTATTTGATCGAACGCGAGCCATTGAATGTCCATGCACTGACCGTCAATTCGAGCACCTACACCGCGCTGGTAAATGATTACCCGGCTGAAGAAGTTTTTGAGCGACAGGTTCGCGCTCATGTGCGAACTGGCGACGTTTTCGTGGCGATTTCCACGAGCGGAAATAGCGAGAACATCCTCCGCGCAGTCGCTGCCGCGAAACGTCAGGGTGCCAAGGTGGTTGGCGTAACCGGCAAGGATGGAGGGAGGTTGCGTGCACAATGCGATGTCGTATTCGTGGCTCCAAGCGACGATACCCCCCGCATCCAGGAAGCCCACTTACTGTTCGGGCATTGCTTTTGCGAAATCGTAGAAGCATCATTCGCATAACAGGTTCTGTGCCGGAGTTGTACAGGAATCAGCATTTTTTGTACCGGAGCTTCGGAAGCGGGGTAACATTAGCTGTCTTTGGTCACGAAGGCCTCCCGCAGCCCGTTTAGCCATAAGGATTTAGGTCTCCCCCCTTGGGTCCAGACTTCATCCCACACGATACTTCGATGTTTCAACAAACTCTTACACGAATCCTCCTACTTTCAGCCCTCGGCTTCCTAGCCGCATGTGGTGGCGGAGGCCTCTCCTCAACTGGTGGCTCGGCAAGCGCTGGCGCTGGCTCCGGCTCCGGCTCCGGCAACGAGACCAACTTCGCTCTCGGCGACTTGGATGGCGACTGGACTGGCGAGCTATTGCCTTACAACTCAGATCGTGGCGACCGCAACCTATACCTGCGGGTGCTTTCTGGTGCGCTCATCGACTCCGCTGAAGGCGGCGGTGGCGCCTGGGATTCAGCTTCTTCAACTCTCGATGTAACCTTCACTACTGATGGTCACCTGTCCTTGCTGCTGACCTCCAGCGCTGGCGTTGAGTTGTCACTGGCAGGAGCGATGAACCTTGCTCGCAACACCATCACAGGTACCTTCAACCTTGATGACCCAATGCGTAGCCCTTTCGGAGGCATCTTCGAGCTTCGTCTTTCCGGAGGCGAGGGAACCTTCACTCAAGACCTGATCGCTGGCGAATGGAATGGCGAGGTGCTGAACTCAGCTGACCGCTTCCGCCTTTCCCTGCTCCACATCGGTGTCGACGGCGAGCTGATTGAAGCAGCCTTGACCAAGCCTTCAAGCACTTCGATCGTGCACTACTACCGGCCTGACGAGAACGGCGATATCGAGAACACCTTCCTGTTCTTCGATTCCTCGATCGGTCGCCTTGAGATCGTCAAGTTGAACGGTATTGATGGCTCACAACTGACCTTCGGCTTCCTCTTGATCAATGACGACGGCACCCTGATGAGTGGTCCTGGAGAGGACACCGAGCTCGGATCTGGGCACGTCGAACTTCGTCGCCCAACCGAATAGCCAAAACCGAGGCACCCAAGAAGGTCTCTTGCCAACTAGGCAAGAGACCTTTATTTGTTTTTGTGCAATCAGAAGGGGCTAGCCTCCGCACAGGCACGGTCAGTCATTCAGGGCAGCAGCAAGGCTGCGGGCCGTCTCTAGCATCGAGGGTCCAGGCATCAAGGCGTCCATGTCACTGATCACGAGCACTCTTCCATCCTTGACCGCCGGAATCATCGGGAACGATTCGCGCCACACTGCGAGGGCGGTCTTCTCATCGGTACCGAACTCGATGATGACTTGCGGGGCAGCACGAATCAGGCTTTCTTCATTAAGGTCGAAATAGTCTCGTGAGGTGTCCGGGAAGGCGTTGACGCCACCGGCGAAGGCAAGCAGTTCCGATAGGAAGCTACTGCCTCCAGCGACCACGATGCTGGAAGCCTCGGCAGGCCGTCGTGAAAATACCAACAAGACCCGCGGGGGGTTGGATGTATTCTGAGCCTCTGCTAGCTCTTCGAGACCTGCAGTCATTCGATTTACTTGTGTGGCCCACGCGTCTTCGGCGTCGAAGCGTTGGGCCAACCATTCGAGCTCACTGTGCCAGGCTGCGATAGTGTCGGTGGAGAAGGAACGGAATTCGATGCCAGAAACGGTGCAGAACTCTTCAAGTTGTCGCGCTTTTCCCTGCACGATAACCAAGTCGGGATTAAGTGCGGCGATACGTTCGTGGTTGGGATCGAATAAGCCACCAACTCGGGGCAAATTGGCTGCTGCCGTGATGGTGTTGTAATCCGAAACACCTACAACAGAGTCGCCCATTCCAAGAGCATAAATGTTGGCGGCCGTAGCCGGTCCGATCACAACCACCCGTTCGGGGGGAGCGGAGGAATCGACATCTGGCTCTGGCATTTGGTCCTTCGCGCAGGCCAAAAAAAGACCAGCGAAAAGACTCAGAAACAAGGCCTCAAGGAGTGCGCGTTGGATTGCCACCCCGCTATTATGAGGCCGATGGACATCCAGCGCCTCAAGGGGTTGCGCGGCTGTGGTGGCGCCGGTTTTCCGGTCCATGTGAAATGGCAAGCCGTTGCTGACGAACCTACGCCTTCTGGCGGCAAGGTCGTTGTTTGCAATGCCGATGAGGGAGAACCCGGAACACTCAAGGATGGCTGGTTGCTGCGGGAACACCCGCGACGAGTCGTTTTGGGTATGCAGCGTGCCGCGGTCCTCGTCGGCGCGACCCGCGGTTTCATTTACCTGCGGCCCGAATACACGAAAGAGTTACATTACTTGCAGATCGCCATCCACGACTTGCTCGAAGATGGCTTCCTGAGCGTGGGCTCTGGTCAGATCTGGAACGGCGCCGGTTTCCCTGGTCGTCCAGTGCATCGCCCGGAGAATCCGCTGACCCCACAGGACATTGGCGAGATACCACCAGCAGCTTCAACCGATAAGCCGTTTCGTCTCGATATCGTCATCGGCGGTGGCGCCTATATTTGTGGCGAGGAAACAGCATTACTCGAGAGCATCGAGGGGCGCCGACCTCAGCCACGTCACAAGCCTCCGTACCCGACTCAGTCTGGCTTGTGGGGCTTGCCTACGTTGGTGAACAACGTCGAGACGTTCTGGTGGGCAGAACGCATCCTCTGTGGCGAGGTTGCTACGCCTGGGTCGCATCGCCTCTACTCGCTTTCGGGCGACGTGGAGAAGCCGGGTGTTTACGAGGCCCCTGTAGGTATCACTGCACGCGATTTACTTGAGGCCTATGGTGGTGGCGTAATGGGTCGCGAACAGGTCTCATGTTGGATACCAGGTGGTGCAGCATCTGGCGTATTACCCTCGAGTCTTCTTGATACCGAACTGTCGCCTGAAGGACTCAAGGAAGTCGGAACATCACTCGGTACCGCTGGAGTCGTGATTCACGCCATGCCCACCAATCCGGTGCGAGTTGCTAGCGAGATCATGGAGTTCTTCGCCGATGAATCGTGTTCACAATGCACACCTTGTCGCCTGGGCACTCGCGCCTTCGCGAGCTGGGTCGGTGGTGTCGAAGAATGGCCCGCGCAAGATGTCGTCGAGCGTTGGCTGGAAGCGATGGAACTCGGGTCCATCTGTGGACTCGGGTTTACCGCGCCACTGATCGTCCGTCAGATGGGGCGCTGGTTCGATGCAGTGGGGGTGAAGGCATGAGTTCTCCGATCAACATCAACCTTGATGGCAATGACATCGAAGTGGCGGGTGGTTCTACCCTGCTCGATGCATGTCGCAGCAACGGCTCGAAGGTCCCAACACTTTGTCACGAGGACCGCCTCAAGCCATTCGGCGGTTGCCGCATGTGCTTGGTCGAGTTGGATGGAGCGCCACGCCCAGTGCCGGCGTGCAAGACCTATGCAGCAGAAGGGATGGTCGTAAAGTCACAGAGCGAGAGCCTCGAAAGATTGCGCGGAACGGTCGCCGAGATGTTGATGTCCGAGCATCGTCCTTCACGAGGAGGTCGCCCCGACGCGATGGAGAAGGTCGCCCGACGCTTCAAGCTCGACGAGCCCCCGATTCGTTTCCCTGAGCGCACCGAGTATCACGACCGCAACCGCTTCATCGGTTTCGATACCAACGCGTGCATCTTGTGCGATCGTTGTGTTCGTTACTGCGATGAGATCATGTCGGTGACCGCGCTCGAGCATTCCAGTCGGGGGCCAGAAGCGATAGTGCAGCCCATCGATGGCTTGTCGTTCCTCGATACATCCTGTGAGTTGTGCGGCGGCTGCATCTCCAGTTGTCCCACCGGCGCCCTTTACGAGAAGCAGGCAGGTGGCACCAAGGAAAGCGAGTGCTCCACCACACGCAGCGTCTGCACATTCTGCGGCGTCGGGTGCGTGATCGACTTGCACACCAAGGATGAAGAAGTCGTCAAGGTGACGGCAGAAACGGGAGTCGGCCCGAATGATGGACACCTGTGCACCAAAGGGCGCTTCGCTTGGCAGTTCATCGGCCATTCGGATCGACTTACGACGCCACTGGTGCGTGGGGCTGACGGCGAGCTGCATCCCGCGAGTTGGGATGAAGCGCTCGACAAGGTGGCTTCGGAACTCGGCCGCCTGAAGGAAGCACATGGCCCCGACAGCATCGGCTTCCTGGCCTCGAGTCGCTGCACCAACGAGGACGTATACGCTCTCCAGAAGTTGGCGCGCGGAGTGGTCGGCACCAACAACGTGCATAGTTGCGCTGCGACCTGACACGGACCGACCGTGTACGGCCTGGTCAGGTCGTTAGGAGCAGGAGCGATGACGAACTCGATCGCGGAGATCGAGGAGGCGGAATGCCTTTTCGTGATCGGCAGCAACACCACCGAAGCGCATCCGGTGTTGGCGCTGCGCATGAAGAAGGCGTTGCGCGACGGGGCGAAGTTAGTGGTTGCGGATCCACGTCAGACTTGGATGGCGAAGCATGCACATGTCCATCTGCAACTGAAGCCAGGGACCGACATCCCGTTGGTCAACGCCATGGCTCACGTGATCCTCAAGGAAGGATTTGCGGCGGAGGATTACATCGCCGACTGCACCGAGAACTTCGCGGAGTTCAAGGAGGCGGTCGAAGCCTGGCCACCTGAGCGTGCGGCCGAAGTGTGCGGAGTCAGCGCCGACGACATTCGCACTGCCGCGCGCCTTTACGGCAAGCACCAGAAGTCAGGCATCTACTACACCCTCGGGGTGACGGAACATGTTTGTGGCGTCGATAACGTGCGCACGCTTTCTAACCTTGCACTAGCTACCGGGAACCTCGGCAAGGAGTCCGTCGGCGTCAATCCGTTGCGCGGACAGAACAACGTGCAGGGTTGCAACGACATGGGCAACAATCCGGCCTTCCTGCCGGGTTATCAGTTGGTGGAGAACCCATCCGAACGATCCGTATTCGAGCAGTCATGGGGTGTCGAGCTGAGCACTACGCCGGGTTTGCGTCTCGACCAGATGATGGATCGCATGCACACTGGTGAGCTACGCGCTTTCTATGTGATGGGCGAAGATCCATTGGTGTCGGAGCCGAATATCCATCACGTCGTCGAAGGCTTCGAGAAACTCGAGTTCGTGGTCAGCCAAGACATCTTCCTCAACGAGACCTCAAGGCGCTTTGCCGATGTCGTACTGCCGGCGGCGTGCTTCGCCGAGAAGGAAGGTACCTTCACCAATACCGAGCGTCGTGTGCAACGAGTCCGCAAGGCCGTCGATGCTCCAGGTGAGGCGCGTGGAGACCTGGAGGTCATCTTCGAGGTCGCCGCACGCATGGGCAAGGACTGGGGAGAGCCGTCGGCGCCAGAGGTGTGGGATGAGGTTGCTGACCTCTCGCCCAAGTTCACAGGCATACGTTACGACCGAATCGAGGATGAGGGGATTCAGTGGCCATGTCCTGAACGGTCCCACCCTGGCACCAAGTTCCTCCATGAAGGCACACCACTACGCGGCAAGGGCCTGTTCTATGGAGTAGACCATGTTCCGCCATGGGAGCAGCCGGACGAGGAGTACCCGTATCTGCTTACCACTGGGCGGACCTTGTATCACTACAACGCCGGCACCCAGACCGGCCGCAGTGACGGTCATGTCGATAAGCAATCTTCCAATTTCGTGGAGGTCTGTCCGTCCGACGCCCGCGACTTGGGTCTTGTCGATGGCGAGTTGATTCAAGTCGAATCGCGCCGTGGCAAGGTAAGCGCCGTAGCCGTGGTCACCGATCGCCTTCCTCCCGGAGTCATGTGGATGCCGATGCATTTCGCGGTCGCTCCTGCGAACGTGCTTACCGGCGACGGCCGCGATTCTAAGGTCGGAACTCCCGAATACAAAGTCACTGCTGTACGATTGACGACACATGGGAATTGAAGGCATCCTGGTCATCGCCTTAGTGGGCGCGATTCTGGTCCTGCTCGTAACCGAGAAGGCCAGCATTGATGCCATTGGTATCGGATTGCTGGTGATCCTCGTCGGAGCTGGCCAGCTCATCCGCCTTTTCGACCCTGAGTTCGATCCAGCCGCCCAACTGCTTGGCCCAGAGCAAGCGCTTGGCCTGTTCGGCAACTCGGCAGTCCTCACTGTTGCTGCGCTCTACGTGATGGGCGAAGGTTTGTCTCGAACAGGTGCGGTCGAATTCTTCGCACGCACGGTGCTGCGCGTCTCCGAAGGTCGCGAGCGTCGGGTGATCTTGGCGATCGCGTTGATGGCAGGCCTGACTTCGGCTTTCCTGAACAACACCGCTGTTGTCCTCGTCTTCATTCCTGTGCTTGTCGACATGGCACAGAAGACCGGCATCGCCATCACACGATTGTTGATCCCGATGGCTTTCGCGACCATCCTCGGCGGCATGTGCACTTTGGTCGGCACCTCCACCAACCTGTTGGTGAGTGGCATGGCAGTCGACATGGGTTATGAACCGATCGGGATGTTCGAGCTCTCGCCGATTGGTGTCCCCTTGCTGATCGGTGGCGTGATATTCGTCGCTGCTTTCGCCCGTAAGCTTCTACCCAATCGTCAGTCGCTGACAGCGATGATGGCCGGCTCCAACCATCGTGAGTACGTCACCGAACTGCAGATCGGGGCAACCTCACCGTTGCGCGGTCGCACCTACAAGGAGGCCTTCGCCGAGGTACGCGCCGACTTGCTGTTCTTCGCGCGCGGTGAGGAGATGGTTTGGCCTCCGTATTTCAACGAGACCATCGAGGAGAACGATGTGGTGATGTTGCGTGGCACCGTCGACCACCTTGCTGGGCTCCAGGATGAACTCGGCTTGAAGCTGTTCAACGAGGCACGTTTCGATCCTAAGAGCATGCAGTTCTTCGAATTAGCGGTCTCACCTCACTCTCCGATGGTGGGGCGGACCATCGGTGACCTCCACCTATGGCGTGATTACGGCGCGATCACCGTGGCGGTCCTGCGTAATAACCAGCACATCCGTGAGCGCGCATCCAAGCAGGTATTGCAACCAGGTGACTTGCTGCTCGTATGCGGCGAAGAGTCGTCCCAGGGTCGTTTGCGCGCAAGTAGTGATTTCTTCTTGTTGACCGGCGCCCACAACTGGGTGATGTTGCGCGGCCTGGCGCGACGCTCGTTGTTAATCACCATCGCGATAATGGCGGTGTTCTCGTTGTTCTCGATCACGGGTCATGCCGACCTCCTGCCGTTCGCCGCATTGACCGGTGCCGTTGCCATGATCGCAAGTGGCTGCCTGACCACGCGTCGCGCCTATCGGGCTATCGATTGGCCCATCTTGCTGTTCATGATCGGAACCATCGGCCTCGGTAATGCACTCCAGAACACCGGCGCTGCTGGCGTGATCGCATCTGGTCTGGTGCACGGGTTACAAGACTTCGGGCCGGTTGCCGCCTTGGCAGGACTTGCGATCTTAGGGTCGGTGCTGTCATCGATGGTCAGTAACCAGGCGGTAGCGGTCTTGCTCACCCCAATCGCGATCGGCGCAGCCCAAACAATCGCGGGTGACCAAGGACTTGATCCCGAACAGAGTCACGCCATGACGCGAGCCTTCATCCTGGCGATCGCCATGAGTGCATCAGTCTGTTTCGCTACGCCGATCGGCCACCAGTCCAACTTGATGGTCTACGGGCCAGGTGGCTATCAATGGAAGGACTTCCTTAAGGCAGGCATCCCCGTGAGCATCATCGCCCTGATCGGCATCATCATCGGTGTGCCGTGGATGACCGGGGCGTTCTAGGCTCCCAGCCACCGCTTCCGCTCGAGCCCTTGCGGCCGACTTACTGGCCGACGTCTGGCTCGGGGTAGTTGCCGCCGCCGCGTGGCGTTACCGGCTCAGCTTCGTGCTCCGGCACGACTACTCCACGAAATTCATTCAGCCATTGGTAGAAGCCATCCTGCACCGCGTAAGCACGGCGGTCGACGGTGTTGCTTTCCATCCAACCACTTGCAGGATCGATTCCAAGCAGGTCGTAATTGAGCCAGTAATCCAGCTCGCCGCGAGCTTGAATCTCGCGCATCGTGGTCGCTTGGCGCAACAAGACGGCAGCCATCTCGACGACCTCGAGGTGCACGAACTCGGCGTCGAAGGTCTCGTCGCCAGTGGCTTCGGGGCCACGTACTCGACCGGTCATGAAACCATTCTCGGTTGGGTGTACCTGGTCTCCGAAGTTGACCCGCACATCACCCCAGCCAGCAGTCTCGACACGAACGACCAAGACTCCCTCACCCTTAAGGTGCAGGAGAATGTCAGACATTCCAAGGCTGAAGGTAGCCGCTTCCGCAGGGAAGCCACGCGAGTAGCGAGATTCGGTCAGGAATTGGTTGGCCAAGTCAACAGCCTGCTCCAAGCGTATGTATGACGCGTGCTCGGGCGTGTTGGCGTCGGCCTCCCGAAGTTTGTAGATGCGTACAGGCTCAGCCGAACAGGCGGCGACAGCCAAGAGCGGGAGCAGTAAAAGTTGACGGAATTTCATCGCTGGAAAGGGTTTCCACCTGCCATTCTCGCCTCTTTTGCCCTTCTGGGCAAGGCTAGAGTTAATTTCCGCTCTCAGCGGAACCAAACCCTGACTTAGGGGTTATCCTGCCCCTTAGGCTTCCAGTCTCCATTACACTAACGCCATGAAACAACTCGGTCCCGTTCTTCTCTACTTCACAATCGGCCTCGCAGGCGGCCTTGTCAGCGCCGTGGTCGTGTCCTCACCGAGCGGCGGCTCCGACGACCAACCTGTCGCTGGCTCTAGCGAGGAGGGTCTCCTGGCCAGTCGAGTGAAGTCCCTGCAGGATGAACTGGCCCTGCTTCGGGATGATGTCTCACAGCAACATAACGCCATGCGGATTCTAGATTCCCGCCTAGCGGGCATTCAGGACTCCGGCCCAGACAGCCTTGGTGGCATGGATATTCCCGATGCAGACGCCCTGGCTGCCTTGAGCCCAGCGGATATGCCATCAGGAATGGCCTTCGATGCCGCGGTCAATGCTGCCATCGAGAAGCGTGAAGCCGACGAGGCTGCTGAGCGTGAAGAGCAACGCGCTGTACGTCGTGCAGAGCAGCTCGATCGTCAGATGGAGCGCTACACCCAAGAGCTCGGGCTCGATGCCGACCAAGCCAGTCAGATGAAGACCATCCTCAGTGAAACCACCGAGGCACGGAATGCGTTCTTCTCCGAGATGCGCGAGTCCGGCACCATGGATCGCGAGATGATTCGCGAGAAGATGGGCGAAATCAATGACACCCAGAACGAGCAACTGGGCAACGTCTTGAACACCAC
>CAZJGH010000082.1:0-10752 GCA_964545405.1 uncultured Planctomycetales bacterium
GTGCGAATCCAGAGGTCGTGAATATCCCTACACCGACCATGCTCGCCACAACAAGTGCGGCGCCGCTCCACGGGCCCACTGAGCGGCCCGGCAGCTGACTGTTGTCGGTCAACGGCGGAACAGGATCATGTAGTTCTCGAGCAGGCCATCGACATCGACTTCGGTCACGTACTCGAAACCGGCTTGTTCGATCTCGCTGCGAGTCTCCTCCTTGCCTGCGCGCACATGATCGAGGACCCATTGGCGACTAGTGCCAGGGATTCGTTCGAAGTCGACGATCGCCAGGGTTCCGCCTGGGCGCAACGCGCTCTTAATTGAAGCCAAGGTGGTCTGCGGGTATTCGAAGTGATGATATGTATCGCAGACGAAGATCAGGTCGACGGAGTTGGGGGCCAATCCACTTTCGGTCTCGGTGCACTCGACCACCTCAACGCGTCGAAGGTTCTCGGCGACGATTCGTTGACTGAGATGCTCGAGCATCGCAGGTGACAAGTCGACTGCGTACACCTTGCCCTTGGCACCGACGGCATTGTTGAACAACGGCTCGAACAATCCGGTTCCTGCACCGATATCTCCGACCGCCATTCCCGGGCGGATATTCAGGGCGGCCAATATCTCATTCCTGGAAGTGGAAATCTCACGTGACTCCCCCTCGAACATGTTGACGAACTTCTGGATGTCTTCGTCAGAGGCATCCAGGAATGGCTCGTTGATTCCAGGCTTAACGGAGGTTTCTGAAGCTTCTGGAGGCGTCGAGGAGCTGCACGACACCATGCCCAACAGAGACAAGAGGGCGACAATCGGAATGAGTTTGCGACAAACGGCCATGCGCGATTCTAGGCTCTCTGCTGGGTTGCATCGTTCCAGGCGTAAGACATTTGCCAGAAGGGCAACGACCCCCCCCTGGATGAGGGAGATTCCTGGGTGGATGGGCATATTCGCCTGACTACCCCTTCTTCCCTGTCCTAGACTACACCTGCATGACCAGCCTCATGAAACACTTCCTGAAAGTCTGTCTTATCGCCACCGCCATCGTTTTCGTGGCGCGTGGATGTGCGGTTCCGGCGGTCGAGACTGCCATTCTTGATTCAATGGGGATGTCATTGAGTGAGGAGGTCGTCCTACCTACTCGCATGTGCGGCGACTATTTCATCGTGGAGGCGCTGGTCGATGGCCAGGGCCCATTCCCCTTCCTGTTGGATACTGGTGCTGGCACCACGGTCATCTCACCTCTCATTTCGGACCAGGCTGATGTTTCACGCCGAATAGACTCCTTGGCGATCGGAGGATTGCAGACTCGAGGCAACATGCCGTGCAAGGTTCAGGATATCACTCACATCAGCCGAGCCCTCGGCACTCGCGTTGAAGGAATCCTGGCGTATGGCGTCTTCGAGGATGTCCTGCTTACTTACGACTACCCACGCCAAGAGATCCGAGTCCAACTTCGCTCATTTACCGATGCCGAACTCGCTCAGGACAATGTCGTACCTACCAGCGATGGCACCCGTCCGTTCATCAACGCGGCAGCCGACGGCGTTAAGTTCACGGCCCTCATCGACACCGGTGCCAGCGGTCGCTTGTCCTTCAATAAGCTCGACCGCTTCAGCTTCGAGGAACAGCTCGTTCCTACTGGAGCGCGCATGCGCATCAATGGGCTGTTCATCGTCAAGGCCGGGCGCCTTGCCGGCGACCTGAGGCTCGGACCACTCACCTTGCACGAACCGATCATCAACTCATCCGTCAGCACCAACCTCATCGGTCAGGAAGTACTGCGTGACTTCGTCATCACATTCGATCAACAGAACCATCGCGTCCGTTTCGACAAGCCGGGCGGGGAATGGGGTACACCGCTACAGACCCCACCTCTTTACGGCATCGGCATTGCTTCCGCCCCACGCGATGACCACCTGATCGTACGGCGTGTATTCGAGGGTTCGGCAGCGGAACAGGGTGGGCTGCTGGTCGATGACAACATCATCGCCATCGATGACGTCGCGATCGCCGACCGTGGCTGTTCTCATCTTGAGTTCAAGCCAGAGGACCACCCGCGACAGACCAAATACCTGCTCGAGCGCGCTGGTGAGAGCATGACCATCACCTTTCCGACTGACGTCCTGGTCAAATGAGGGTCGCAACAGGTTGCCCCGAACGAAGGCAACCGATCAAGGCTAGTTCTTGAGGAAGTACGACTTGATGACACCGCCTCCGACATCGACAGTCCACGCAGAGTAGCCCTTGTCGCGCATCGCATCGATGCCTGGAGCAGGCAGGAACGTGGTCTCTAGTTCGATGATCTGACCTGGCTTGACATCCTTCGCTTCACGCAGGATCGTCACTAAGGTCATGGTGTTCTCGTCACCAGCATCAGCCTCATCTACCGAGACGGCGACCTTTTCGGCATCGAACCAATCCGGCTGCTCGCCGAAGTAATCCTCATCGGCGTATGAACTGGCACTTGCATCCTGGCCGACCGCCTCCCGGAGCTGACTGATCAGGTCATTGAGCGGGATCTTGCCGACCGACGAGATGTGCTTGATGGTCGCGACCTTGGCGACCGTCTTACGCAAGATCGGGTTCTTCAGCTTCTTGAACGGCGGTGCCATCCCGATCAGGACATCCTCGAGTTCTGGGTACTCGACCAATAGGGCGTGGACGGTTACGGAAGGCGTGATTTCTAAGGTTGACATCGTGTTGCTCAGTGGCGAAAGAAGGCATTGTACGCCTACTACCACCCCCGTCAGGGTGTCTACCTAGGATTACATGTTTCTGGGTTTAGCCGAGTGCCGCTTGAGCTGCAGCAAGACGGGCGATCGGAACCCGGAACGGTGAGCATGACACGTAGTCCAGGCCCACCTGGTGGCAGAACTCGATGGAGTCGGGATCTCCGCCATGTTCGCCGCATATTCCGCAGCTGAGGCCCTTGCGAGTGGCCCGCCCCTTCTTGACCGCGGTTTCCACCAGCTGCCCCACGCCTGTGACATCGAGACTCTGGAATGGATCCTGCGGGAAGATGCCATGACTGAGGTAATCCGGCAGGAAACTGTTGATGTCGTCCCGCGAGAAACCGTAAGTCATCTGAGTGAGGTCGTTGGTCCCGAAGCTGAAGAAGTCAGCATGCTCGGCGACCATGTCCGCCGTCAATGCAGCGCGTGGGATCTCGATCATCGTGCCGACCGGGATCTCCAGCTTGCCGGTGAAGTTCTTCTTCTCCTTGACCTTGTCTATGGTCTCTATCACCAGCTCACGCAACACCTCAAGTTCACGGTCGGTGCCAACCAGTGGCACCATGATCTCAGGCCTGGCCTTGATACGACGCTTACCCGAGACGCACTGGATAGCGGCTTCAGTGATCGCCGTGACCTGCATCACCAGGATCTCAGGATAGGTGATCGACAACCGACAACCGCGGTGACCCAACATCGGGTTCATCTCATGCAGTTGATTCACCCTGTTGGTGATGACGCGTGTACGGACACCAAGTAGTTTCGCCAACTCCTTCTGGCTTCTCGGCCCCTGTGGAAGGAACTCATGCAGCGGTGGGTCCAGCAGTCTTACGGTCACTGGGAAGCCATTCATCGCGGTGAAGATACCGACGAAGTCGCGGCGCTGGAATGGCAACAGCTTGGCCAATGCGACCTCGCGTTCTTCCTTCTCCTCCGCCAGGATCATCTCACGCATCGGCGTGATCCGATCACCCTCGAAGAACATATGTTCAGTACGACACAAGCCGATCCCCTTGGCTCCGAATGCACGAGCACGTCGCGCATCTTCCGGTGAATCGGCATTGGTACGGACATAAAGTCTGCTGACGTCATCAGCCCAGCCCATCAACTTCTTGAAGTCACCGCTCAACTTGGGTTCGACGGTAGCCATCCTGCCATCGAACACCTGGCCAGTGGAACCGTCCAGGGAGAGGACGTCCTTGCCGGTGTAAGTGCGGCCATTGATCGTGACCTTGCGGGCCTTTTCATCGATCTGCACTTCATTGGCCCCAGCCACGCAACACTTCCCCCATCCACGTGCGACCACTGCTGCGTGACTAGTCATGCCACCGGTACTGGTCAGGATTCCGGCTGCATGATGCATCCCGTCCACGTCTTCGGGGCTGGTCTCCCTGCGCACCAGAAGAACGTTCTCGCCATCCTGGGCGCGCTCCACTGCCTCTTCGGCGGTGAAGGCTAAGGTGCCTGATGCCGCGCCAGGGCTTGCCGGAAGGCCGACAGTCAACAGGTCATGTTCGAGCTTGGCCTTTGGATCGAAGCTCGGCAACAGCAGTTGTGTCAGGCCTAACGCCGGAACGCGTTTCAATGCGGTGTGCTCATCTATCAATCCTTCCTTGACCAGGTCGCACGCGATCTTGACCGCAGCAGCACTGGTTCGTTTACCGTTTCTGGTCTGCAGGATGTAGAAGGTCCCCTGTTCGATGGTGAACTCGATGTCCTGCACGTCGGTGTAGTGATGCTCAAGTACGTCCTTGATCTCCAGTAGCCTCGCCTTGGTACGACGCCCCACACCCTTGTTGCCTTCTGGCCTCCACAAGTGCATCTTGCTGACGGGTTGCGGAGTACGGATTCCAGCGACCACATCCTCGCCTTGGGCGTTGACCAGGTATTCGCCGTAGAATTTATTCTGACCAGTGGCAGGGTTGCGGGTGAAGGCCACTCCTGTGCCTGAATCCGGCCCCATGTTGCCGAACACCATAGCCTGAACGTTTACGGCGGTTCCGGCCAACCCGGAGATGCCCTCGATGCGCCGATAGGCAATGGCCTTATCGATTTTCCAGCTCTTGAAGACAGCCTCAATCGCCATTTCAAGCTGCCTCAAGGGGTCTTGTGGAAAATCCATGCCGGTAGCCTTCTTGAACACGGCCTCGTAGGCGGTGCACAATTGCTTGAGGCCATCGACCGAGACCTGGTTGTCCCTCTCGACACCTTCAGCTGACTTGACCTTGTCGAACTCGGCCTCGAACACATGGTGGTGCACGTCCATGACGACGTCGCCATACATGTTTATCAAACGCCGATATGCATCGTAAGCGAAACGTTCGTTGTCGGTCAGTGTGGCCAATCCACGAACGGATTCATCGTTCAGCCCGAGGTTCAAGATGGTGTCCATCATCCCCGGCATGGATACTGCAGCACCAGACCTGACCGATACGAGCAAAGGGTTCTTGCAGCTACCGAACTTCTTGCCGGTCTCGCGCTCCAGTCGCTTGACTGCCTTATGTACTTGATCCATCAAGCCGCGCGGCAACTTTCGCCCACTCTTGAAATAGTCCGCGCACGCTTCGGTCGTGATTGTCAATCCCGGTGGAACCGGCAAGCCGATCGAAGTCATCTCTGCCAGGTTCGCCCCTTTCCCTCCAAGGAGCTGGCGCATCGTGGCATTGCCTTCAGTCTTAGTACTGCCGAATGCGTACACCATCTTGCTGGCCTTAGGAAACTTAGTTTTCCGTGACGACTTAGCTGGTTTCGTGGCGCTATGCATTGTTCTCTTCTTAACCATGTTGACGTGGATTGAACTTTTAGTTCAAAGGAGCGAATGCGGATTCCACGGGAAAGCCGAGAATCCACTACAACTAAATTAGAGGACTCCAGGTGCTAGTTGGGCTAAAAAAACGAGATTTTTGTCTGCTTTTCCAGAACCCTCCCCACAGCGCCTTTTCCGGGGGAATAAAACGGATTCTGGGTTTTTGCCTACCTGGTCTAACGTGGTGCTATCGACAAGCCAAGTGAGGTATAGATGCGATCGAAAGTGGCTCTAGGTGTCTCAGACAGGTCGACGGTCTCGACGCGTTCGTTGCCATCCCAGACCTGAAAGGTGAGGCACTCAAAGCAGATGATCAGCTCACATACCTTCCCATCATATTGGGCAATGATCGCGTGGCGCGGATTGAAGCAAGCGGCAACCACACCATCGTTCTCCATCGCACCTTCTCCCAGAGCAACCAATAACTCGAGGCGTTTCTCACGCTCCACCAAAGTAGATCGCCCTCTGACTGAATAACCGTGAAGGGTTGTCGGATCAGCGCGGGATTCCTCGGTCGGCCAATCAGGATTGATCGCGACCAACTCCAGTTCAGGTGCGTTGAAAAGAACCTCGCGGAACCGCGGAGACAGTTCATCACCGAAGTTGACCTGCAGCGGTCCACTTCCGGAATCAGAGGAGCTGCATGAAATCGAGACGAGACCCAGGATTAACGACAGGGCAATGACCCTGACCAGGCTTATTCCGACGGTGGAGCTCATGCCCTTACCTACTGAGGTCATGGATCGCAGTTACTGTGTCAGCTGAATGGTGAATCACACGGCCGCCCTGCAACTCGATGCTCGCCCAGTACTCATTCCAGCCGACGAAGCTGCCAACGTCCGACATCAGCTTGCCATCCGGAGTGGAGAAGAAGACTTGCACCTCCCGTCCGTCAGCAGGACATGGAGCGGGAACGACTTTCTCGCCACTGCATGAAGCGGTCAAGCACATGAGCAGCACGATGACGGTTGGCACGATTCTATTCATCCCCCACAATGTACCCCATCAAGGCCGTGAGCGCTTCTTCCGGGTGGCACTCTCGTAAGTCAATTAGTTCCCCAATCCTTGACAGGGGTCCCGACTGGCGCCACCTTCGTTTCATGGGGAGTCACCTACGATGAATACCGATTCGAGTTCGACTTGCCCACCCCAGTTTCGCTAACCCAAGGCACCTATTGGATCGAGATCGCTGGAGCTAGTTATTTCACATGGGAGTTTGGTACCACCGATCCGGTGAATGGTTTGGCATGCATCGGCTACCTTCCGAACACTTCTACTTCATGGTGGTCATGCCTTCTCCCTAACGAAGGCTTGGCGATAGAGCTCGAGGGAATAAGTGGTTCCTCCCCGATCCTCTCGGTCACCAACCTGGTTGCTGGCGGCGCTTGCACCATTACAGTCGACAACGCCGCCCCGTCTGCCCTGATCAGGCATGGATATTCTCTCGCCGGTAACGGCCCGACCGCAACGCCCTTCGGCAACCTGCTCCTGACTCCCCCATTCGTCGAGCTGCCGACGATGACGGCTGACTCCAGTGGGCATGCGGCAATGACTGCACCGATTCCGATCAGTGCTCAGGGCTGGTCAGTGTGGTTCCACGCCCTGGACCTTTCCACTTCGAAGTTCTCAAACGGCCTCGGCATCGTAGTCAGCTAGGCGCCACCACCTCTACTCAGATAGCTCGAGTTGCCAGGAACGCAGGATCCTGTCTTGGTCTGCATAGTTCCATCCCGACTGAGCCCAAGGGATCCCTTCAGGTTTAGGGCCGTAGTTGCGCATTAGCCCAAGACTGGTCACGACCTCCTCACCGCCAGTCGATTGAGACACTTCATCATCCTGGTGAAAGAGGACTCCATGCTGGCCGTCGCTTCTACTGCCCATGTTTTGATACCAGATATGAAGCTCCCACTCGTCATCCTTGATGACCCTGTGGGGTTCGCCGATCGCCAAGTCAATATGAGGCTGAGAAACCGACTCGGCACTGCCGGCACACCCGAGCAGGAACACGATTAGGAGCGAGACCTTCATCTTCATCGTTTACAGCCTTTCTGAATGGGGAGAACGAGGTTAATGCGTTGAGTTCTTGCGATATAGGATCACGAATGCCACACATCCTCCGACCACGATTCCAACCCTGATCGCACCTGGATTGGCATCCATGGGGCCACCGATTAAGGCTCCCGCGGTCCCGAAGACCAAGATGCAAGGTAAAGCAACACGGAGTTTGTCCACGGCCTTCATCGATTCCTCCTTTAACACATACGGCATCTATCATCGGATGCCTTTAGCCATCCTACCGATTCAGGCTTCGATATCGCAAGCTATTCGAGACTGGCTCACATTAGCAGACAATCATTGCAGCAGGGATTCTCGCGGATTGCCTAGAATGGCACCCGTGTCTGCTAAAGGAATCGGCGACAGTGGATTGCACTGCGATGCACGTCGAAGTCATGTGGCCCTCGTACTCATGCTTGCCCTGGCGCCCCAACTCGGCGCTGCACAGGATCCTGGTAAGACGGATCAAGATGCGGTCGCGGCACCGGGAGACCCGACCGCACAATTGGGTGCGGAGATTCAAGACAAGTTGGGGCGCTGGAACGCCAGCACCGACGATTGGGCAAGCGAAGAGGTCAGTCAGGCCGCGCAGGGGCAACTTGCACTGCTGGTAAAGACTTGGCACCCCGGTGATGATCTGGATAGTGAAACACTGGCCCCATTATTGGCATCGAATTTTTCATGTACGGCGTTACGTCCTCCTAAGTTCGAGACCGTGTTCGACGACGGCGTGTTGCTCGTACTCCGCCCCGTCCCTGTCACCGACGAGGACCCTGATCCCGCAGTCGACATCGAAGGAACTCAGGGGTTCACCACCGCGATCATGGAACTCTTGCACCCCTTCCGTGGGGTGGATGACTTCTACGCGAAGGTCAAGATCTACGATCTGCAGGTGACCGATGGCCTTCTGACCACCAAAGCCTATTACTTCGCACATGGCAACGATGGAGACCGTCTGGTCCAACAGAAGTCGACCTGGACTTGCACCTGGATTCTCGAGGAGGGCAACCCACCGGCATTGGCTTCAGTCCGAGTCGACGGATTCGAAGAGGTGCACGGCCCTGCCGACGGGCAACCGCTCTACACCGACTGCACTGAATCGATGTTCGGAAGCGACGACAGCTATCGTGCGCAGCTCCTGCCGAGTATGGGTTATTGGCAAGGGCGATTGGACCGCGGCCTCGGCTTCTCCGACCAGAGTCACCAAGGTGTCGCCATCGGTGACGTCAACGGCGACGGCCTTGAAGACATCTACCTGCCACAACCAGGAGGCCTCCCCAACCGCCTGTACCTTCACTCCGCGGATGGGTCCTTGGTCGACCATTCAGTAGCTGCCGGCGTCGACTTCCTCGATTCCACCCGCAGTGCGCTGCTGCTCGACCTCGACAATGACGGCGACCTCGACTTGGTCACCAATCTCGGTGCCGACTTGGTATTCCTGGCCAATGACGGACGCGGGCATTTCACGGTCAAGACATCTGGCCCAGCGCCAGAGGCGACCACCATCGCGGCTGCCGATTACGACAATGACGGCTTCCTCGATATCTATGTCTGCCGCTACCTGAACCCCTACGAGGATCAGGCAGTACCCACCCCATACCACGACGCCAACAACGGGCTGGACAACATCATGCTGCGTTGCACAGCGGATTGGCAGATCCAGGATGTGACCGCCTTGGTCGGTCTCGACGTCAACAATCAGCGCTTCAGTTTCGCTGCATCGTGGGAAGATTATGACAACGACGGCGACCAAGACCTATACGTCGCCAACGACTTCGGGCGCAACAACCTTTACCGGAACGACGACGGCAACTTCACTGACGTCGCTTCCCAAGCCGGTGTCGAGGACATCTCTGCCGGCATGGGAGTTTCCTGGGGGGATTACGACCGCGATGGTTGGATGGACATCTATGTCAGCAACATGTATTCCAGCGCCGGCAACCGCGTCGCATATCAACGTGATTTCCTGCCCGGCGCTGGCAGTGACACCCTTGGCGAGCTTCGCCGCCACGCACGCGGCAACTCGCTGTTCCGCAATCTCGGTGACGGCACCTTCCGTGACGTCAGCCTCGACAAAGGCGTCACTCGCGGACTTTGGTCATGGGGGTCGATGTTCCTCGACATCAACAACGACTCTTGGCTCGACCTGATGGTGCCGAACGGCTTCTCCACCAACGACCGCAAGGACGACTTGTGAAGTTTCTTCTGGCGGCAGGTCGTGTCGCAAACGCCTACTGAAGCCGGGGGATCGACCGAGGATTACAAGCTCGGTTGGGTTGCCATTAATAAGTTGGTTAGCCAGGGCTTCTCATGGAGCGGCCACGAGCGCAACTGCACCTTCCTCAACACTCGTGGCGCCCCCTTCGCCTCGGTCTCCTCCGTTACTGGTCTCGGCTTCGATGACGACGGCCGCTCGGTGGCACCGGTTGACTGGGATCTCGATGGCGACCTGGATCTGTTCATCACCAACCGCACTGGCCCGCGTCTGCGCTTCATGCGTAACGGCCTCGATGGTGACGGTGGATTCCTGCAGCTCAAACTTCAAGGCACCTCGGGTAACCGCGATGCGATTGGTGCTCGAGTCGAAGTCCGCCTTAAGGAAACCATTGCAGCGCCACTAATGCAGACACGCCGCGCTGGTGAAGGTTATCTTGCGCAGTCCAGCGGTTGGATGCACTTCGGGTTGGGCTTGGCCCCAGTCGAAGGAATCGCGGTTTCCTGGCCCGGCGGTGAAAGGGAAATATTCACCGGTGCGTTCGCGAACGGCCGATTTGTACTGATACAAGGCAGTGGCCAGGCTCAAGTCTGGGATTCTCCAGTCGGTCCGCAGGAACTGATGCCTTCGAATCCGTCACCACCGCGCCCTCGTTCCGCTGCCCGAGTCGTGCTCGCATCACCGGTGCCGATGCCACGGATTGAAGTTGAATCCTCAGACGGGCGGAGTGGGTCATTATTCGGCGTCGAATCACGCGCCATGCCACAAGGCCCAGCTCAGCAAGCCTACCTGGTACAGATGTGGGCTTCTTGGTGTGCTCCATGCGCCGGGGAACTAGCGGCATTCACTGCGGCAGCTGATGAGACTCAAGCCGCGGGGCTGAAGATTCTCGCGCTTAACATCGAACCCGAATCAGAAAGGGCGAAGGCCAGGGAAATGATGGAGCAAATGGC
>CAZJGH010000083.1:0-10696 GCA_964545405.1 uncultured Planctomycetales bacterium
ACTCCGCAGATAAAGGTCGCGACCGCTGACCAGTTCTTCGACCATCTATTGACTACCTATGGCGACGTCTTCCCGACCTACACGGGCGATGGTGCCGGTGGCTGGGATGACGTGACCACGGTGACTCCTGCCTCTACTTCGTTGGTGCGTCGTAGCCGCGCTGGCTTGGCGGATCTCGAAGCCCTGCGGACCTCGTTGTTCAACTCCGATGGACTCACCTACCCAGCTGCCCAACTCGATCGCGCCTGGCGGCGCATTCTGGTCTTCGATGAACACTCCGGTGGCGGCGTCGGTTGGCCAGGCCACTTGACTCTGGCACAGGTAGAGAAGGAGAACCGAGAGTTCGTCCAGACTGCCAAGGATGCTGACCAGATCTTCAGGGACAACCTGGCTGAAGCGCTCAACCACCACGGCCCAACGGTGGTCCCATTCGGTGAAGCTGGGGTAGTGCTGTACAACCCGCTCGGCGAGGCTTTCACGGGCATCGTCGAGATCGATACCGGTGCCCCGCAAGCAACTGACTTACGCTTGGCCGGAGTTGGCGGGAGCCCGGATGCGCCGTTTCGTTGGCTTGATGCCCAACGTCAGACCTTAGCCGTGCAGGTGGACATTCCAGCACGAAGCTGGCAGCGATGGCATGTGACTGATGGTGGCAATGCTCCGGCCCCACCAACTTGGACCAGCGGCAACACCATCAACGTCGGTCCATTCGTCTTCGGTGTCGACACGATCAAGGGCACTGCAACTCAATGGATCGACACCAGCAGTGGTTTCGATTGGCTCAGCAACACCTCAGTCCATCCCTTCGGCGGCATTGAAGGCGGCAAGAACCTGGAGGTCTTCTTCAGCGCATGGAGCGACTTCAACCCTCCATTAGCTGGGGTCGAGATCGAGAGCGCTTCACCACTGTTCCGCCGCATCCGCGTTCTTGGCCAGGGCAGCAGCGATTGGGTTCGTGAATACCGGGTGTACGAAGACGAAGCGCGGGTCGATGTGCTGCTCAGGTTCAGGCGCAGTGACATCCCCTTCGTGTCCTTCGCTGACCACTCGTTGCATATTGGCATGAGTTTTCCAGCCGCTCTTTCGACGCCCACGGCATTGACCATCGACGGCCCGGACGGGCATTACCGGCCTGGGCCGGATTCACTTCAAGGCACCCAACTTGCTCATTTCGGTGCGGCTACCGGTGCTACCTTGCAAGGCGTAAACGGGCGTTGGATCTCGGTAAGTTCCTTGGACACACCCACTGTCGATATCGGCGAGATATCAGGTGCAGCCGGTTTGGCCTTGGAGACCGATGAGAACAGCATCACTTGGAAGCTGATCCGCCATCATGTCGAAGGCGAGGTCCTCGGCGGTGCGATCGTGCCGATCGAAATCGAACCTGGCTTGCCGAACCTGCTGCAGTACGAGTTCAAGGTACGAGTCGGGGACTCAGCAACACCCCCGCCGGATCGCGAGACTCAGCGCCGTGACCTGTCGCCGCCATTCGCGGCTTGGGTCGACTTCGGGCAAGCGGCCGGTGCAGCCGCTAACGGCAGTTTCCTCGATGTAAGCGGACCGGCGATGGTGGTCTGCCACAAACGCAGTGAGGCTGATACCGGCACGGTAGTACGCTTACGCGGCACCGGACAGGGTGGGCTCGTGACTATTGCCCCACCGTTCGCTTACTCGTCCGCCTGGAGCTGCGACTTGGTCGAGCGCCCACTGACGCCATTGTCTCCAACTGGCTCTACCGTGAGCCTGACCATGGCTCCTGATGAAGTCGTGACTGTGCTGTTCTTGGATTGACCGGGTTAGCGATCAGGAAGTCAGGAGATCCTCGAGTAGCTGCAGTTCCTCGGTGGACACTGTGCGCAGGTCGAGCAGCACGCCATCATCCTGGATGCGTGCGAACATCGGTGGTTCCGCATCACGCAATCGTTGCGCAAGCTGCTGGGCATCGCAATCACTGGAGTTCAGCATCACGCCTGCGCTAGGTAGATCGGCTGTCGGTGAAGCACCTGAACCGACCCTGCCGGCACACTGCACCACGGCAGCTGAGTAGCTGTTAGCTGAGCCGTTGACGGCGTCGGCCAAACGGGTGGCGGTCTCTTGCAGCTGCTCGACGGTCAGCGACAGGCGTTGCAAGGCAGGAATCCGTGAGCGGGCTGCATCTTCGCCTAGTGCATGAATCGACAGTAACGCTTCGAGGGCTGCGAGCATGGTCTTGTCGAGGCGCAAGCAGCGTGTAAGCATGTCACTACGCAGACGCTCGATCAGGGGTTTAGCACCCACGATCAATCCAGCCTGCGGACCACCCAAAAGCTTATCACCGGAGAACGTGACCAGGTCGCAGCCGTCGGCCAACGAAGCCTGGACCGGATGCTCCAACTCAAGTCCCGGCAGACCGGCACCATTAAGGACACCGCTGCCGAGATCGTAGACCAATGGCAAACCGTGCGCATGGCAAGCATCAGCCAGCTCCTTCATGCTCGGTTCCTTGGTGAACCCTTCGATGCGGAAATTGCTCGGATGAATGCGCAGCACCAAGGAGACGGCGGGGTCCTCCATCGCGGCCTCGAAATCCTTCAGGTGCACACGGTTAGTCGTACCGACCTCGACCATCTCAGCCCCCGCAGCAGCGATGACTTCGGGCATCCGATATGAACCACCGATCTCGACCAACTCGCGGCGCGCCACCACGACCTTGCGGCCACGGGCAAGCGCTGCGACAGCAAGCAAGACGGTTGCTGCGTTGTTGTTGACCGGTAGGCCAGCCTCGGCACCTGTGACGCGGGCGAGCAACTCGGAAACGGGGCGGTCACGACGTCCGCGACCACCGGTGTGACGATCGATCTCACACAAGGCAGCACCGGCTGCGGCTGCGGACGCCGCTACAGCCTCTGACGGCCAAGGCGCGCGCCCAAGATTGGTGTGCAGCACCACACCAGTCGCATTGATCGCGCCACGCAACTGCAAAGCCGGCAAGACCTCGAGAAAAGCCGACACTTGAGTCCAGAAATCAGCGTCGATTCCGGCGCTGAGGTCCCCGGCCTTGCGTCGCTCACGCACCCCGTCCAGAGCACGACTGCAAGCGACACGACAGGCCTCACGACCAAAGCTCTCGAGGCCGCGCTGGGCGCAACTTTCGAGTATTTCGTTCATCGATGGAATGCGGGGAGGATTCTCGGCCATGGGAATCCTAGAATCTTAAGTGTGAGTAGTACGGCTGTCGCTTCGCAATTTCGTTGGAAATTGCAGCCCTCCGATCCCGGGACCCGAGATCGCCTGGCCGAAGGTCTGAAGATGCGCCCACTGGTGGCTCAATTACTGCTCAATCGAGGCGTTTCAGCACCCGATGAAGCCGCCAGTGTGGTCAAGGCTTCGCTTGCGGATTTGCCTGACCCGACCTCTGTGCCGGGTTTCGCCGATGCATTGGCTACCCTGGAGCGCGCACGCACCGCGAAATCCAAGGTGCTGATCCATGGCGACTACGATGTCGACGGCACCTGTGGTGCGGTGTTGCTGTTTCACCTGATGGAACGCTTGGGGTTGCAGTCTGAGGTGTTCATCCCTGACCGGGTCCGCGATGGATATAGCTTCGGGGACAACAGCATCGCCGCCATCGAAGCTTGCGGTGCCAAGCTGGTCATCGCAGTCGATAACGGCACGACCGCAATCGAACCATTGCGCCGACTCGCAGCTGCCGGGATTGAGGTCATCGTCGTCGATCACCACTTGCCTGGCGACGAGCTTCCAGAATGTGCTGCCTTGATGAATCCTTGGTTGCCGGGTGAAGATGGCAAGCCGCAGGTCTTTCCTGAGTTCTGCGGAACTGCGGTAGCTTGGTTACTCACCTGGGGCGTGTTGCGACATGTCCTGGGTGACGAGAAGCTCGCCGAGAAGGACCGACGCTTCCTGTTCGACTGTCTCGGCTACGCGGCGATCGCCACCATCTGTGACGTCATGCCATTGCGTGGCCCGAACCGTGGCCTGGTCAATCATGGCTTGGCGACATTGCCGGAATCCAGCTTTCCTGGGTTACGTGCAATCGTCAAGAGCGCGGGAATACGTGACACCCCTACCGCCACTGATGTAGGTTTTCGTATCGGTCCGCGACTCAACGCCGCTGGTCGGTTGCTGCAGGCCAATGTGGCCTTCGACACCATCGCCGCCACCAGGGCACCACAAGCGGAGGCCCTATGCGCCAAGCTCGAGGCCTTGAACCTGGAGCGCCGCGAGATCCAGAATCGAGAAGTGAAGACCCTGAACGGCAGCGTCGAGGAACAGTTCCAGCGTGGCGATGGCGTGATCTTCACCGGCCATTCTGGTGCCCACTTCGGAGTCCTTGGAATCGTCGCCAGCCAGATCATGGAACGCACCGGCCTGCCAAGTCTGTTGTGGGCTGAGTGCACTCCGGGAGTCGCGCGCGGCAGCGCCCGAGCACCGGAGGGTTTTCATCTGGTGAAGATTCTCGATAACGCCAAGCGACATCTGCTCGGATATGGCGGCCATGCGCGCGCCGCCGGTTTCCACTTCAAGCCGGAAGATGCCGAAGCCGTGGCCGAGGCGCTACGTGAAGGAGCTTCCAAGCAACCGCCAGCTGCACCTCCTTGCCTAATCATCGATTGTGAGATCGGCCCGGCGGAAATCGACCGCGCCACCGTATACGCGATCGATGAACTGCAACCGTTCGGTGAAGGATTCGCCGAACCGCTATTCTTATGTAGCGGTGCACGCCTGGCCGTTGCACCGAAGTTCATCGGTGACGGCTCTCATGTCGAACTGCGCCTTGAACGCGACGGACAGGTGATTCGCGCGTTAGGTTGGCGACTCGCTGACCGCGCACGTGACCTGAAGGTCGGAGATCAACTTGACGTCGTGATCAACGTTGGACTCAACCACTTCCGCGGCCGCAGCTCGGTCGAATGGACTATTCGTGATTTCCAGACCGTCCCCTAACCAGCATTCCTAGTGACCAAAATCCCTGTTCTTGCCCAGATCATGAGCGGCGCACGCCGACTCTACGACTGGATGCTGGCCTTCGCCGACAAGCCCTACGCCGAACGGGCGTTGTTCGGCCTGTCATTCGCTGAGTCGAGCTTCTTCCCGATTCCGCCTGACCCATTGCTGATGGCGATGGGTGCCAGCAAACCTGAACGCGCCGTACGTTATGCCGGTGTGACCACCATCGCATCGGTGTTAGGCGGTGTACTTGGATTCGCCATCGGTTACTTCCTGATGGGAAGTGTCGGCACCTGGCTGCTGGACATCTATGACCCGATGGTCGAGAACGCCGCCGGTGAGATGGAGCGCCATACTTGGGCCAAGATCGAGGGGTGGTTCGCGAACTACGGTCTGGTGGCGTTGCTTATCGCTGCGATCACGCCAATCCCCTTCAAGGTCTTCACTATCGCTTCCGGAGCGATGGCGGCGATCACCTTGTGGCCATTCATCGGTGCCTGCATCGTCGGGCGTGGATTCCGTTTCTATCTCGAAGGCTTCCTCCTGCGTCACTTCGGTCAGCCCATCGTCGAATGGATGGACAAGTGGTTTGATCTCGCTGCGATCGCATTTGCGGTCCTCCTCGTAGGCGGCTTCGTGCTGTTGAAATACATCGGATGATGGCCGACCCCAAGAATGAGCGTCCACTGCTGTTGGTGATCGACGGCACGGCCTTGGCCTTCCGCGCCTTCTTCGCCATCCGCGGCCTGACCGACAATGAAGGCCGCCCGTCTGGCGCGTTGTATGGATATGTCGCCGCCTTGTTGCGCGCCCTCGAGGACCACCCGGCCAAGAGCGTTGCGGTGGCTTGGGATCGCGGCGAACCTACCTTCCGTCATGAGATCGATGACACCTACAAGGCCAACCGCGAGGACTTGGACGAGGACTTGCGCGTACAGTTCCCATGGATGCGCGAGATCACCGAGTTGATGGGCATTCCGTCGCTCGATGAAGCCGGCTTCGAGGCCGACGACATCATCGCTTCATTGGGTGCACAGGCTTCGACCAAGGGTTGGGATGTGCGCATGTTCACTTCTGATAAGGACCTTGCTCAGGTAGTCAGCGACCATGTGTTGCAATGTCCCCCGCCCAAGCAACAAGCCCCGGCGGTGATCCTTGGTCCTGCGGATATAGAAGAGAAATACGGATTGCCGCCGACCAAGATGGCCGAATGGCAAGCACTGGTCGGTGACAGCACTGACAACATCAAAGGTGTGCCTGGGGTCGGCCCCAAGCGCGCTACCACCTTGCTGCAGAAGTACGGCAGCTTGGATGAAGTCCTCGCACGAGGTCCCGAAGAAGAGAAAGGAAAGCTCGCGGAGAATCTGGCTAACTTCCAGGACTCGGCACGCCTGGCCTTGCGCATGGTCACGATGCGCACCGACATGGATGTGCCGGCGGCCGAGGAGTTGAAGCCCGGTTCTGCCGACTTCGATGCAGTGAAGAGGTTCTGCACCGACCACAGTCTCAACACCTTGGGCAAACGCTTCGCCGGCTTCTCTGAAGACGGAGGCTTACCTGGGTTGACCGAGAAGAAGGCTAAGGTGAAGGCGCCAGCGAAGATCGAAGGCGCGGAGAAAGGCGAAGGCAACGGGGCCAAGCCGCCGGCGAGTGGTGCAGGCCCAGGTGGGCCAAGCTTGTTCGACGACCAAACCCCAGCCGACGTCGACCCTGCTGCCGCCCGTGCGGCTGCTGCAATGGCGGCCGGCGATTACCGTCTGGTCAAGACCACCGAGGACCTCGTCGAACTTCACGATGGCTTGAATAGCTGCAGCGGTTTCGCGTTCGATACCGAGACCACCAGCATCGACCCGATGCGCGCGAAGTTGGTCGGCATGTCATTCTCATGGCAAGATGGCAAGGCCTGGTATGTAGCCGAGAATCTCCCTGAGCCAGTTACTGGCCCGAATGGGGAAGCGGCAGTGGAGTTCCTTCGACCTTTGCTCGAAGACCCTAAGCTCGCCAAGTATGGGCAGAACACCAAATACGATGCCCATGTGATGCGTCGTCATGGTGTGCATATCCAGGGTTGGGAGTTCGACACCATGATCGCGCATTGCCTCGTCGAACCGGTATCAGCGCATAACCTCGATGCCATGTCGCTGAACATGTTGGGGCTGGAGAAGATCCCTACCAAGGCCTTGCTCGGAACCGGCAAAAAGGCTTTGACGATGGATATGGTGCCAGTCGAGACCGTCGCTGAATACGCATGCGAAGACGCCGATGCCACCTTCCGCTTGGTCGCGCCATTGCGGGCCGGCCTCAAGCGTGTCGGTGCCGAAAAACTCTTCCATGAAGTCGAGATGCCCTTGGTCGGCACCTTGGAACGCATGGAAGCAGAAGGTGTGCGCGTAGACCGCGCGCGCCTGGCGGAGATGCGTGTCACCTTGGGCGAGCGTCAAGCTGAGCTTGAAGCTAAGGTCCATGAGCTGGCGGACGAACCCTTCAACCTGAACTCACCTAAGCAGCTTGGTCCTATCCTGTTCGAGAAATTGAAGATCCAGGAACAGGCCAACGTCAAGCGTATCGGCCGTACCAAGACCGGCTACAAGACTGACGCGGCCACCATGGAGAAGTACGCGGGCATCGAGATCGTCGATGCGCTGCTGGAGTATCGCCGCATCACCAAGTTGATCGGCACCTACGTCGATGCACTGCCGGGATACATCCACCCCGACACCGGTCACATCCACAGTTCCTTCAACCAGGCGGTAGCAAGTACCGGGCGCTTGTCATCGAGCGACCCGAACCTGCAGAACATCCCCATCCGCACCGATGCTGGCCGCGAGATTCGCCGTGCCTTCATCCCGCGAGATGACGATTGGGCGCTGCTATCAGCTGACTACTCACAGGTGGAATTGCGGGTGGTGGCTCACCTGTCGCAGGATCCTGCACTGATCTCGGCCTTCCGCGATGGTGCCGATGTCCATGCACGTACGGCTGCGTTGGTATTCGGGGTGGAGCCCGATGACGTCGATGGCGAGATGCGTTCGCGTGCAAAGGCGATCAACTTCGGCATCCTCTACGGCATGGGACCACAGCGCCTGGCACGTGAGACCGGCTTTTCATTTAAGGAAGCTCAAGCCTTCATCGACCAGTACTTCGACGCCCTACCTGGGGTACGCAAGTGGTTGGACAAGACCCTTGATGACGCACGCTCCACCGGCGAGGTCCGAACCCTACTCGGGCGTCATCGCCCCGCTGATGGGGTCAACTCCAGCGACAATCGCGTACGTTCGTCGGCCGAGAATGTCGCCGTCAACACGCCGGTCCAAGGAAGTGCCGCCGACCTGATTAAGGTCGCGATGCTGCGCGTTGAAGAGCGCATCCAGCGTGAGAATCTAGCCGCGCGCCTGATCCTTCAGGTGCACGACGAGTTGGTCTTCGACAGCCCGAAATCAGAGGTCGAACAACTGTCAGTGTTGGTGCGCGAGGAGATGGAAAATGCCTTCCCATTGGATGTACCATTGAAGGTGGACCTCGACTCCGGCCCTGATTGGGCAAGCGCACACTAGATCATGCCAACTCTGGAAGGATTGTTGCTGATTGGCATCCTGCTCGCTGGCGGGGTGTTCGGTGGTTGGTTCGCGCGCCTGCTACGCCTACCTACCTTGACTGGTTATCTGGCGGCCGGAATCGGCATGCACTTCCTGGCCACCCAGGATTATCTGCAGCATGATTCCCTCGAAGAGTTGCGGCAACCGGTCAATGACCTTGCCATGGCACTGGCACTCTTCATCTTGGGTGGCCAGTTCAAGCTCAAAGGACGTGGCGGCGGACCGACCGGCATGCGCAGCCTGCTGAGGGTCTCCGCCCTCGAATCAGCCTTCACCTTCGCCATCGTCTTCGGCCTGTCGTTGGCCGTCCTCGGTGACCTGCAAGGCGCGGTCTTACTTGGCATCCTGGCGATCGCAGTAGCACCTGCCACCACCTTGGAGGTCCTGCATGAATACGAGGCCAAGGGCTCAGCTACGCGCAAGATCAAGCAACTGACTGCGCTGTCGAACGTCTGGGCGGTGTTCCTGTTCGAGCTTGCACTGGTGTTGTTCTTCGCCTTCAAAGGTGGCGACAGTAGCTTCACTGCTCCGATCTGGGATGTGCTCGGCTCCTTGGTCTATGGACTGGTCGCAGGCCACGCCTTGATCCTGATGCAGGAAAGGGTCGGGCGCGACAACTACGCCGTACCGCTGCTGGCCGTGATCCTGCTGACTGTCGGCGTCTGCGAGATGACCGACGTCCCCCACATGCTGGCTTTCCTGGCCACCGGCGCAGTCGTGGTAAACCGCTCGCAACTGTTCCCGCGCATCACGGCGGCGATGGATGTCTATGCGCAACCAGCCATCGTGTTGTTCTTCGTGCTGAGTGGTTCACACCTGGACTTCGAGACTCTCGGCGCCAACTGGTTGGCAGTCGGCCTGTATGTGCTTGGCCGTACCCTCGGCAAGAGCCTGGGAGCCCATGTCGGTCTCTATGGGATCAACGCAGCCAAACCTGCGCGCCAAGGTGAGGACCCACCGATCGGCCTGGCACTCCTATGCCAAGCAGGTGCCGCTATCGCCTTAGCCTCCTATGTAGAGTCGTTCGACAAGGAACTGGCCAATGACCTGCTGAACATCATCCTCGGTGCAGTAGTCATCTTCGAGCTGCTCGGACCGATCCTGGTCAAGAAGGTCGCCGTCGCCGCCGGCGAAGTCAGTCTCGGCAACCTGATGTCACACACCGCTGATCGCGAAGGACGCCGTGGTTGGCGCGCGGTGATGCGCGCCACTTTCGGTGGCCATTACGCGAGCAAGGGCCAAAGCCCTCAGTCGATCACGGTCGAGCGCTTCATGCGCCCGGACACTACCGCCTTGCGGCGCAGCGCCAACATGAGCGTCATCCTGCGCTTCGCCAACAGCTCACCGTTCAATCACTTCCCGGTCATCGATCCAGAGAATAGGCTTGTCGGTGTCGTCACATTGTCTGACCTAAGTCAGATCGCCTATGACAAGCGCACCGCTGCCTTGGTGACTGCAGAGGACATAGCTACCCTCACACCTGAAGAGGCCTCGCTGACGGCTTCTACTACGCTTCCGCAAGCCCTGGAGTTCTTCAAGGACTTCTCAGGTAACACGGCTGCGGTCATCACCAGCGCCAGCAATCCGACCTTAATCGGAATGGTCGAGCGAAGTGAAGTACTTCACCTCGCCCGACGCTTGGATACCAACGCCTGACTGGCCGCTAATCGCCGACCAACATCTTGGTCAGCTCTCCTAGATTCAGGATGATCGGCACGTTGGGGTCATCACTGTTCAAGGTGACACGCGGAATGTCGAGGTTCTCCGCAGCATCAAGTGCAAGCAGGATTCGACCGCCTTCGGAGTTCAGCGCCGCCGTGCGTAGTTCATTACGCAACGCCTCAGCCTTCTCCAGGGCCAACTGGCCGTTAGCTTCAGCGATGACCTTATCGGCATCACCTTTCGCCATGGTTTCCGCGGCATAGACCGAAGCCTCTGCACGGATACCAGCGATCAGCACCTCGTACTCGGACTTCTTCTCCTGGATGGTCTTCTCCCAGGTCTGGGTAAGACTCAGTTCAGCAGCCTGGATCTGACGTTCGATCAGGTTCACCTTCTTCTCTTCTTCGGCGACCTTAGTCTCAGCGAAGTCGAGCAATGCCTTCTGACGCAGGAACTGCTTATCCTGGAGTTTCTGCTCATACTCAGCCTGG
>CAZJGH010000084.1:0-10655 GCA_964545405.1 uncultured Planctomycetales bacterium
GATGGACATGCGTTCCGGTACCGATTCGAGGATGTAGCGATGCTGGTACGGCTTCGGGCAGCGTAACCAGCTGTTGATTTGGGAATGGGAGAGATGACGCCTCATGCTGCTGCTCCGGTCTTGAGCTGTTCGATCAGTTCACTGGCTTGACGTGAGCTGAGTTCTTGCAGGCTCGATATCTGGAATCGTTCACAGATATCTTGCGGTCCAAGGTTGCGCGCACGCTTCGCCAGGCTGAGTAAGAAGTTCAGCTGCTTGTTGCTTGCAGGTCGGGATGGTTGCACGGCTTGAAAGCGTCCATTTCGATTGGGCTGGTTGAGTTGAGTTGGTTGGTTAGGTTGCTCGAACGGCAGCTTCTGGGAGTTGTCGTCGAGTTGTTGTTCGACCTGATCACGTGCTTCCGTGATGAGTTCTTGAATCTGCTGTTGCAGAGCTTGTTGGTTGCTGAGGTAGCTGTCAGGCAGTTCCATTTCGAGCGTTACGTGCACGCCTTCGGAGCTGTAATCCTGGTTGCCAGGTACCTTCTTGTTGAATCCTGCGTTGATTTTGATCATGGTTGACGTGCCCCCCGAAAGCGGATCCACTTCTTAAGTTACAATCCGCAATCAGGATCAGCGATGTTGGATCTCAATACCGGCGCAAATCTGGTGAACTGGGATAAAAAGTTGGAGAAAATGTGAGCCTCAGCCCGCTTTGGGGAGGCTTTTTCGCCATTCATACTGAAAGCTCGAAAACAAACTCGAAAATGAGCCATTTGCAGCTTAAATCGAGGTGCCGCTGCGACGCACATCTTTCCTGCTCATGGCCAAACAGAATTCTGCTCCCACCACACTTCCGAAGGGGGAAGTCGACACACTACACCAGATTGCACAGCGCGCTTTGGCGTGGACGGTGCGGATGATTTGGGATGCCAACAACCGCCAGGGCAAGCAGCCCGGCGACCCCAAAGTAGGCGGCCACCCAGCCTCGTGCGCCTCTTCTTTGCACCTGGCCACCGCCTTGCACATGGTTGCGCGTGAAGGCACTGATTTCTATTGTGCCAAGCCGCATCTCGCGCCACTCGATCACGCGCTCAACCGGGCCCAGGGCCTCTTCCGCCATCAGGATGGTAGCTGGTTCAACGAACAAGAATGCGCCGACGTCATGAGCCGCCTGCGTGATTTTTCTGGGGATGGCAAACCCGTCTTCCAGTCCTACCACGCCATCACCGATCCTGATTCCTGGCGCACCCTGCCATCGGGCACGGTTGGGATTCCGCCAGTCAACGCTGCGTACTTGGCGTTGGCTTTTCGGTACTCAGTGGACCATGGTTGGTCGACGGATCTGCCGAAGCACTTCTGGTGCATCATTGGTGATTCGGAGTTACGGGAAGGCTCCTTGATGGAGGCCATGCCGGATGTCGCCGAACGCGAGCTTGGTAACGTGACTTGGATTGTTGATTACAACCGCCAGAACCTTGATGGCACCCGCATCCCCAATCAACGTGGCCTTCGGGGCAGCGACGCCGATCGCATTCAACGCACATTTGAAGCCAACGGCTGGGATGTCATCCAACTGCGTCATGGTGCACTACGCGAGAAATTGTTCACGTTGAAAGGTGGCGAGGCTTTCCAAGGCGCACTGGAAAACGGGTTGACCGATTATGAGTTGCAAGCCATCTTGGCTTTGCAAGATGCTGAGCTCGCGAAAAAGTACTTGGGTGAATCCGGAGTGCCGAAGAGCTTCTTTGCGCAGGTTGAAAATGACGAGCTACTGCGCGCCATGGCGGACATGGGTGGCCATGATTTGAACGCCGTGCTGAATGCTTACACGGAAGCGCGTCGCGATGAACGTGTTCCTACGTTGATCGTTGCGCATACACTGAAAGGCTGGGGGCTGAAGTGCGCCGCGGAACCAGGCAACCACTCCACCATTCCAGAAAAGGAAGAGGTTGAAAGCTTGTTGGCTGCCCAAGGTTTGGATTGGGATGCGCCTTACGCCATGGATGGCAACTGGCAAGATGATGGTGCTGAGCGCTCCTTCCTGAAGAAACGTCAGGAGTATTTCCGCAAAGAAGTGCTGGCCGTGGAAGAACGAATTGCCAGTAACCGCGCGAGTGCTTTGGCGCGCTTGGAAGAAGCGGGCCCGTTGCCGCTGGACTTCGGCCTGAATCTATCCATGGTGCCTTTCGCTCACACCCAATGGGTTTGGGGGCAAGTCGCTGGCAAAATTGTGCGCATTGGGACGCATGATGAGTTGAAGGCGGCAGGCTTGGAAGCTGGAGCTGCCCCTGCCGCAATAGAGAAACCTTGGCAACGGGCTGCGGAGTTCGCGCTCACGATGTCGCCGGATGTCGGAACCTCGACCAATATCAATCCGGCCATGGATGAAAAGGTCTACGGCCCCGAAGTCGATGCCAACTTGGAGGCTGAGCTCGGCTGGAGTCAACGCGGCAGGCCAGGGTTGTATGAACATTCAGGCGCTTGGACACGGCACATCCGGTTTGAAATCGCCGAAGCCAACTGCATGTCTGCGGCGGGATCTTTTGGCCAAATGGGACGCTTTTCCGGCGTACCTTTGTTGCCAATGATGACGGTCTACGACTTCTTCATCAAGCGTGCCTTGGACCAGTTGTACTACAATGTTTACTGGCGATCTTCGTTCATTTTGGTCGGCACGCCGTCCGGCATTTCACTTTCACCGGAAGGTGCACAACACTCTTGGAAATCGGACATCCAGTTTCCATCGTTGATCACTTGGGAGCCGGCTTTCGCCAAGGAAATGGAGTGGGTTTTGGCAGAGTCCACACGCCGCCACCTGCAAGAAGATAATGAAGACCGCGAAGGTGTTTTGGTCCGTGCATCCACGCGCGGCCTACCACAAAAGCAGTTCATGAAGCGCCTTAAAGCGCAAACACGTTTCGTCGGACAAGCAACGCCTGCCATTGAATCAGCGATCCGCCATGATGTTCTGGCTGGTGGTTACAAACTGGTCGATCACTCTGCGCTGGAAGGCTACCTGCCTGGAGACAATGTCGTCACCATTTTGGCAATGGGAGCGTTGGTGCCCGAAGCCTTGGCAGCTTCAGACCAACTACTCGAAGATGGCGTCTACGCCGATGTGGTGGTGGTGACTAGTGCTGATTTGTTACTTGGCCGCTTCGCCGAGCGCGATGGCTATGCGCAGCTTGCCGCTCTTGGCGTGAACGGCGATTTGCAGTTGGTGCCCGCTGGATTAGACAACGGAGCCATTTCGGAGCCGGAAGCGCGCGCACTTGCCGGCCGTTTTGTACCGTTGATCGGTGTTTGTGATGGTGAATCTGGCTTGTTGGATAACGCCGGTTCGATTCTGGGCGTCCCGCAGAAAACGCTGTGCGTTTCGCGCTTCAGCAAGTCTGGAACGCCGCAAGACATCTATGAGTATCACCAGCTCGATGCGGTTTCGATCGCAACTGGAGCTAAGCAGATTCTGGAAGCTACGGCAGCGCGAAACGTGCAGATTCGCGGTTAGAACCCCTGCGTTCTGTCCTCACCCTTTTCGTGCTTGCCTTGGTAGTTGGCCGTCGCTGAGCAACGGCTCCTCCATTGGCTGCACCAGCTCCGGACCGAATCCTGTCAGGAGGCAGCCAGCTGCGGGCAATCCTCAACCCCAATAGTTAAGCGCTGAGATCCCTAGTGCTTCTCCAGCCACAGGAACCGCAGGTCGCCGGAGAGATAGGGGCCGAGGTGAGATGTGTTGTTGGTTTCCATGCGCCAGTTCACGTATGCCTCTTGATGCGCGCGTGTCTCCCAGCCTTCCAGCAGCCAGACCTTGTCGTCGTCCAGTTCATTGGTCCAGATGGTCACTCCTAAGCACCCGTCGAAAGCCCGCGTATCGATCAGGATCTTGTCGAGCTCAACCAGGAACTCGGCGCGTGTTTCAGGCACTACGGGGAATTCGACGATGATCCGCTCTAGGTCCGAGGTTATGGAGGGATCCGGAGGGCAGCAAAAGTTGCCGCAGCTGATCGTCGTGGAGGCGAGAAGGATGGCTAGGGCGAGGAATCGCATCCTGGGAGTCTAGCTGACGGTGAGTATCGCAAAGTCCACAAGCCAGACAGCTCGAGGCTATCTGGCAAGGTCACAAACTGGTGCATCGTCTTAACGAAGCAGAATACTGACTATCCGACCAGTTGATTCCTACAGCACCAACTGTGCGACCGAGTTGGTCAGAGCGGAGGTGCTCAGGTCGGCCGCCTGTGAGTAGACGGTGTAACCGGATGCCCGGCCAGGTACGGCAGTGCTCATGGAGGCTACGCCTGAACCATTCGCGGTCAACGTCGGCAGGGAAGTTATCGGCGGGCTCATGTCGACAAGGCCGAAAGGAGTCATGGTCGGGCCAGGGCCAGTCAAGGAATAACCGATCAAGACACCACCGCCTGCAGTCGCACCGCTCACGGTCAAGGTAGCAGTACCTCCACCGACAAGGCCACCGATCGTGTAGCTAAGGCCTGATCCGTATTGATGGTCATCGATGATCGGGCTCCACGACCATGAGCCGCTGATGAGCTCAACACTGGCGACTGATGGACCGCTTGAGCTGAAGGGGACCGGTGTCGAATCCGGGACGTTGATACCCGGGGTGCTGCTGATAAGTGAACCGGCGGAATCATAGAGATTGACCGTCACTACATCACCATAACCGTCGTAGCACTGGATGGTGAAACTCAAGTCGGTAGTGGGGGAATCATAGGTCAATACCAACGATTGTGAGTTCGACAAGATGGTGTTGGTGGTCAGTCCGAAGTAGCTGTCGCCGTTCCATTGGATGCTAGATGCGGGGGAAGTGTAGGTGCAACCGTCAGCGACCAAGTTCGGTCCTTGGCCAGTTGTGGTGATGGTCGTGTCGTCGATGAAAGCATTGCCGGTAACTTCAGCGCCGCCGAATGCGACTACATAAGATTCGAAAGTGTCGAGGGTCTGTCCGCTCAAGGCCGGACTGCTGACGAGGATGATTGCACAAGAAAGGAGTAGAGAAAGACGCATCGGTGGGGGTTATCGGGTTGATCGCATCCAATGCGGATGCATCTCTCGACCATAGCAGAGAAAACGAAAGAAGGCGAATAGGAGTCTTAAGATAGCTCGCATGGCAAATACATGATGCGTGGCGTTAAGATGAACGCGTGCGCATCTGCTTGCTGACGAACCAGGATCTAGATTCTGCCGATTTTCCGAAGGATGATTGGCCGTGCGATCCACGTCCGTATATGCCGGAAGCGGAATGGACCTTGTGCTATCTCGATGACAAGGAGACATCCGTAGCTGAGGTCGAACGGATGGCCGCGTTGGACTTCGACTTGTTCTTCAACCTCTGTGATGGCTGCGCATGTGAAGACGACAACCCTGGTGTCGAGATCGTCGAGACCTTGGAACGGCTGGGATTGCCTTACACAGGGGCTAATCCTGAGTTCTGGGAGCCATCTCGCGAGAAGATCAAGAAGGTGTGCAGGCAACTCGGCATCAACACGCCAGCCGCTGTGCGCGTCAGCGACGACGCCAGCTTCGAGAAGGCACTACGTGACCTGCGCTTCCCTATGTTCGTCAAGCATTACAGCAGCTATGCCAGTATCGACATCAGCCGTCATTCGAAGGTCGTCTCCGAGGCCGGACTGCTGCGCCAAGTGAACAAGATCGTCGCCAAGCATGGCGCCGCCCTGGTCGAGGAATTCATCGAAGGTGATGAATGCACAGTGCTGGTCGCCGAGAATCCGAAGGACTCCAAGTCGCCAATCGCCTTCACGCCCATCCAATACCAATTTCCTGTGGGTGACACCTTCAAGCATGAAGCTCTCAAGTGGGATGAGGATCAGTTCCATGGCCTCAAGGTCGCTCCGGTCGAGGACCAAGGTCTTGCCAGCCGCCTGCGCCAAGAGTCAGCGAAGTTGTTCCACGGCCTGAATGGCGTCGGTTTCGGGCGTTGCGACATTCGCATCGACAAGGATGGCACGCCGTACATGCTGGAGATCAATGCCAACTGCGGGATCTACTACCCACATGACGCGGCAGGTAGCGCCGATTTCATCCTGCAGATCGACCCGATCGGGCACGTCGGTTTCACTAAGCTCCTGGTCGATGCCGCGTTCGCGCGTAACGGTCAGGCTCAGAACTGAAAGTAGATGAACGGTGGGTGGTCGACCACCATGAAGGCGAAGGTGATCGCGAACAACAATCCATATCCGACCGCGAAGAACCAATTCGGTGTGCGCTCGATTAGGTTGGTCTTGCGTAGTGGGATCGCCAGTCGATGGCCGCAGTAGAGGATGGCGAACATCAGTAGCCAATAGGCGCTCGGGGTCTGGTCGCCGTTACCTTGCAGCAGGATGAAGGATCTGATGACGACGCCAGCCGACTCGAAGCTGGTGGCCCGAAACAGGATCCAGCACACGCAAACGAACCACAGCGTAATGGCTGAGCTGATGGCGGTCCGTGCAGAGGAGGGGCGAAGACGTTGCCCAATGCCATGCTCCCACCAACGTTGCAGTGCCAAGGCCAAGCCATGCAGGCCTCCCCAAAGCACGAAGTTCCATGAAGCGCCGTGCCACAAGCCGCCGAGCAGCATGGTCAGGATGACGTTCCTCTGGGTGAACAACTTGCTGCCCCGGCTTCCTCCCAATGGGATATAGAGATAATCACGTAGCCAAGTCGAGAGGCTGATGTGCCAACGTCGCCAGAAGTCGCGCACACTGGTCGCGAGATATGGGCCATTGAAGTTCAGGCACAAGCGATACCCCAAGAGTGCGGCGGTGGCGATCGCCATGTCCGAGTAGCCAGAGAAGTCGCAGAAGATCTGGACTGCATAGCCGGGGACAGCGATCCATGCAGCGCCCGCCGACCAAGCCTCTGGGTCGGCGAAATACGCGTCAACCATCGGTGCGATGTTGTCGGACAGGCAGGCCTTCTTCACGAATCCTGCAAGGAACAACAGCAACGCAGGCTTGAGGGCGATCGATGAGAAGCGTTGGGGGGTAGCCAGCTGCGGTAGGAAATCGGCAGCGCGAACGATCGGGCCAGCGACAAGCTGCGGGAAGAAGCCGACGAATAGGCCGAGGTCGAGGAGGGAGGAGGTCGGCTTGAGGCGTCTGTAGTAGATGTCGAGGGAATACGACATCGTCTGGAAAGTGAAGAACGATATGCCGACCGGCAGGATGAGTTCGAGCACCGGCAGGTTCGCTTCGAAGCCGATCCCCTGGAGCAGGGAGGCAGTGGAGGAAAGGAAGAAGTCGAAGTACTTGAAGAACCCCAAGATGCCGAGGTTCGCGATCAGTGAAAGGCGCAACCACCACTTGCGTGCCGTGTCATCGGAAGAGCTATCGATTCGCGCCCCTGCGACATAGTCGACCAAGGTCGAGGTGATGATCAGGCTAAGGAAGCGCCAGTCCCAAGCCGCATAGAACGCATAGCTGGATAGAAGGAGCCAAGCCTTGCGCGCAGTCGGCCTGCGCAACATCCAATGGACGCTGAACACCAGCGCGAAGAAGGCGAGGAAGCGAAATTCAGTGAATATCATCTACTTCCTGAGCCTCTCGGTTCTTTCCACGAATTGGTCGGCGAAATCAGTGGTCAGGATTTCCGCCCCCAAGCGATTGAGGTGGAAGAGGTCGAAGCGCCACTTGACCGTATAGAACTGTGGGTAGTTGGTCGGGTCGTCATGGGCGATGAGGTGGTCTATCTCACCCGACTCGAGCATCTGCCTCCAGCCGCCATACCGCTCCAGGTTCGGGTGAAGCCACCATACGATGCCGACGCCTTGAGACGCAGCGAGCTGCTCGAGTTCGCGCACCGCATTAAGCAGTTCCATATCAGGCGGACCGCCGTCACCAGAACTCGGCAGCGAGTCCCGGGCTGCCAGCAACTCCCCAGGGGCTCGCTTGAACTTACGGTTCATCGCGCGGTTGCGTTGGTTCGCGGTGCTGGCATCAAGCGGCACATAGCCGTCGCCGAGCTTACCTAAGACTGTGTGGTCGGCGAATATCTCGAGCGGTTCCTTGCCGAAACTGTAGACGACATCGAGTCCTCGGGCGAGGTTGATCGACCGCCGCCACCAATGCTCTACATGACGATGAATCAGGTCCCATCGTTCCGACCATGCCAGGTCACTGCGCTGGATGGCGTTGAGCAGGCTCCAGGTGATGCCGGTACTGTGCCAGCCAATGCGCCTATTGC
Source organism: uncultured Planctomycetales bacterium (assembly GCA_964545405.1). Lineage (GTDB taxonomy): Bacteria > Planctomycetota > UBA1135 > UBA1135 > UBA1135. The sequence goes on from CAZJGH010000084.1 coordinate 8,181, forward strand.
CGAAGTCATTGGCACTTCGCATCTGGATGTCGTAGGGCTGGGCTTCAGCCACGATCCAACGCAGGTTCTCAGGTTTATCCTCGAGGATCTTACGCAGCAGGTAGATCTCCTCGACGAATTCCATGCCGACAGCGCCGAGGTTGTAGGAACGGAATGAGCCGGTGGTCGCGCCACGTTGCTGGTCGAATAGGGCCGGATCGAACTGGCGAAAAACGTGGCTGGAGCCGACGAAGATCACATCGGCATCCTGTCGAACGGTCTCGAACCATTCGATCTTAAGGCGTTCGGGTACTAGGCCGCGAATCAGGGCGGCGGAAACAGAGAAGCTAGCGAGGAACAGCAGGACCAAAAACGTACGCTGCAACATGGCGCGTATCATACCTTGCTGCACCTCGAGCTTCTCGAAGCGCCGCCCTTCAGGTGCTTACAGCACTAGTTCTGCCAAGGAGTTTGACAGGCCACCTGACGCGACATCTGCTGCTTGAGCGTAGACGGTGAAGCCAGACGCTGCAGAAGGAACGTTGACACTCAGGCCACCGGTGCCAGCGGCATCAGCAGTGATGGTCGGCAGGGCGGTAATCGGTGGGCTCATCGCGACCAGTCCGAATGGAGTCATGGTCGGACCAGCGCCAGTCAGCGAATAGCCGATGATCACGCCGCCACCAGGAGTCATGTTCGAGAAGAAGATGGTTGCGGATTGTCCACCGACCAGGTTGCTGATGCTAAGGGTCGGAGTGATCGGTGCGCCGAGGAACTCCAGGGCGACGATTCCTGAGTAGGAGCCGGTGCCGACCGAGGTCGTGAATCCATCAACAGTGCTGATGGTGTAGAGTCCGCTTCCGATGCCAGCGCCGAAGATCTGACCGGAGGGCGAAGTCGCCATGGACAGGATGGTGGTTGAGCCAGGTGCGTTCGGGTTGACGTTGGTGGCCCAGTTGGTGCCAACGATGTCGTTCTTCAGCAGGCCCATCGCCAAGTCCCAGGAGTAGAGGTCAGGGCCGACGAAAGTCACGTCGCTGACATCAAAAGCGTTTGGCTTGTTGATGAACGAGCTGACGCCAGTGCTGGTGTTGACCGTGACGATGTAGCTTGTGGTGTGCTCGGCGTACATCACATCAGCAGGGTCGAAATCGATGCCGCGGAACAGTGAGCCGGTGTATAGAGGCGAGACCGTCGTGACAGTGGTGCCGGTGCCGGCAACCGGGTCGATCTTGACCAGGACTTGGCCTCCAGTAGAGGAGCCAGCGCAGATTGCGTAAAGATCATCCTGGCTGTCGCGGGCCAAGCTGGCCACGCCGGTATATCCGATGTTGCCGATGGCTGAGCCAGCACCTGTTGTGCTGTCGATGGCGAACATATTGCCGTTCGCATCGAGGCCGATCATGTCTTGGGCTTGAATAGCTCCTGCGCTGAACAGGGCAAAAGTGAGAATGGAGAGAGGTAGTTTCATTGCAACACCAGGATACACCAGAACCTAAAAAGCGTAACCGGATTAATAGGCTACGCTTCCGAGGAAAATGGCGTCTACAGCGTGGTGCTGACAGTATGCGATTTGAGCGACTCAGAGCCACCAGCGCCGCGTTTCACCACGGCCTGGAGGTGGACATCCAAGGGTGGGACGCTTGGCGGCAGGTTAGGGGCAAGAGCCTGCAACACGGCCTGGCCGCTGGCTGACGCGGTGGCAGTCTGAGCCATCAAGGTTGGGGCGAGCAGGTCAAGCTGCAGACCATCCAGCTGGGCGACCAAGGGGCCATTGCCGAGGCTGGCTAGGCTGTAGATGAAAAACACGGTCTCGCCACTCGCAGCACCGCTGGCAGTGAGGGTGGCGGTTTGACCTCGTTGCAAGGTGGCAGGCGAGACATCAAGAGCCATTCGCACTCCTGAATCACGAACAGCGCGGGCGTAGTTGTAGATTCGAACCTCATCGTTCTGCGGTCCTGAGCCGTTCGACCAGTTTGCTGGATTGCCACTCTTTGGATCACTGCGTTGTGCTCCAGCGCCATGCACGTTCATCAACCCGCCGCCCAAGTCGATGCCGAAGCCTTGGCCGAAGCAAATGTAGACCGCGTGAGCACCAGTGCCGAGACCCATCGGGGCTTCGAGCAAAGTGGTGCTGCTCCAGAACCACGATTCGTCGGTAGTCAGCTGGAAGATCGGATCGATTGCGGCGCCGACGATGCCGGGATAGATCGCGTCTGGGGCGCGGGTGTAATCGACGATGGACTGCAGTTCCTTGGAGTTGGGCAAACGCCAATCATCGCGACCACCGAAGTTAAGGTCCTCAGCCCAAGCCAAGGCATCCTCCCAAGTCAAGCCAACGCCACTGTCGGCTTGAGTCCACATGAGACCGGTCGCGAGATCGGTGATGGTACCGTCACCATTGTCGTAATACTGGTTCTCGCCATAGCTGCTGTTGCCGCGGACGTAGCGCACGAAGTTGGTCGGAGCGACTCCACCTGGTCCGTTGTAGCGTGG
>CAZJGH010000085.1:0-2277 GCA_964545405.1 uncultured Planctomycetales bacterium
ATGGTTGCGTGGCCTCCCTGAGCAAGTTCAAGATCCTGCCTCACCCAGCACGGAAAAGGGTGCGTCAGACTGACTCCTCACGGAAGCACTTCATCATCATCGGATTCGGCCCTGCAGGAGAGGCGGTCGGCCAAGCTGTCGAACGTTACGGGAAGCGAGTCACGGTGGTGGATCTCAATCCCATATCTATCGCTCGAGTAAGACGACTGGGCTTCGACGGGCATATCGGTGACGCCACCAATGCCGATGTTCTGGAGCATGTCGGCGTCGCCAATGCTGCGGCCGTGGTGGTGACCGTGCCGGACCCAACTTCTGCGCGCACCATCGTGGAACTGATTCGATCCATGGGGCCGGATGTCCACATCATCGCGCGTGTTCGGTATCACCGTTACTTCGCCGACCTCACCGAGGCTGGCGCGCATGAGGTCGTCGATGAGGAGCGCATGGTCGGTGTTCGACTGGCAGCACAGCTTCGGCGTCAGTTCGACAAACTCGATTGATCCCCGGAATCGCTTTTACGGGCGGTGAATCGATTGTCTGTTACAATGCCCGCTTCCCGGCAATAGAGAACACTGCTATTGATTAGTATTGTTTGATGCCATCCTCAGCATAATGATTGAAAGATGCGTCTTAAACGCACCCAGAACGATTTCCGCGTCAGCGAAATTCTCGATGACGATTCCCTTCTCGGCGACGGTCCGTATTCCGTCTACCGAGTCACCAAGCGCGGGCTCACTACCTTTGAAGCCGCCGACCTGCTGGCCAAGGCCGCAGGAGTCGAGCGCTCGGCCGTCGCTTATGCCGGCCTTAAGGACAAGGATGGCATCACAAGCCAAGTGATGACCGTCGAAGGTGGCAAGCCGGTCGCCTTCCGCGACAAGACGATGACCATCCGCCCGCTTGGCAAGGCCATGCGCGCGATCGAGTCCAGCGATTCCAACGGCAACAGCTTCGAGATCTTCGTACGTGACCTTGAAGCCGATGACATGCGCCGCATTCGCGTGAACCTGAATCAGGTTCGCAAGATGGGCTTGCCGAACTATTTCGACGACCAACGCTTCGGTTGCTTACGTCATGGCCAGGGATTCGTCGTGCGCGCACTGTTGCGCAATGATTTCGAAGGCGCACTGCGTGCACTGCTTGCCGCACCTTCGCGATACGGCGCCGAACCGGTAGAGAAGTTCAAGCACGGTATCCAGCAGCGCTGGGGCAACTGGGAAGACCTTGCCGAGTTCACGCGCAACCGACGTGGCTACTCCGTATTCGAACACCTCAAGAGCAATCCGGATGATTTCCGTGGTGCACTTGAGCGTGGCGTCGCGACTCGCGAACGCACCATCCATCTGTTCGCTTTCCAATCCTATCTTTGGAACCGTGCGGTGGCGGTGAAGATCCAAGAGGTCGTCGACGAAGCAGACTTGGCTTGGCTGCCTTGCGATGCCGGACCTCTACCGGTGTACCGTGGCATGGCAACCAGCATGCACAAGGAGTTGATGGACTTCGAGCTGCCGTTGCTTGGCCCTGATGTCGAACTAAGTGAAGAGGCCGAGCGTCTTTACAAGAAGGTCTTCCGTCACGAAGGTTTGCCAATGTCGGCCTTCCTCGGCCTGGATATCGGCGGCTTCCGCCCCCAAGCTGAGATGCGGTCCGTACTGATCAATCCTGAGTTCCTGCGCGCAGCACCAGCCGAGACCGATGAGATCTACCGGCGTCGTCAGAAGATGCGGGTGCGCTTCTCGTTGCCGCGCGGCCATTACGCCACCTTGGTATGTAAGCGCTTGTTGATGCCGACCGACAAGGATTACATGGCATTGCGCATCTGGGTCGCGCGCCATCCTTTGGATTGGCCCAATGACCAGGGTCAGGTGCCGGCGGAGTCCGATTACCAGGATCGCCGTCACTACAGTGAACGCGGGCATGCACGCGGATACCGCTCTCCAGGCGCGCGTGATTTCAACCGCGGCAATCGCGAAGAGCGGCCCGTGTTCGTTCGAGGTGGTCGTGACGATCGCCGTGATGGCAGGCGCGACTTCCGTCGGGATAACCGTGGTGACGACCGCCGCGACTTCCGCCGCGACTTCCGCCGCGATGATCGTGGCGATGGCCGGAGGGATTTCCGGCGTGATAACCGCGGAGATGACCGCCGCGATTTCCGTCGCGACGACCGTGGTGATGACCGTCGCAACGATCGCAAAGACTATCGCCGTGACAACCGGGGCGGCTACCAAGGCAACCGCGACAACCGCGATAACCGAGGCGGTTACCAAGGCAACCGCG
>CAZJGH010000085.1:2377-10608 GCA_964545405.1 uncultured Planctomycetales bacterium
ACCGCGACAACCGCGATAACCGAGGCGGTTACCAAGGCAACCGCGACAACCGCGACAACCGCGATAACCGAGGCGGCTACCAAGGCAACCGCGACAACCGCGACAGCAAGCCTCGCGGCTGGGACAACAAGCCTCAAGAGCGTCGTCCGTCAGAGCCTCGCGATTCCCGGCCTGAGCCGAACGCCGATAAGCCTTCACCACGCAGCGAAGGGCCACCACCGGAGAGCCCTTGGGCTAAGGCAATGAAGTCCAAGAAGGTACAGAGCGATGACGAATAAAGCTCGGGTTGGAGTGATCGGAGGAAGTGGCGTCTATGACATGGATGGCCTCGAGGATCATCGCGAGGTGACTATCGAGACTCCATGGGGGGAGCCGTCCGACATTTTCGTCTTGGGACGGATCGGTTCGACGGATGTCGCGTTCCTGCCTCGGCACGGCCGTGGACACCGTTACACGCCGACTGAAGTCCCTTACCTCGCCAACATCTATGCCTTGCGCAGCCTGGGTGTGCAACACCTGCTGTCGGTGTCGGCAGTCGGCTCGTTGTGCCATGAATACGCACCTGGCGAATTCGTGATGGTCGACCAGTTCATCGACCGCACCTATCGTCGTCGTCAGACCTTCTTCGGAGATGGCATCGTGGCGCATGTACCGATGGCCTCACCGGTCTCGAGGTCGATGGTGAACGAGGTCATCGCGGCCGCTGACGAGCATCCGATCACCATGCATGACGGTGGCTCCTACGTCTGCATCGAAGGACCGCAGTTCTCGACACGGGCGGAATCAGAGAAGTTCCGCTCTTGGGGTGCACGCATCATCGGCATGACCAACGCCACCGAAGCTAAGCTGGCTCGCGAAGCCGGCATGAGCTTCGCCTGCATCGCGATGGTGACCGACTACGATTGTTGGCATCAGGATCATGATGATGTCGACGTACAGCAAGTCGTCAAGATCGCCCATCAGAATGCCGCCAACGTCCGTGAGCTGGTACGCACCGTGGTACCACGCTTGGGTGCATTGCCAGATTCGAAATGGCGCGACGTCCTGCGCGGTGCGGTCATGACCGCTCCTGCCATGCAACCTGAAGTCGCCAAGACCAGGACTGCGGCATTGTTCGCCGATTGAGTCGAGCGACCTCGATGCCAAGATTCATTCCCGCCAAGGAGGGCATAGGTGAACACGAGGACCGTGGCTCGCGGTTTCTGACTTATGTCTTCCATGCATCCAGCGAGCAGGAATTCCAACAGCGGCTCGAGGATCTTCGGATCGAACACCCGAAGGCTTGTCACCACTGCTGGGCGTGGCGAATCGACGATGCATATCGCTTCAGCGATGATGGCGAACCAGGCGGCACAGCCGGTCGTCCGATGCTCCAGGTTCTCGAAGGCAGCGGCATCGACGACATCGCTGCGATCTGTGTGCGTTATTTCGGCGGTACCAAACTAGGCACCGGCGGCCTTGCCCGCGCCTACACCGCGGCTACCGCTCGTGGTGTTGATGAAGCCGGGCGTTTCGAGATCGTTCCGCGCGTACGTCTTTCCTTGACCCTGCCCTTCGAGGCTCTTGGTCTACGCACTGAGCTGGAGGCTGTCTGTTCGTCTGTCCAGTTCGAAGGTGACTTCGGCGCTCAGGGTTGGGAAGGCGAGGTCGAGTTGGATGAAGTCGAGCTGGTGCGCCTCCAATCCTTGTTGGATGAGAAGTCTGGCGGTCGGGTTAGTTGGCGACGCTTGGATCCTTGATCCAAGTCGCGAGCTCCATCTAAGGAATGACTTCCACGGCCACCGGCCATGACGAAACGACCGGACGACCTGACATGTTGAGGCTGACTGCAGCGAAATGAACCGTGCTGCCCACCAACGAGGTGGCCACTCCAACAGGTAAGACCAACTGCGCAGTGGCCATTCCCTGAGTATCCAGGTTGCCGGTCAAGCCGGTGAAGAAAGCCGGCGGGTTCTGCGCCATCGAAAGCTGGAAAGGATCGAGAGTCAGTGGAATTTCGACACCTGCTACCTTGGTCGGCCCTACTCTGCTGAGCGAGGCGAATATCTGATATGGGCTACTGGCCTCAGTGAGTGGAAGGCCGAGATCGAAATCAACGGTGCCTCCTAGGCTTGCCGACAAGTAGTCGGTTGAGACGGTCATGAACGGGTGAAGGTCAAGTATCCAAAGGAAGCAACTCGTGAAGTTGCCGCTGCCCGCAGTCCCCGCGATGACCAGGTCGTGCTGTGCTGGAGCAAGGCAAAGAGGAAGTAGCGATAGGACAGACAGCATCAGTCCAGCCCAATCGGGCTGGGCGATTATGGCTTCGGCCGATAGTCGGCGAACAGCCGGCCCCACTGGGTCTCTTCTGCCACCTTCGCCATGCGCTTGCGGCCATGCCGTTTCCACCACCACTCATCATGGAAGACATGCGAGCCTGCGGTGAACAGATGGACCAACGGCGTGTGGAAGAACAGGTTCTGGATGCGCTTAAGGGCACCGAACCACATCACGTCGCCTACTCGGGAGGCGAAGTTGTCGCCTACGCTGAATCCCCAGTTGCCCTCGATATCGTCGCCGACGAGTTCGATATCGTTCTCGTCGACGGCGCCAAGGCCACGCTCAGCGGATTCGCGCAGGTAGCCGATCTCGTAAGGGTCGAATCCCATCAAGCGGGCAGCGACGGCATCCATCGCCACGCTATCTGACGACGCGATGAAGAGGTTCTTCTCGATCGGGAACATGGTGCGTGGTCCTGGCCCGGTGCCGGCGAGGGTGCCATCGGCGATGGCGAACATGCCGCTATGTAATTCCTTCTGCACCGCGATCAGGTCGGCCAACACGCCGTGGATCCAAGTGTGGCAATAATGTCGCTTGGTGTTCAGCAAACCACCGAAACTGTTCTTCACCGCGCCAGTGGTGGTGGTGTAGATGTGAGTCTTCACGGTGGCGTAGACCAGCAACGACTTGCCGTGGAAGAGGTCCGGGAACTCAGTCACTTCCGGGTAGACCCTGTCCAACGACGGGGTTTCTGCTTGCGGGCGCCACTTCGACCACGACACGCTATCGGCATTGTTGACGAAGAACTGCTCGATCCCGTACGCGCTGTAGATGGGCTGCAGCTTCAGGTTGGCCAGGCCCTCGAGCGGATCGGTAACCACCGTGTCGTTATGGACGGCGATCATCGGACGTTGCTTCTCCGCTAACCAGCGAATCGCGCCTTCCAGCTGCCAGGGTGTGGTGTTGGCCGACAGGAACGGCTTATGCCAAGTGATGTTGTCCTTCAGGATTACGGTCGAATCCTGAGGCAAGGCTTGGGCCGCACCGCCGATATCCATGGCGCGCGCGACATCGTCCAATACCGATTCCGCCGAAGTGCGAACCAGTGCTACTGTACTTTTCATCGCTAATGGAAATAGATTACGTACGAGGCGACGCCAATGAAGCCGAGGCCTGCGAGGATTATCGGCAAGTCCATGGTGGCGACGCGTTCCGGTCGCTCACCCTTACCATGCCCGTAGACCAGATGCAGATAACGCAACACCCCGTAATAGACGAACGGCAAGGTGAAGACCATGCCCGGGGCACCGGCGCGTGACTGCAATCCTGGAGTCGCCCCAGCCAAGACCTTGGCCGGCAGCAACGTATAGAGGGTGTAGGTAACCAGTAACACCGCGCCCATCATGCCGACCATCATGTCGGTGCCCGGGCCTGCATAAGCCGAAAGGATCGGCCGCTGTGCTGCGGCACCACCGGTATCCTCAAGGTTGGCGACTTCCGCCCGGCGCTTACATAAGGCCAAGAACAAGGCGAGCTGAACGGTGCATGCGACTAGCCACGGTGACAGGATGGCGTCGACGGCCAACACCCCAGCAAAAACCCGCAGCGAGAAGCCAGCCGCGATCGAGAATACGTCGAGCAGCACGATGTGCTTGAGGACAGGGGTGTAGAACGCCTGCAGCAGGAAATATCCAAGCAGAGCCCAAGCCATGTTGCCCACGGTCAGGGCGATCCCGATTCCACATGCAGCCAGGAGCGCGGCCAACATCAGGGCTTGATGAGGTGCTATCGCGCCAGACGCGATCGGTCGCAGCCGCTTGACCGGGTGGAGGATATCGCGTTTGCGGTCGAGCAAGTCGTTCACTACATACACCGCACTGCTTCCCAAGCAGAACGCCGCGAACGCGCAGACGGTGGCGAACACCCTGTCCGGGTCGAACGCTCCACCGCCGTAAGCGAGACCAGCGAAGATGACCACGTTCTTGGTCCACTGGCGAATCCGCAGGCACTTCAGTACTGGGTGCATCAGTTCAGGATACCCTCGAGGAAGCTAGTTCGCTTGCAGGCAAGGATTTAGCCTTCAATGGGCGCCATGCGCGCACCGCGCATCGCCAACGTTCATGGGCATTGAGGGTGGGGGCGACCCGGAAGATATCGTTCTTGGGATCACGCACTCGGCGCAACAGCATCTCCGAACGCAACACCGCCGCGCGCAAACCACGTTGGAGCCGTGCACCGACTCGTTCGCAAACAGGTAAGCCTTGACGGAGTAGATCGCGCGCCCATTCGCATTCGATCGCCAGGAATTGGTTTACTGCCGGGGTACGGACCATGTCGAACAGTTCCTCACGCGTGAGGTTGGCAGCATCCATATCGGATTGGGGCAGGCGCAATACACCGGCGGCTAGGTGCTGAGGCAGGTCAGTCAGGAGCCGCGTGACGACGAAACCACATGCCAATCGTTCCGCCGGCGCCAAGGCTTCCGGCTCGTTGCGTTGAGCCAAAGCCAAAGTGCAACGTGCCAGCACCGAAGCTCTGGGATGCAAGTAGGACAGCAACTCTCCTCGAGTAGCCGGGTCAGTTGGCATCGGCACTGGCATCCGCTTAAGGATTCGGCGCAAGTCCTCGTGTGGAATCTCACCGCTCGAGGCCGAGCCCCACAAGGCTAGCAACAACGGGCCATCAGGGCGACCGCGCAGCATTCGCTCGAAGGCATTAGTGAAGGATTCACGGCCTTCGGTAGCCGGACCGAGAGCTACCGCGAGGATCGGGTCTAAGCCACGCAGGAGCCCGCGCGGCATCAAAACAGGCCCAGGATAGAGGTCGCCAGCGATGCGCCGAGCCTCTCTGGTAGCAAAACGTCTTGCATGTCCGTAGTCCACAGGGAATCATTCTGGCATAGGGATACCTCATGACCAACCCTCCTCACCGCAGTTCCTCCGCAGAACCCAGCTACGATGCCCTCGAAGCGGCCATGGCGGCGCACGATATTCGTAACCTGTTGGGTACTGTAATTGGCCACGCAGACCTGCAAATGACCGCTTTTGGCGGTGTCAGCGGCGATTCTTCACCAGCTGACCTGCACACCAGTCTCGACGCCATCCGCCTTTCAGCAGCCCATGCCGTGACCTTGTGTGACGAGATGCTGGCCATCGCTGACGGCCGCCCAGTCACTCTTTTGCCGGTGGATTTGGCCTCCACGGCATCGGAAGCGGCGGAAATATTCCTCGCTCGGGCAAATGGCGCTGTACAAGTTCGCATTGAGGGGCCTGACAAATTGCATGTGCGTGGGCATCGGTTGGATCTGCAGCGCGCGATCGTGAACCTGATGTGGAACGCACTCGAGGCGATGAACGGCAACGCCGATTCACAACTCATCTTGCGTTGGGGCGATCATGCCGATGGCGCCTGGTTGGTAGTCGTGGATAGTGGTCCCGGTTTGCCTCAAGGACACTTGGCAGATCTCACACGCCCGTTCCACAGCAACAATGGTGGTGGCAGTAAGGTCCGCGGCCTCGGTCTTCATTCGGTCGCGCGCTTGATGCGTAGATTGGGTGGGCGCCTGCTCGGGAGTAATCGCGAGGATGCCTCGGGTGCAATCTTGCGTCTGGAATTCGGTATCGAACGCGAGCTCGATTTCAGTACCGATATCAGCACGGAGCAAGCTGCTGAGAACCCTGCAGCAGACGCCGCGGATGCAGTGCCTGTGCAGAAGGATGCTCGCTCTGGCGGTTGAGGATCCAATCGGCTGCTATCTGTCCGACTCCATAGCTACAGGTGATGCCATGGCCGCCGAGCCCGGCTACCCACAACAATCCTTCGAGGCGTGGGTCAGGCCCGATCACGAAGCGGTTGTCGGAGCTGAAGGTTCGCATGCCCGCCCACGCGTTGGCGAATGCGGCATCCGGTAATCCCGGCAGCCAGCGCAAAGCCTTTTCTGCAGCAAGTGGCAGGATGTCGCGGTCGAGGACTTCGCCCTCCGTGGGCGGAACTTCGACGTGGTCACAGGCTGAAACCAAGAGTCCACCGCTCTCCGGACGGAAGTAGAACTCATCGGCACCGACATTCCAAACCACCGGGGCGTGAGGATTGACGGCCTGATCAGCGGCGGTCACGACCAGATGCCTGCGACACACGGCGAATGACAGCGGCAGTTGCAGTTGTTGCGGCAATAGTCCAGCCCATCCGCCTGTGGCAAGCACCACCTGCTCGGCCATGATGGGGCCAGCGGCAGTCTCTACTCCGATGATTCGTTTGCCATCACTGAGGAGTTGCCGAACTTGGCACCGCGAGCGCATCTCGACGCCCAACTTGGCGGCGCCGTTGAGATAAGACTGCAGCAAGGAATGCACATCGATGCCTCCTTCTGCCGGTAGCCACCAGGCATCGCCTGCTGCGGTCGGATCGCCTTCGAGCGTACAGAAGTATGGATGGTGAGAGCGGACGGCGTCGAAATCGAGTTTCTTCGCTCCGGTGGCCATGTCTGGGCGGCTGATCCAACCGCTGAGCTCACTCGCGCACGAACCTGCCGGGGCAGTGATGAACAGGCCGTTGCTTTCGACCAAGTCGGTAGGGCAGAAGCCGTCACCGGGTGAGCGGTAGAACTTGGCTGATTCCTTGGCCAAGCGATGGAGCTCCGGGTCGGGAATCGCAGTACGCAGGATGGCGGCGTTGCGACCAGTGGAGTGGCTGCCGGGCTGAGTAGCGCCATCCAGCAGCAGAATGTCGCCGTGACCACGGCATGCGACGGCCCAGGCAGTAGCCGCTCCGGCTATGCCATTACCGACGATGATGAGCTTGCGTCTTTCCATGAGCGACCTAGGCCGTATTCTAGGGGCGCCATGAAGATTCTCACCCCACTGGCCCTGTTGCTTGTTGGATTGCCCGTTTTTTGCGGTCAACCACTTTGCGCCCAAGAAGACCCGTACGTGATCGAGATGGAGGGCGACGAGGATGAATCCGAAGGGTTCACCCAGGAGCAGCTCGATGAGTTGGCGGTGAAGATCGTGCCGTTGGTAGAGGAACTTCGTGGCCTCAAGTGGAAACATGAGGTTCCGGTCGGGATCAACACCCCAGATGAGTTCCTCGAGTTCGCGGTGGTGGCGGTGCGTGAGGAGATCGGGGTAGAGAGGCTCAAGGCCATCAGCACCTTCTATCAGCTGTTGGGGGTCCTCAAGGAGGATCAGGATTTCGAGCAGACCATGTATGACATGCTGAAGGCAGGTGTGGGTGGATACTTCGATCCCAAGCAAGACAAGTTCTTCATGATCTCGACCTTCAACAGCGGTGGGCTTGCTGAATACATCATGGCGCACGAGCTCGGGCATGCTCTTGATCACCAGTATCACGACCTCAACAAGATCTTCGAGAAGGTCGTCGGTAACTCCGACCGTGAGTTCGCCACCCGCTGTGTGGTAGAAGGCAGTGCGTCGGCCGTCGGCAACGCCTACCTGTTCCAGGGCATCCAGAACGGTTGGCTTGATGCAAGTGAGCTGATGGACGTCGACATGATGGCGAAGATGATGGAGGGTATGGATGACGTGCCGGTGTTCATGGTCATCAACCTGTCGCTGCCATATCTCGACGGCACGACTTTCGTGGTGCGTCAGCCGAGCAGCAACTTGATGGCAGCCATGTTGATGGAGCCTACTGATGAGGATCTGTTGCGCGCATTCAACTCACCACCGCAATCAAGTGAGCAGATATTCCATCCTGAGAAGTACTGGGATGAGAAGCACTTCGATCCACCTGTCGAGATCGTTCTCGAAGACAATAGCAGCGCTCTCGGTGAAGGATGGAGCTTGGCGATGACCGACACCCTCGGGGAGTTCGGTTGCGCCATGATGACGATGAAGAAGCTGCCTACCGCCATCGAGGTTTCGATGGGTGTAGTCAGCATGGTCCATGAGTCCTCCAGCGGTTGGGGTGGTGATACCTGCCAGGTGTACATCCACGAGGATGGCGGCGCCTTG
>CAZJGH010000086.1:0-10580 GCA_964545405.1 uncultured Planctomycetales bacterium
TGAAGACTCGCCAGAACGGCAACGTCAGTCCACGAATCCATTATTTCCGCAACAACCCGCTGGCCTTCGATGGCAAGCACTTGGTGGTTGCGCCACTCGATTCACTGTTCGCACTATCGATCAACGCTGCTGACGGACGCCTACTCGACTTGTGGCAAGCGGTATCGACTTCCAGCTACGGCACCATGGCCCATCTGCTCGGCCTCGATCGCGACGGCGCCTGGTTCAGTGGCACCAACATCGTGCACCAACCATTCAGTGATCGCAGCAGCAGCCGACTGGTCTTCAGCCAAGCCTTGTACGACTTCGTCGGCATCGACTCATCGAACCTGAACCCTGGAGCGATCACCAACGACGGCGTACTGGCGATGTCGGCGCGTGGTGCGGTAATCCTCGACCCGGACAACCTCACCTTCCAGGAATACGCCATCGAGCGCCAGACCATGCCCAACACGCCCTTGGGACCTCTGCAGGTCATCCACGGCATGGTGTTATTGATGACCCACAACGGCATCAGCGCACTGGTCAACCCGGAGTCGCTTCTCGATGCCCTCGCTGCGCGCAACCTTGATGAAGCGACCATGCGCGAGTTGCTGCTGATGCTCGAGTCGGCCAACTTCGCAGCGACCGAACGCAACCTCGGCAAGCGCCTGGCCCGCACCGCCGAGAAGATGGCAGAGGAGGAGCAGTTCGCGGCCTTCACCGACGACTTGTTGTTCCTGGCTAGTCGCACCTGGTTGGTGGTCGGCGAGACCCGCCACGGACTCAAGCAACTTTCTTCCCTCCTCGACAGCAGTGATGATCGCCTGTGCATCGCCGCGGCCAGCTTACTGCTTGATGTTCAGGGTGAAGTCGATCCTGAATCCGACAACATCGGGCGCGCCATCCTTATTCTCCTCGAAGCCGCGCCATCGCGAATCCTCACGCGCAACGGTAGCTATCAACCGTTCCCAGCAGCCCTCGAACGCGCCGAGGCACTTGCCGCGGTCGCCGGCCGGGACGAACTCGAACAGCACGAACAACTCGTCGACGTCTTGTTGCTCGAGGATGTAGGCGACCTCAAGGTGCGGTCCTCACCGCTCCACTATTGGGCTCGACGCATGTTGGACATGTTGCTCGACGATGCCGACGTGGCTGAAGCCCACGAGCAGGCCGCGCTTGCCAAGTTGGATGCACGATCGGTCAACGATGCCAGCATGCGTGCATTCCACGACACCGATGCCATGCAGGACTGGCTGCGCAGCGAGCTCGACCGCAGCGACGACGAGCGCGCCTACCAGAAGCAGCTACTGCATTGGATCTACAACTTCGGCGACCTAGATCGGCCATGGCCTGAGCTGGTGGCGCAGACCTCAAGGGAGACATCCCTGCCTGAGCTTCCACGTCAGCTCGAAGTGTTGAACAGTGTCCTGCTTGAAGGCTCAACTGTCCTTCACATGATGGAAGTGGATGGCCGTGCCATCGCATTCCTGCAGGCGAGAGGACGAAACCTGTGTCATATCCTGAGCATCGGCCAGGATCGGGCGTCAGTGGTGGCCAGCCTCAAGTTCTTCCCCGGCACCGATGAGTTGAAGTCACTGCGTGAGTATTGCCATGCCACCCCCACCGGCTTGGCCTTGATACATGAAGGCCGTTGGATTCACATCAAACCGGATGGGACACGCAGCGAACGACAGTTGGGGTATTCGCACTTCAACACCACCACCGCGCCTAAACGAATCGGCAATCTCGCTGCGGTCCTGTTGCGCGGCACTAACCAGATGTTGCGCCTGGAGATGATCGACCTCGAGACCGGAGTCACCGTCATCTCCCACGACTTCAATGCCACGGCCAACCGCTACTCCACCTTGGTCGCCAACGACCGCTGGTTGTTCCTGCTCCAAGACAAGGTCCGCGTCGTCCGGCGCCTCGACCTGCACCACGCTGCTGAAGTGGTCGAGTTCGAGTTGCCGTTCGTACCGAGCTTCGAGGAGATGTTCTCGGCGCGCGCATTCGGCGACGGCATCGCTCTTCCTACCGTCAGGGCCGGCAACAATAACCGTAGTCGTGGCAAGGGTGCGATAATGATCGTCAAGCCTGGCAAGCCGGTCACCACTCTCCCCCTCAACAACTTGGAGTTCGAGGTGATGCCGACTCGCGAGGGAATCGGCTGGCGCAGCCGTCCTGCCCGGACCCTACAGTCCACCATCAGTCCGTGGACACTGAATTGGCTCAAGGATGGCGACTCGAGCCCTTGGAGCCGTACCATGGCGCTGGCCAACGTACGGCTTTTGGGATTCGATTCGCGCAGCCGCAGCGAGACCAACAGCAACGCCGAGGAACTCATCTCGATTCAACCGAACGCGAGCGGCCGAGTTGAATTGCATTGCCTTGAGTTCGGAGCGGCGTCAGAGAAGTGGGCCCTGCAGCTAGACAACCTGATGTACGCTGACTTGAGCGACCCATTCGACGCCCCATTGCGGGCCGGAAACGGCTGGGCAGTCTTGCTCCGGGAGAGCAATAACCGACGCCAGTCAACGCGCCTGCACACCATTCTGATCGACGACAACGGCAAGATCCGTGATCGTCATGTCACCATGAGCAATTCTCGAAGTCGCTACGGCCATGAGATCTATCTGCTCGACAATATGGTGATGCTCCGTAATGGAGATCTCCTTAGCCTTCTTGGAAAGCCATGATTATCGCCACCTGTCTACTCCTGTCACAAGCTGCGACTCAGATCACGCCCCTCACCGAGGCTGGTTTCGAGGCAGCGGAAAAAGGCCTGCAGTATCTGGCCTCAACCCAACGCCCTGATGGCTCTTGGTCCGGCGATGTCGGGTACAAGCTCGAGGAGGGCTATCGCGTCTGGAACAAGGACAGCGGCCATGTGGGCGTCACCGCCTTGGCCGGAATGGCATTCCTTGCCGGTGGTCATGTGCCTGGCCGTGGCCCCTACGCCAAGAACGTCGACAGCGCCATCGAGTACATCCTTAAGCAAGCCAAGACCGACGGCTACATCACCGGCAACGAGACTCGCCTCTACTCTCACGCCTTCGCCACACTGTTCTTGGCAGAGGCCTACGGCATGAGTCAGCGCGAGGACCTGCGCCCTGCGCTCCAGAAAGCCGTTGACCTGATCGTGGCCAGCCAGAACGAACAAGGTGGCTGGCGTTACCAACCACATGTCGCTGACGCTGACATGTCGGTCGCCGCGTGTCAGGTATTGGCCTTGCGTGCGGCGCGCAACATAGGCATCCAAGTGCCGGTTTCGACTATCGATGATGCAGTCGAATACGTGCGCAAGAGCGCCGTGCGCGACGAAGACCCTAATTGGAGCCGTTCGAGTCAAGCGCAGGCTGGTGAGTTCCGCTATCAGCCGGATTTCCAATCGCGCGCCAGCTTCCCACTTACGGCCGCAGGTATCACTATCCTGCATGGCGCCGGTGTCTATGCTGATGCGGATATCGAGAAGGGCCTCGATCGATTGAAGTATCGGCTTGAGAACTTCACCAAGCGTTACGGCAACCGCGTCGGCGGCCATTACTACTTCTACTACGGGCACTACTACGCCGTGCAGGCTTTCCATATCGCTGGCGGCAAGTCTTATGCTGATTATCTGCAGGTCGTCCAGCGCGAGCTGCTGCTGATGCAGAAGGCCGACGGTTCCTGGCCCAACACCACTGGTCCTGGCACCAACTACGGCACTGCTACTGCCTGCCTTATCCTGCAGATTCCCAAGGAATACCTGCCCATCTTCCAACGTTGAGTAAATCTCACCTTCCCGACGCGATCAAGACCGCACTGCGCTCCTTGGAGCGTCGTCTGTTCGTGGTCCTGTTTGGGTTCGGCATCGGCCGCTTGATGCGCAACGCGGTATTCCTTGTCCTCGGGCTTTATGCCTTGGACAGGCTGCTCGAGCCACCTGTGGTGGTGCGCTTCGTATTGTTGGGCCTCGCCATCGCAGTCCTGCTGGTGCGCTCCAATCGTGACCTGCTGGCACCGTTACGCACTCGCCCACCACGCCGCGACCTGGCGGCGATCTGGGAGTCTAGGCACGCCGAGCTGGGTGACCGTCTCGCGACCGCCGTCGAACTGTCCGAGCGCGAGCACGACGCTTCGCAGGAGATGGTCGATGCGGTTACCGCCCAAGCGGTCGACCTGTGCCCACAGCTAGATGCTCGCCAAGTGGTTCCGACTGGTCGCTCCCGACGTAGCTTGCTGACTGGCACTGCAGCCACTGCAGCCATCCTGCTTGGGGTATGGGCCTTCCCTGATGAAGCGGCCATCTTCATGCAACGCCTTTCCGGCAACAGCATCGCATGGCCATCCAAGACCACCCTGGTCCTGATGCCTGCATACATCGAGGGCATTTCCGAAGCTGCAGAGTTCGATATCGATGGCCCCGAGGAGTTCACTCTTGCGGTGGCGCGCGGTTCGGTGGTCTCCTTGCGTATTCGGGCCGAGGGCGAAACCCCTGACAATGTCTCGGTGTTGGGCTGGAATCGGCCAAGGCAGATGCACTCGCTCGGAGGTGGCGAGTTCGTCCTGCGTTTGCCTCCACTGCTGGAAGACGCCGCCCTGACCTTCCGTGGTGGCGACGACAACGACGACTACCCAAGGCTCTACTTGCGCGCTGGAGATGCCCCTGGACTGGCTTCATGGAATGTCACTGCTGTACCTCCGTCCTACACCGGCTTGCCGAGTGAACAGGGCAACTTCCACGAACTGCGGGTCCTGGTCGGCACCGAAGTGAAGATCGAGTTTCAGCCTGACCGTCTCACCCAATCGGTTGCGGCCGTCTTCCTCGATGGCACCCGCACGACATTGCCCACTATCGACGGCAACACCTTCGAGTTCAACTTCCCGGTCGTCGGTTCCGGTGATGTGCGTTTATCTCTCACAGGTACCGATGGCTTCCGCAATGACCAGGCTGGAATCCTGAAGTGGAACGCCACCCCTGACCGCAGCCCCGAACTTGAATTCCTGTTCCCGACCGAACGATGGCTGACCGTGCCCGGTGGCAGCATCCCGGTAGCACTCGGTGCCATGGATGATTTCGGCCTGTCCGAAGTAACCTTGGAGCAGCAGACGGAAGGCAAGCCACCACTTTCACTCGCGCTTCAGGAAGCTGCTGGACGCACTGAGCTTCGTCAGCTCTTGCGCGTGCCTGCACCGGAAAGGTTCTCTGCCGAGTCCTTCGAGGACAACAGGTTCCGCTTCGTGTTCGCGGCCACGGATGCCGCGCAACCTGAGATCAATAATGCCGTCGTCAAGTCACCATGGATCGAAGTGGTTCCACGTGAAGTCGAGGAGCAGCGATTGGCTGAGCGGATCATCGAACTCCGCCAGACCCTGGAATCCCTGCGCGACCGCGCCGCCGCATACTCGGAAGCCGACAGCAATCCGAGCGCACGGCAAGTGCGTCGTTTGGTGCGCGAACTAGACAGTGTCCTCGCTGACGCCGAGTCGTATCTTCTTGAGCGTCTGTACTCCAACCTCGATCGCCAAACCAAGCAGCAACTACCGGTGGTTGAACAGCTACTGCGCAGTGGAATGCCACAGCCAGGTGATATCACTGAGGCCATGTTAAATTCGACTGCCGCTGCACCGCTCGACCGCTCCGGCATGCTGCTCGACTTGTGTTACGCCCTGCACCTGACCCGCAAGGGACCTGCAGCGGATTTGCTGGCTGGCGCCAATGACGACAGCCCAAATTCCATAGCCGCGGGGAATCTGCGCGATGACATAGATGGGATTCTGGAGATATTGCTATCCTGGGAAGACTACAACAGTGCAATTAACCTGTTGCGCGGCCTTCTCGAGCGTCAACGCGGACTTTATCTTCGAACCCGAGAAGCTTCTGAACGATAATCAAAATAGATGTTCTGCGCCCTTTTTCTGACCGCCTTCTCCTCTTGCGCAATCGACCTGCCCTTCCAGGATGAGGTCGAGTTCGGTCGCTTGGCTACTGAACAGCGCCAAGTGGCGGAGCAGTTGAGGCGACTGGAGAATCTACTCGCGGTACTGGAAAAGAAGGATCGTGAAGAAGGTCGTCTCGATCGAGCTGAGATGTTGCGCGTTGCCGCTGAACGCTTGGCCTCCTCGGACGGCAGTGGTGACTTGGCAGGCATAGTTGAAGGCCTCGCACGTGAGATCGGTGCCATGCATTCAGGCAACGCCCTCGAAGGTCAGCAGCAACTCATCGAAGTGCTGCAGGAGTTGTTGGACTTCCTGATCGACAACGAACGTCGAGAGCAGAAGATGATGCAGATGAAGGAACTTGAGGAGCGTGTCGCCGAACTCGACAAGTTCATCAAGGAACAACAAGAATTGATGTCTCAGACCGAGCAGTTGATGGCAAAGGTCGGGGAGAGTGATTCGTCGTCGAAGCCCAACGACTCTGAAGAATCCGGAGAGTCCGAGCAAGACGGCGAACAGGAAGGCAAGGAAGGCGAGGAGGGCAAGGAAGGCGAGGTCGGCGAACAGAAGCCTGAGGACTCCCCGACTGAAGAAGAGTTGCAGGAATTGCGCGAGGAGTTGGCCGAACTCCAGAATGAACTCGCGGAAAAGATGGAGGAGTTCAACAGCGAGCAGAATCGCCAAAGTGGTAGAACTTCGGAAGAATCCGAGAAGGCCCAAGATGCCGCCGAAGACGCCGCTGAGGAACTGCGCGAACAATCTGCGGAGACTCAGCCCAAATCACCCAGTGAACAGCTGCAGGAAGCGATCAAAAAGCAACAGGAAGCACTGAAGAACCTGGAGGAGGCCAAGGACAATGCAGAGCAGCAGATGGACCAGGCCAAGCAGGCTGAACGCGAGGAGATGCTGCTCAATGTCGAGCTGGAAGCGACCCGCATCCTTGACTTGCATCGTGAAGTACACGAACAGCTGCAGGACATTGCCGCCACCGTCGGTGACAAGGTCGTTCCCAGAAGTGCACGCGCCAAGTTGCGCCAAGCTGCCAACCAAGAACTGGAGCTCGCTACCGCTGCGACCAAGATGATGACCACCATCGATGACGCTGGCGCTGACAGCTTCCCGTTCTACATTAACCTGCTGGCACAGGATCATATTCGCCTCAGCAAGGACATCGGGCCACCCCGTTATCACGTCCAAGCCACTTCCTTGCACATCAGCAATGACCTCATCACCAGTTGGGACTCCCTCATCGAGGCGATTCGCATCGAAAGGGAACGCATCCGCTTGCAGATGGATGGCACCCAGCTGCCTGGCGGCGGCGGCCAGGAGGAAGGCGAGAAACCGGAATCACCGTTGGTGGATTTCGCCCTGGAACTTCAACTGCTCAAGCGCATGCAAAGTTCCATCTCCGATCAGCTCGGCCTGATGACCGAGTTGCAGAAGACCTATGCGGCCGCAGGAATAGAGATGGGCCCTGAGGAACTTGCCGACCTGGAACAACTGCTCGATCGACAGAAGAACCTTCAGCTTCAGTTCGAATCGATGGTCGCACGCCTTTCCGGCCTCGACCAGCAAGCCGACGTGGAGGAACTCTAATGCTGATGTTGTCCCTGATCGTCATGGCTTGGTGCCAAGAACCTGCGCCTGAGCCACCGACTCCTGAACCACCATCGCAATCCGAACAGGAACCGCGCAAGATCTCCCAGGAAGAGGTCGAGGAGAAGGTCGCGCAAGTCACTGCCACTTTCGTGGAGGCTGATCGCAGCCTGACCTCGTCGGTGGAGACTCCGCAGGAGAAACTCGCCGAAGCGGCTGCCGCTACCGCGCGCTTGGTCGCCGAGATGGAAGAGCTTCTTGAGATCCTGCCTGAACCTCCCCCGCCACCGCCTGATTCAGGCGAAGGCCAAGGTAATCAGCAGGCCCCTGACAAGCCGCCGCCATCCGACGACTCACATAGCAATCAGAAGACTCCACCGCGCGACATGCCGCTCAGTGAGTTCTTGCGCGATCCACGAGACGATTCATGGGGTAAGTTGCCACCACGGTTGCAGCAGACCATCGACAGCTCGTCGGCGGAAGAAGTGCCATTGCGCTACCGACGTTGGCTTGTCGAGTATCACCGCCAGGGAATCAAGTCAGAGAAGTAGCGACGCTGCCGCTTACATAAGCGCGCAGGCTGCACTCCGAATATCCGGCTGCACGCACCATGCCTATCAACAAGTCCTTCTCGGCCAAGGCCACAGGCAACTCGTCGCTGCCGAACTCCAATACCATGCTGTCGGCACCCAGATGACGTGCGCGCACGATTGAGTAGCCGCGCTGTTTGAAGCTAAGTTCGAGCGCTTCGATTCTTTCGAGGTCAGAAAGTGCGACTGGCACACCGACTGCCACCCTCGAGGCTAGACAGGGTGCCGCAGGTTTATCAGCGATACTCAAGCCGACATCCCGGGCATAGGTCCGCACGGCACTCTTCACCCAACCGGCATCACGTAGGGGTGCGACCACTCCGCGCTGCTCGGCACTGAGGGCACCCGGACGGTCACCGACGCTATCGCTGGCATTCTCGCCATACGCCAGTTGCCAACCACGCTCTTCAGCGATGACCGCAGCATTCTGAAACAGTTGTTCCTTGCACCAGTAGCAACGGTCGCCACTATTAGCCACGTAGCGGGAATCGCTTATCTCACTGGTCTGTAACTCGACCATCTCAACGCCAAGAGATGCTGCCACCTGACGAGCATCAGCCAACTCGGCCCGTGCCAATGATGCACTGTCAGCCACGACAGCCACGACATTTGATTCGCCAAGTGTTTCGGCGGCAGCGGCCAACAACACAGCTGAATCGACCCCGCCTGAAATCGCGACGACAAGGCCCGGGTAGCGCCGCAACTGCAGGCGCAATTCATCGATGTCGTATGGGTCGCTCAAGGCAAGTAGGTCAAGGCAGTCTCGTTGTAGTGCGGAACCGAATGAGCCATGAAGGCGACTTCCTTGTCGGTGATCTCGCGCACGATCCTGGCAGGCACGCCTGCGACTAATGTGCGTGGTGGAACTTCGAAGTTCTCCTTCACCAAGGAACCGGCTGCCACGACCGCGCAATCGCCGATTACGGCGCCACCAAGCACGGTGGCTCCCATGCCGATCAAGACGCCGTCACCGACCTTGGCGCAATGCAGGATCGCGCCATGGCCGATGGTGCAGTCGCTGCCGATGCCCTGTGGTACACCATGGTCGCAATGGATGATGCATCCATCCTGGACGTTGGTTCGTGGGCCGATCTTGATCGGTGCGTCATCACCACGGATGATCGAACCGAACCACACAGTGACGTCTTCGCCAAGCTCGACATCACCTGTCACGACAGAGCCTTCAGCTACCATCGCGCCGCCTGGAACACGCCTCATCAGGCCACGGCGAGGGGTAGGGAAGGTCGGGTCGGAGTCGCTCATAAGATGATTATGCCACCGCCAGGAAGACCGTATTGTGAAAGCTATGGACCAGGAAGCACAGGCGCAGGTCGCCACCGCGCCAATCGATCCAAGCCAGCACTAGGCCGAGGTAGAAGGCCGGTAGCCACATTCCTGGCCCATGAGCCAAGGCGAACACCAGCGACGATCCGAACAGTGCTCCCAACAGGGAGAACCGTCGACGGGTTGCCGAGGACGACGGTGCTGCGACCAACATGCGGAACAAGTAGCCACGGAACAGCATCTCCTCAAGTGCCGGCATCAGGAGCAGGACAATAGGAAGGCTCCACAGGAGTTCCTGGATTGGCATGTCCCAAAGATCGCCGACCAGACTATTACCCGGCTCCCCCTCGAACACGTGGTCGAACAGGAAATCGTTGATGCGTAGCACGCCGAATAGCCCAGGTATGGCTGCGAACCATACCTTCAGCGCCCATTGCCAACGTTGCTTGAAGACTCCCGGTTCGAACCAGCCGATGCGGCCACCGACAAGGCGCAGGTATCCGACTGCCGCAAGCGCCTGCAGGACCATTTGCATCTGCCATCCGAAGCGACCGTCCACCGCCAACCCGACGACGCCATAGCTGAGAGCTGCACCAAGGAAATGCACCACTCCGATGTTGCAGTCCAAGGCTCGTTCACGCCCCAGCTGGCCAAGACTCGAGAAGGCCACCCCAGTCACGAGGAGCAGGAGGCCACATGAAATCAGCAGCCAAGCGAGCTCGAGGCTTAATCCAATCAAGACGAAGACCTAGGCCCCTGCCCCAATCACCCCTTTCTCTGGCGAAGAAGGCATCGCACACATCCGCTTATCCATTCGCCCAGCCAAGAAACTGTCGCGGCCGGCGTTACATGCATCCTTCACTGCCCGCGCCATCCTTAACGGATCCTTGGCCGCGGCGACAGCTGTATTCATCAACACGCCTTCTGCACCAAGCTCCATCGCGATGGCGACGTCACTGGCTTGTCCGACTCCGGCGTCGACTATGATCGGCACGGTGGCCTGTTCGATGATCAAGCGCAAGTTAAGCGGATTCAAGATCCCTTGACCACTACCGATCGGTGAACCTGCAGGCATGACCGCGGTCGCGCCAGCTTCCTGCAGTCGCTTCGCTTGCATGACGTCGTCTGAGGTATATACCAAAACGGTGAAGCCTTCCTTGACCAACACTTCGGTGGCATGCAAGGTGTCGACCGGCTCAGGGAGCAATG
>CAZJGH010000087.1:0-10572 GCA_964545405.1 uncultured Planctomycetales bacterium
GATGTACACCAACCCTGAAGGGTTCAAGACCTGGATCGACATCATGAAGGAGCCATTCAAGGATGGTGTAGTCATCACCGACGAGATGATGATGGAGAGGCAGATCGATGCGCTGCAACAGGCATGGGACTTCACTCCAGAGAAATTCGATGAAGCCTGGGCAGCCTGGGCGTTGAAGCACTACCCGAAGAAGTAGGCTTAGGCCATGCTTCTGTTGGCTCCCCCCCTTGTCCTGCAGGCCGCCCTGCTGCTGTCCTGTTCGCCATCAACCGATACTTGGCAAGAACCGGCTCCTGAGTCGGGAGCATCAAGTGAGGCCATCTCCGACTTGCCTACCCTACGACTCGAAAAGGTCGCTGGTGGGTTCTCGAACCCGACCTTCATGCTGTGCGATCCTCAGGATGCAGGCCGTTGGTTCATACTCGAGAAGAACGGGCGGCTACGCGTGGTCGAAGACGGCGTCACCCGCAACATCGACTTCATCGACCTGACTTCCCAAGTGAGTATCGAGTCCGAACGCGGCCTGTTGGGAATGGCATTCCACCCGAAGTTCCCGAAGCAGCCCTGGGTCTTCCTCAACTACACCGACAAGGATGGCTCGACTCGAGTATCGCGCTTCAAGGTCGATGCCGAGAAGTGGATCGCCAATCCCGCCAGTGAGAAGAACCTGCTGACCATCGAACAGCCTTGGGCCAACCATAACGGCGGCATGATCGCCTTCGGTCCACTCGATGGCTTCCTGTATGTAGGCATGGGTGATGGCGGCGCTGGCGGAGACCCCAACAACGCCGGACAAGATGGCTCGAGCCTGCTCGGCAAGATCCTCCGCATCGACGTCGACAAGGGCGATCCATATGCCATCCCTGCGAGTAATCCATTCGTCGGCAACGATGATTTCCGCGATGAGATCTGGGCATATGGCGTACGCAATCCGTGGCGATTCTGCTTCGACCCGATGAACGGTGATATGTACTTCGGCGACGTCGGCCAGAACGCTTGGGAGGAGATCTCCTGGCAACCAGGGTCTTCGAAAGGTGGCGAGAACTATGGCTGGAGAATCCTTGAGGGCAATCACAAGTTCGACCAGAAGCCACCTGAGGAGTTGCCAGAGATGGTCGCCCCGATGCATGAATACAGCCAAGGCGGCGAGGCAGGACATTGCTCAGTCACCGGCGGCTATGTGTACCGTGGTGGCTCGATCCCTGAACTTGATGGGATCTACTTCTACGGTGATTACTGCAGCGGCGGGGTCGGCAGTTTCCGGGTGGTAGATGGCGCGATGGTCGGTCGCGTGAACCACAGCGAGGTATTCAATAAGGGCCGCAGGCTGGCGACCTTGGTCAGCTTCGCGGTCGATGCCGATGGCGAGATGTACATCCTCACCATGAATGGCTCCCTCTATCAGATAGTGGCCGAAGGCTCGGCGAACGGGACTGAATCCGACTGAGTTGAAAATGGTCGGGGCGAGAAGATTTGAACTTCCGACCTCTGCACCCCCAGTGCAACGCGCTAACCAGGCTGCGCTACGCCCCGACCTAATCCGTTTTCCCTGCCAGCGTGGGGCTGACGTGGAAGTGGGAGGCAGATTCTAACGCCCTCCCCTGCCCACTCAGCTTTTTTTCCACATTTGCCCTTTAGGTACCCCACTCTCCAGCCGTCATTGGCCTGTAGGCGGCGTTCAACTAAAGGATTGCTTAACTGCCATGATGGGTGCCGGCGACTGGAGACAGTCGCCGGTTTTTATCATTCCGATTCGAAGCGCCAGACACCCCGTTGGCCGGGGTTCTCTTCTACCGCGAACATGATCTGATCGATCGTGACCTCAGGGAAGTTGCGTTCGATACTGGCCTTCAGCTGCCTACCTAACCAAGCCGCCATATTCTCGACCGAGGTATTGTTGATCGGCAGGATGCGTATATCCTCCTTCGGCGCGGCGTAGTAGCGCTCGCGGTAACGAACTTCCACGACACCATCTTCGCGCTCGTTCCAGGTCAGTTCGCGATGTTCACCTGGTATCAGCCAACGCTCATCGAGTTGGTCGACCAGTTCGCGAATCAGTGGTTTGGTCTTCTGGAAATCCAACACCAAGCCGAACTCTGAAAGCGGACCGCCGACTTCGCAGTAGACCCGATAGTTATGCCCGTGCAGACGCTCGGCGCTGCCGTCGGGGAAGATCAGGAAATGCGCAGCTGAGTACTTGAGGTACTCCTTATCGATTTGGATTGCCCAGCGTTCCATGCCTAGAAGTCGATCGCGTCGAGGGAGAAGACCGGGCCGTCCTTGCAGGTGCGCGCATAGGGCCACGCACCAAGAGGACCGTCGGGTCGGGTCGGTACTGGGCAGCCGTTACACACACCGAAACCGCAGCCCATGTAGGTTTCCAGACTGAGCCAAGCACGGAGTTGTCGCTCGCGTGCGAAGGCAGAGAAGCCATGTAATAACCCCGCTGGACCACAGGCGAGGAAGTTGGCTGCCGGATTGAGGGAGCCTTCATCTAGCGCTGCTGCCAACGCGGCCACGACGTTGCCGTGGAAGCCTTGGCTGCCATCATCGGTGGCAAGTCGCAGGTCGAAATCCTGGCACTCGAAGGCTTCACGATCGTAGAGGCGATCGCTGGTACGGGCACCGAGGATCATGTGCGTGTTGGTTCCAGCACCGGAAACGATGCGCTCGCGAACGTACAGCAAAAACGGTGCACTACCCACACCACCAGCGACTATCACCACATCTTCATCGGCCGGAGCCACGTCGAAACCATTACCGAGCGGCATCGTGCAGATGACTTCGGCACCGACTGCGAGGTCCAGCAGCTCCTTGGTTCCAGCTCCCAGTTGCTGAATCAGGAAGGTGAAGCGATCCTCTGCCGGGCGATCGTAGATACTGAATGGCCGCGCGATCTGCTGGCTTCCGCCGCTGGCTGGCGACAGCATCGCGAATTTGCCCGGCGCCAAGCCTTTGGGAATGCCAGGAACCTTGAGCTCCACGACGCTGGCGTCTGGGCCGACGCTATGGCGCTCGGTGAGGGTAGCCCGAAGGCTTGAAGCTGCGGTTTCCGCGACCTGCATGGCAGGATTGTAACTCTGCCCGCCAAGTTAGAATCATCACGTGGAGTCGTCCTCCCCCGCCCCTTCTGCTGATCTCGGCAGTGCCGCCAACCCCATCCTTGCTGCTGGAGTGGTGCTATGGCGTGCAAGCGCCGACGGCCCCGAATTCCTGCTCCTCAAGAACAGTCGCCACGGCACTTGGGGATTCGCCAAAGGACACTTGGAAGCCGGCGAGACCGTCCTTGATGGTGCACAGCGCGAGGTCGCCGAGGAGACCGGTGTGGAACTGGCCGCTCCCGAGCTCGTGGCTGACTTCGCCGACACATCGATCTACCGACCGCCAGGTGATCAGCGCTTCAAGCGGGTCGTTTATTTCCTCGCCGCGACACCGATCGATGCTGGCTCCATGCAGCTTTCCGACGAGCATGCTGAATGCCGTTGGTTGGATGAACAAGCTGCCAGCCAGTTACTCGAACATCAAGACCTGAAGCGCACTATCGCCCGCGCGGCTTTGCGCCTTGCTCGTTTGGCCAGTGACGCTCCGGCCGAAACACTAGGCGACGATTAGTCGATGATGCTTCCTCCTGCCGAAGCTGAGCTCCTGCTCATCGAACATTCCCGACCTGGTGAAGAGTGGCCGCAGCATTGCCGTCAGGTCGCCAAGGTCGCCGCTGTCGTCGGAGAAGCCGCGATCGCCGCTGGGCATGATCTCGATCTCGAGATGCTGGTGACGCAGGCGCTGGTCCATGACATCGGCCGCGCCAAGACCCACGGCCCGCTGCACGGTTGGACAGGATTCGTGATGATGCGCGCACGTGGCTTCGAGGCTGAAGGTCGTGGCTGCTTGACCCACTGGTTGAAGGGGCGCAGCCGTCAAGAAGTGGATTCCGCGACCCGCTGGCAACCGAAGATCACTGACTCGGCCTTCGAGGCCTTGGGGTCTGCACCATGGCAACTTCTCGACAGCATCTTGAGCTTCGCTGATTCGAGCGTGCAACACACCACCATCGTGCCTATCCAACAACGCCACCAGGACCTGCTCGACCGCTATGGGGATTCCACCTGGTTGCGGCGTGCTGCTGAGCTTGGCGAACAGCACGGCGAGGAAATCGCCGCTGCATTAGGATTCCCTGTCGAAGAACTGCTGTCCCCCTTGTTCGGGGATTCCGCTGATGGCCAATAACCCCGCACCCACGCAGCCCAATGGGCTCGATTTCTTCGCCGCCGATATTCGCGCGGCACTTGCTGCCGCCTTGGACCTCGACCAGGAAGGTCTGGTCTTGGAGCGGCCGCGCAACGAAGAGCATGGCGAGTTCGCATTCCCATGTTTCCGTTTCGCCAAGTCCGCTGGGTGCAGTCCTCCCGAGCTCGCTGCCAAGCTTGCCGCTGAGCTGAATATCCAGGATGTAAGCGCCACTTCGGTCGGGCCATTCCTCAACTTCAAGGTCGAGCCGACTCGCCTTGCATCGGTGGTGATGGCATCAGCCTTGTGCGAGAACTTCGCCGGTGGCGCGGAGGGGCTCACCACTCTGGTCGAGTTCTCATCACCTAACATCGCCAAGCCGATGCATGTCGGCCACATGCGTACCACCGTGATCGGTGCGGCGTTGGCGAGGATCTACTCTCATCTCGGGCACCAGGTAGTGCGCATCAATCACATCGGTGATTGGGGTTCGCAGTTCGGCAAGCTGGTCTCCGCTTGGCAACGCTGGGGCTCGGAAGATAAGCTCCAGGCGGATCCGATCGCGGAGTTGTTGCAGCTGTACGTTCGTTACCACGAGGAGGAAAAGACCGACGAGAGCCTACCTGCGGAAGCCAAGGCTGCGTTCCAGGATCTGGAATCAGGAGCGGACAACCAGACTCGCCAGACCTGGAAGCACTTCACCGAGCTGTCGATGCGCGAGTTCAATCGTGTCTACGAGCGTTTCGGTATCGAGTTCGATTTCGTACGCGGCGAGTCCTGGTACGAGGATAAGCTCGAGCCGCTCAGTGATTGGCTGGATGAATGTGGAGTCACCGAGCTGTCGGATGGCGCGACCATCGTCGACCTCACCAGTGAAGGAATCAAGACCCCATGCTTGGTGAAGACTGCCCATGGCACCACCTTGTATGCCACACGAGATCTCGCCGCAGCCAAGTCGCGTTGGGAAGAATTCAGCTTCGACCAACTCCTGTATGTCGTCGGGGCAGAACAGACCTTGCACTTCCAACAGTTCAAGGCGGTGTTGAAGTTGTGTGGTGCGGAGTGGCAACAGCGCATGGAACACGTACCGTTCGGCCTGATTCGACTGGCTGAAGGCAAGCTTTCCACCCGCGCTGGTCGTGTGATCGCGCTCGGCGAAGTACTCGACCGTGCAGTTGAACTGGCGATGGCTGCAGTCAATGAGAAGAACCCTGCGCTTGAAGGCAAGGAGGAGGTCGCTGAGATGGTCGGCGTCGGCGCGGTGGTCTTCCACGACCTGAAGCACCAGCGGCAAAAGGATGTGGTGTTCGATTGGAAGGAGGTGCTGTCTTTCGAGGGAGATACCGGCCCTTATCTGCAGTACACCCATGCCCGTTGCTGCTCGATCCTGCGCAAGGCCGAGCGCCCAGTACCACCGTTCGAGAGCATCGATCCAGCCCTGCTTGAGGGTGGCCACGAACTGTTCGTCGCAATTGGCCGCTTGCCTCAATCCTTGCGCGAGGCCGCTCAGAAGCGCGAGCCGATGCTTCTCGCCCATGCCCTGCTGAAAATCGCTTCAGCTGGTAATGTCTATTATCGCGAGAATCGCGTGCTCGGCACCGGTGATCAGGCGCTCGAAGATGCACGCCTCGCCGTCATCGATGCGCTGCGCACAACCCTCGCGCTTGGCCTTGATCTCCTTGGCGTACCTGTCCCGGAGCAAATGTGAACACTCCCTGCGAACCTCGTCTCGATTACGTCACCTACTTGCGTGACGTCCCCGATTTCCCGAAGCCCGGCATCCTCTACAAGGACATCACTCCCCTGCTTCAGGATGCCCAGGCCTTCAGCGCCTGCATCGAGGACCTGTGTGACATGGCCGCTCAGGTCGGCGCTACCCAGATCGCCGGCATCGAGTCACGCGGCTTCCTGTTCGGTGCCGCTATGGCTGCCCAGATGGAGCTTGGCTTCCTGACCATCCGCAAGCCGGGCAAACTGCCATGGCAGACCTTCGCTGAATCCTACGACCTCGAGTACGGCCAAGACACCCTCGAGATCCATACCGATGCCTCCAGTGCTGGAGAGCGGGTCCTGCTGGTGGATGACCTCCTCGCCACCGGTGGCACCGCCGCTGCCTCGGTCAAGCTCCTGCGCCGTACTGGCGCCGAGGTGGTCGGATGCGCCTTTGCCGTGGAACTGGCCTTCCTCAGCGGCCGCGAGAAACTCCACGGCTTGTCGATTGCCAGTCTGGTGTCGATCACGGGCTGAAAGCTGCGCAAGGTGCTACTAGAATCCGGGGATGGCAACTCAACCATCCCCGCCCGCCGCCGAGAACTCTGAAGAAGACGAGCGCATTTCGACCGCGGAGTTGTGGCGCCTCTACAAGAAGAGCGGTGATGACGAGATCCATGATGAGCTGGTGCGTCGTCACCAACCATTGGTGCGTTTCTTGGCCGAAAGCCAAGCCCAGAAGGTGCCACGTTCGGTAGATGTCGAGGACCTCAAGGCGGAAGGCAATATCGGCTTGATGGATGCCATCAAGAAGTTCGATCCTGACCGCGGCATCAAGTTCAAGACCTACTGCAGCACGCGCGTCCGCGGTGCCATGCTTGATTCCTTGCGCCATCAGGATTGGGTCCCACGCCTCACTCGCGCGCGCGCCAACAAGGAAGCCAAGTTGCGTGAGGAGTGGCAATACAAGTACAACCGCGAACCTACCGACAAGGAGATCGCCGACCACCTCGGCATCCCCGAGAAGGACTTGTCCAAGGCGCGCCCTCACGCGATGCACAACCTCAGCGATCGCCGCGTGTCGCCGAACATCGATGTCGACAACCAGATCGACACCCTCGGTGAATCGGATGAGGAAGACCCTCTCGATTTCACCCATCGCACGGACTTGATCGAGGTCCTCACCGCTTCGTTGAGCGACAAGGAAAGGCACATCCTGCAGATGTACTACCTGGAAGGCCTCACCCTTCGTGAGATCGGCTCGGTACTTTCGATCACTGAATCCCGTGTCTGCCAGATCCATTCCAACGTAATCAAGCGCTTACGCCAGAAGTTGGACAAGGATTCCGACCAGTTCAACATCTAACCTTGGCCATCATCGACCGCCAACGTCTACTGCGCCGCCTACCGGCCTCGCGACGTCTGGCCTTGGATGTGGAATGCTTGGATTCGTGCACGAGCAGTAATGATCTCGCTCGCCAGCGCTTGAGCGATGGTGCCTCGATGGATGGTGTGTTATTGCTGGCGCATGAACAGAGTGGCGGCCGCGGACGTTCAGCGCGCGATTGGTGGTCCGGCCCTGCGGGTTCGAATTTCGCCTTCACTTTGGGATTACGCGAGCCGGATCTGCCGCCTGAAGTTTTCGGTCTGTTAGGCGCGGTTGCGCTTGCCGACAGTTGCGAGCATGTGCTGGAGCTTTGCGTCGCCGGCAGGGATTCCTCTTCACGCGTGGCCTTGAAATGGCCCAACGACCTGCTGATCGATGGTTCCAAGGTCAGCGGTTTCTTATGCGAACTGCCTGCCGACGGCGAGGGCACCATGTTGCTTGGCTTGGGCGTGAACTTCCACATCGCCCCGCCCGCCAACCTGGCGGATTACCCCATGACTTCCTTGGCTGCGGCTGCAGGTGGTGGCGGCAGTGCCGAAGTCTCATTGAACGGCACCGATTTCCTCAGCTCTTGGTTATGGAACCTGGAACATGGCCTGCGGCGTTACTTGCTTGCGGGCCCTGAGGATTTCGAGAAGAGCTTCCTGCGGCTACTGAAGAACTGGGCTCCCCATGGAGTGCGCGAGACGCGCGGCGGCGTCGAAGGTCCGTTGCAGGATTTCTCGGTGGCGCGCGGCTTGAGTTGGGGAGACTGGAACGCCCCCACCATCAAACCGATGGGCTGGATCAGCAGCTTGGAGGCCCTGCCTCAATCCGCGCCCTAGCAACGACCGGGTCGCCGAAGACACGCGCCTTGAAGGCAAGGTCTTGGACCTTGGTGAAGTGCTTAGCATCGCGTTGGAGATGCGCTTGTTGCGGCAACCATGGGTTTTGCTGACGCCCATCCAACCAGGACAGGTAAGCCAATCCGGCCTTGTAGTGACGAGTCGGGTCCTCGAATATCACGCGAGACAGCTCCTCGCATGGCGTCATCAACTCCATGTAGTCGTCGAGCTCCCCATGGGCTAGCAAGCGCAGGGCGACGCCAGCAGGTCGTGCAATGGCATCGAAGATGCCAAGCAATGCATGGCTGAACTCACCGCGCTGTTCGTTCACGCCCGGAGCCTCTCCATCGCCGGCGATCAGGGCGGCGAAGTTGAAGTCGTCGCCGGTGTAGACATGTTGACCATGCTTGAAGATGGCAGCGCGGATGGACTTCTCGCGGTCGGCGTCGAGCAGGGAGAGTTTGATGCCGAGGATCCGCTCATAATCCAGGTCCATGATGCGCTCGAAACTGTCACCAGGAAAGTATGCGTCCAAGCCGGGCAGGAACATCGGGCCAAGCCAATGCAGCAACACTTGGCCAGGGCTTTGATCGAGGATGTCGCGGTAGACGGCAACGTATTCATCGGCACTGGCACCGACATGAGCTAGTTGCGGCATGGGAAGAATGACCGGGAGGCCACCACATTCACGTACGAAACCTACTTGCCAAGCGACGGCGGTTGCTAGTTCGCTGAGGCTTTCCACTGTCGGTACATGATCAGCGGAAACGCCAGCTGCAAAGCCATGGGAAAGCCCCAATCTCGCGGTACCCTCGATCAAGGTACGCGCCACATCCCAACCAAGCTCGAAACGCTGGGCAGTGTCCATGGCCTCGGCAATCCCGAAACCATGCTGATCGAGGAAGACTCGCTGTTGGTCGGTGGCTTCCAGGTCTAGCTCGGTTCCAGCCTCATCGTGGACCACGACATGTGCAGCGGCGTAGGCGATCCGCACACTGGAGACATTCGCGGCGGCGTCGAGTTGCGCTAACTTGCCTTCGAAGTGGTCGAGGTTCATGAGAACAGGCGGCTGATGAAATCCGGGCCTTTGGTCACGGCGTACCAGATAAGGAAGACCGTCAGGGTGAGCGTGGCGAGCACCATGCCCCCTAACCAAGCAGCACCCTTACCGCCTTGCGGCACATCATCACCAAGGTAATCACGATTGCGCTGCAGCTTAATGAAGCCGATGTAGGCCAGCGGCAGCATGAAGCCACACAGCAGGGTGGTGGGAACGGCAACCCATAGGGCGACGTCGGTCCACAACACGGCACCGAGCACACCTGGTGCCGGCAGCAGGCAAGCAAGGCGGTACTTCGGAGAACCGAACTTCCAGCCCAACACTTCCGTGGCGACGAATCCACAGCAGACCATCTGCAGGATGATCGATGAGACCGCCATGCCCAGGATACCCAGGTTGAAGATCCATCGACCGAGACCTTCACCGACGACCGATGCCAAGGCTTGAGCCGCTTCGACCGGGCTCAAGCGTGTGCCACTGAAATCCAAGTCGCCGTAATGGAAGGCGTTTGCAGTGGCTATCACCATCAACGAAGTCGCCAACATATACGGCAAGAACATGCCGGCGAGCAGATCGAAATGCGCCAGGCGTCGGTGGGCTCGACCCCACCCGCGGGCGAGCAAGGAGTAAGGATAGAGGAACAACATGTTTGCCCCAACCGCCGCCGCCAAACCTCCGACGACCACCGTAGATGCTTGTACGCCGCTATCGCTTTCCGGGAACTGGAATGGAATGTAGCCCTTGAGCAGTGCGGCAGGGTCCTTGATGCCGGTCTTCAACACCACCAGGCCGAAACACGCCACGATGCCCCACACCAAGACCTTCAACGAGGTCTCGAAGTAGCGCAGGGCCGTGGATGATTTGCCGTAGGCGAATGCCCACGCGATGGCGATCGCCAGGACCATGGCACCGCCCAAGCCCCGCGAAATCTCAACGCCAGCGGCTTCGCCCATATCGGAAATGACGGCCGCGCCGAGGCTGTATTGGGCGAAATGCCAGATGATCGAGGAGATCACCGCACCACCTGCGAAACCCCAAGCGAAGACCGGTCCGGCGTAGCGGCGCATGGCTTCGAAAGGCCGCAAACCCGTAGACAAGGTCTGGTGCGCTACCGCGCTCATCATTATCACTCCGAGCACCATCGATACCGGTGCCACCCACAACAAGCCATAACCGAAGGCTGCGCCGGCGAACAACATGGTCGCTGCCGTGCCGCCACCAAGAGTCAATGCACTCTGCAGATATCCGGGACCACCCTTACGCAGGAAGGCGAAGGCGCGGCCGAAACCGGAGCGCGTTTCCTGTTCCCGCAGCCACTCGACCTCGGCGGCCTTGATGGCCACGCCGTCGTCGCCGTGCAGCAG
>CAZJGH010000088.1:0-3784 GCA_964545405.1 uncultured Planctomycetales bacterium
CCCGAACTAGCTCGGGGTCCATCAGGTGAGACCCAGACCACCTGGAATCATTATCCACGATGAACTCTCCTTGTTCCCAGGTGCCGACGATCTCGCCTTGGGCGCACTCATCGGAGGCACCGAAGCCGACGTTGAAGCCGAGCTGTAGGTCAGGAGCCTTATCGACTTCCGAACCATGGAATACGTCGGTAGCGCGGACGACGCTGGTGAACACGGGCTGGCCGTTATCGGTCAGCGCGACCAGCTTGGAGGTTATCTCGGCGAGCAAGGCATCCGCCTCGCCTGGCGTGACGATGCCTTCGAGCTCGCGATCGACACGGTTCAGGATGATGCCATTGAAGCCAATGCAATACGCCTTGGACTTCGACCAATCTATATCGCCGGTACCGAGAATAGGCTGGTCATCCTCATCCAAGTCGAGAGCCAAACCGTGAGTACCGGTCTTGGTCTTGCCATCCTTCATCACCAGATAGCCTTCCTTGACCAACCAGTCGTTGACGTGCATCTTGCGATAGAACGGCGCGAAGCCGTGGTCTGACATGATTATCAGCTCGATTGGGGAGCCATGTTCGGCCTCCATCTCGTCGATACGCGCGACCATCTCACCCAGCATAGAATCGACCTGCATATAGACGCGGTCGATCTGTTGATCGAAGCTCATGCCGTCGTACTCCCCCGCCTCTTCCTGGTGCGGGTGATCTTCATCAGCCGCGTGCCAAAGCATGTGGCAACGCATGTCGAGGGATCCGGTGTAGAGGAACAGCAAGCCACCGGTCTCGTCGATCTGGTCGAGTCCGTAGTGCATCATCTTGATGCGCTCTTCCATCACCATGTCGGACTCGTTCACGAAACCCGCGGTGTCGAGGATCTCACTCTTGTAGGACTTGTAGGCATCCGGGAATCCCTGCACGAAGTATGGACCGATCGCGGCCGCGAGTTCGGCCGAAGCCTCCTCTGGCATCGAGATCGGTGAAGCAGGTGCGAATGGATCGATCTGCACAGGAACCGCGTAGACCTCGAATGGCTCGGCGGACATGAAGCGGAATCGGGTGTAGCCGGAAACCGGCACCAGGCCGCCCAACATCCCGAACTCTATCTTCACCCAGTTCGACCACTCACCTTCGTTAGCCAGTGCATAGGCACCTTCGATATCGACGGCGAGCTGCGGCTTGCCATTGGGCTCACCGGTACCGATCGGGTCGATCAGGAAGGTGACTGGGGTGGTGACTTCCTGCGCCTTCTTGATCTCGACGGAGATCTGGTTGGCGCGAGTGTTGTTGCCGGCTTCCTCGGCTTCCTTCTGTTCGGCCTTCAAGTCATCGACGTTGACCGCCGTGTCGTCAGGTCCGTACATCTTGGTGGACAGCTTCCACAACGAATCGCGGCGACGATTGAGCTTGACCTTCTCCATGCGAGTGGAGTCGGTGGTCTTCGAGCTCTTGTCGGGGTCTTCGGTCCACAGGTAGGAAACACCTGATGCGGCACCGATGAGGTCAGGAGTTCCCATGTCAGGGAACACCACGGCTTCTGTCTCGACCAGTGGGTAGCTTGCTGGCATGCGGTGCACATACACCGGGACGCCTTGCTGAGTCATCGATTCCCAGATGGCCGGCGCCTTACGGCTGCTGCGGATGTCGCCTCCAGTGAGAGGGATATCGTAACCGAACAGGGTGACGTCCATTCCGACCGGATCGCTTTCAACCATCGACGAACCCAAACCATAGTTGTTATGGGCGTTACGGTCGACATGGATGAAGTCATACAGGCCGTGCTTACCGGGGTTGGTACCACTGATGAAGTTGGACCACGCTACCGGTGATTGGGGTGGCCACGAGGTCTGCAGTGGGCGGAAGTTCGCGCCACTTTCGACCAACTTCTTGAAGTTGGGCATCATCCCGCGGTCGATGCGCTCCTGCAGCATCTCCGGATCGAGTCCGTCGACGCCGAACACCACGACGCGCGTATCGGCTTGCCTCTCACCACCACCACATGCTGGTAGCAGCAGGCCCAATGCCGCCAGGCTAACTAGTTTCAGCGACAGCTTCATGATTTGGCCTCCTCTTCGCGTGGCCCGAACAAGGGTTGGCCTTGCATGTACTTGGGGATATCCACACCGAACATGTTCAGCGCCGTCGGACCGAGGTCCATGAGGTCTGGGGTGTCGGTGTTGATTGGGGTGTCCGAGAAGATCACGCCAGGCACTTCACGTGGGTCGATGCAGTGATCGCCTGACCACGACTTGGTGTTGTCCGAGAAGACCTCCACCGGACATGAACCGGTGGCGCAATCCCATGAGTTGCGGTAATCACGCTTATAGCCCATGAACAGGTCAGGCGCCTGGAACACGTATGGCCCGGTGAACACCTGCTCGGCATCGAAGACCTCGATGAAGATCTTCTCGCCGGTCTTAGGGTCTTCGAGCTGCGACAACTTGCCGACGATTTCCGCCTTCAGGTTCTGCAGTTCTTCGCCTTCGGCGACGATGCCGTCACGCTCACGTGCGGTGCGGTTGATGAACATACCGGTCAGGCCAAGAGAGAAGGCCTTGGTCTTCGACCAATCGACATCCTGCAACCAATCCCTGGAGGTCTTCTTGCCACTCTCTTCATCGACTGGCGCATCTTCCTTCAGGACCAAGTAGCCGTGATCGCGCAGCCAAGCGTTGAGGTTCACCCCACGCTTGAATTGGCAGAAGCCGTGGTCGGAGATGATCATCAAGCGATCCCGCTTGGGATTCAACTTCTTGCGCACTTCCGCGACCAGGTCATCGGCAATGCCGTAGATCTCAGCGACCTTGTCCTTGCCCCATTCGGTGTCCTTGCCTTCGTTGGCTGGGTGTTCCGGATCAAGGTAGCGATGGAACATGTGCGAGACGCGGTCGGTGCCATCAAAGACGCAGACCACCGATCCCTTCGGGGTATGCGCGAGGGCATCGAACAACTGCTTGCGTCGTTCCTGCCAGATGTTCAGCGCCTGTTTCCAGAACGCCTCCTCATCGATGACCCGCTCATTCAGTGCCCAAGTGTCTTCCGCCAAGCCGAGCGTGGCGAATGGACCAAGTTTCTTGGCCAGGTAGATGGAGTACACCGTCGGGTGCGAGATCGGCATGGCCGGGTTCGCCGGGTCGATCTGGATCGGAGTCATGTAGAGACCGAACTCCGGGTCGGTGCCCATGCAGTAGAACCGCGCGATGCCAGTGACCTTGGCACGTCCTTTGGATGCCTTGAACTCCAAGGTGATCCAATCGGAGTAGTCCTTGACCCCTACTTCGACGACCTGCTCTTCGCCCTTCGCACCGATGGTAAGGCGTACGCGATCGTTCTCGCCAAGCATCTCGACCTTCATCGGGATGCGCATCGGAGTCGCAGTTGCCTGACTCGGATCTGGAGGACCTGTGATCGGACAGCGAACCACATTGCCGGACTTGCCGACCAGCAATACGTCGCCGCCAGCTTCAGGACCGGCAAGAGACTGGTCGGTGGTCCAGAAAGTGAAGCTACCTTGAGTTCCCTTGAGGTCAGGTACGCACATGCCGCTCAGGTTCACGCCGTGGAATTCCTCCGGCGGGAAGGTGATCGGTACCCGGATGATGTTGGAGAAGATCTTCTTGTCCCCCAACGTCTTCCACCACGGGGTGCCTTTGCGCAACAGGCGGATGCTTGAGCTCGGACGCTTGAACATCTCGAGCTTGCCGATCTTCACCAAGGCCTTCTCAGCCGAGTTGATCTCGGTACTTGAGAGGATAGGCAGGTAGGTACATGGGTCGCGGGTGATGAAATCGAAG
>CAZJGH010000088.1:3794-10557 GCA_964545405.1 uncultured Planctomycetales bacterium
TGTTTGAGTCGGGCTGGGATGCCATAAAATTCTCGCGAAGCATCGACACCTGTCGAGAACGAGGACCACGCGACCGGTGACATCGACGGGTAGGACGACTGTAGCGGCCCGAAGCTGCCCTCGGCAGCCAGCGCCGACATGTTGGGCATGCGGCCTTCATCCATGAAACGCTGCGCCAAGCGTGGGTCCATGCCATCGAAGCCGATGATGACCAATCGCTTGGTATCTCCCTTGATCTTGCCTGAGCCAGTGATCAACCGCAGCAACATCTTGAGCGGGTAGATCATCAGGATGCCGACGGCCAGGAACAGCGAGCCGACCAACACCAGACCTCCTGACAAGAAGGCGAAACCTGCCCCCGGCCCGATATAGGCCGCGGCAGGGTCAGGCGCACTAAGCCAAGCTATGGCGACGGCGAAAGGGAGGAGGAGTCTGCGGAACCGCTTCATGAACGTTGCGAGGAATTATGAGACCTTGGCAACAAAGGGGGAAGGGGATTTTACGCCCCTTCCCCCCTAATTTTAAAGCGCCAAACTTAGGCGTTGGCGGCGACGGCCGGGACGTATCCCTGGCCCTCGAGGTAGCTCATGATTGCCAAGAGCGATTCCTCTTCAGACTGATTCTCCGAGTTGATCGTGATCTCAGGGTTTTCCGGAGCCTCGTATGGGTCGGAAATACCAGTGAAGTTCTTGATCTCGCCGGAAAGCGCTTTCGCATACAGGCCCTTCACGTCGCGGCGAGTAAGCTCTTCAATCGAGCACTCTGCATAGACTTCGACGAAGTTGCGGTTCATCGAACGGCACTGGTTACGCACCTCAGCATATGGCGAGATAGCGGCAGTGATGGCGATAGCTCCGTTACGTGCCAGCAGCTTGGCGACGTAGCCGATACGGCGGATGTTGGTGTCACGGTCTTCCTTGGAGAAGCCGAGGCCTTTGGAGAGGTTCTCGCGAACTTCATCACCATCGAGCACCTCGATCTTGCAACCGCGCTTGCGCAGCTCGCCTTCGATCATGCGGGACAGGGTGGACTTACCGGAGCCTGAGAGGCCGGTGAACCAGAGGACAAAACCTTTGTGGTCGGACATTTGACTAATCTTGTTTGTGTGTGGGGATGGTTACTTGAGCTTTCCTTCAAGGAAAGGGACTTCAAAGCACTTCTCGTGCATGATGGGACCGTGGCCGAAGTAGCCACCTTCACCGAAGAGTTCGCCGTGGTCGGCGGTGACGATGACCCAAGAGTCCTTGGGCAGCATGTCATAGAAACGAGGGAAGACGACCTGATCCAGGTACTTCACGGTGTTGATCTGGCGCTCACGGCACTTCTCGATCATCTCCATGTCCATGAAGTCACCTGATTCGTTATCCGAAACCAAGACTCCTTCATCGGTCACCTGCTTATCGAGCTTACGGAAGATTCCGTTTACGCCCGAGATGTGTGGCAGGTCGTTCTTGTCTTCATCAGGCAATCCGTATGGGTAGTGGGTTTCACCGACGTTCATCAAGTAGAACTGTGGGGTGTTGCCCTTCAGACCCTTGGACTCGCGCTTCTTATGGTCTTCCATCTCATCAAGCATCAACAGCATGTCGTTGTGCTTGGGCATGAGTTTGAAGCTGTCGAAATCGCGGTTGATGCCGGTCGCAGGGTTCAGAACGGGCAACGAGACCATTGCATGAGTCTCATAACCCTTCTTCTTCATGTACGACGGCAGCCATAGGTGTGGAATCATGGCCTCGAAGCCAGCTTCCTCCACGCCCAAGCGATCCTTGAACTTGTACAGGTCTTCCTTGTAGTACTCGGAGGCATATACCTCAGTAGGACTACTGTGAGGGACCAGGCCAGTAAGAAGGTTGTAGTGCGACGGAGCGGTCCAGCCTGCGTAAGAGAAGCGAGCTTCTACGTTATGCAAACCACCGCAGAGCGCCGCGATGTTATTCGGCTCAGCCGCCATGAATGAGTCATAGCGGCATGAGTCGAGCGTGATGATGAACAGGTGGTTGTTCTCGCGTTTCTTTCCGAAGATGCCGAACATGCCTTCCTCTTTGAGTCTATTTGGGTGTTAAGCCTGCGCTGGTTGAGCGTAGGAAGCGATCAGGATGTCAGCGACTTCCGGGCGAGTGAACTCGGCCGGTGGGCGCTTACCGTTGGACAGCATCTCGCGGACCTTGGTGCCGGACAAGAAGATCTTGTCCTCGTTACCAGCTGGGCTCGACTTGGTTGAAGCCATGCCGCCGGTCAACTTGCAGTAGAAAGCGTGCTCGAACAACAGGGTGTTGATCAGGATCTCGCCGTCCTCGAACTGACCGAAGATCTGCTGAGCATCGAAGGTGCCGTAGTAGCTCCCGACGCCAGCGTGGTCGCGGCCAATGATGATGTGGGTGCAGCCGTAGTTCTGGCGGCACAGTGCGTGCAGGATTGCCTCGCGTGGACCACCGTAGCGCATAGCCTGTGGGTAGACGCCGAGCATGGTGCGATCCAGTGGGTAGTACTTGTTGAGAAGCGCGTGGTAGCACTCCATGCGGACATCCGAAGGGATGTCGTCAGACTTGGTGTCACCGACCAGTGGGTGAACCAGCAGGCCATCGGTCTGCTCGAGAGCGACCTTGGTCAGGTACTCGTGAGCGCGGTGGATCGGGTTACGAGTCTGGAAAGCTACGACAGTGTTCCAACCCTTCTCAGCGAAAGCAGCGCGGGTCTGCGCTGGGGTGAAGCGGTAGTCGTTGTGCTTCTCGTAGGAAGGAACGTTGGCGACAGTGATGACGCCACCGACGTAGGTGTCGCCGATGCTTGCCAAGTAGCCCCATGCTGGGTGCTCTTCGTCGCCCTTGTAGCACTTCTCGAGCTCGTTCTTCTTGTCTGGCTGGTAGACCGAATCTACTGCCATGATGCCAAAGACGGTGCCGTCTTCACCCTTCAGGGCGACTTCGGAGCCGGCTTCAGCAGTTTCGCCAGCCTTTGGCGAAAGGACCACTGGGAGTGGCCAAGCTGCACCAGAAGCGAGGTGCATGTTCTCGACGACGCCGTTGTAGTCGGCTTCGGTCATGAAGCCCTCAAGAGGGCTCATTGCGCCAACAGCAATCATTTCCAGATCGCTTGCTTCGCGCGAGTTCAAGGTGACAACTGGCAAGCCAGCAGCCTTGGCCAGGAGGGCGTCGCGCTCGTCACCTTCGACGACGCGGTTGATGAGGGTTCCACCGTGCGGAGCGATCATGATTGGTTTGGGTGTTAAGGTTGTTTGCTGTGTTTACAGGTAGCCGAGGTTCTTCAATTTCTGGCGTATCGCCTGTAGTTCCTCGGATGTGTATTCCCGTTCCTCTTTGTTCTCTACTTCGGAAACCAGGTCGCGAAGCACGAAAACGATGAAATCGGTGGCCGACGAGAAGCCGGAATTCTCAATCACCTGCCCGATTCGCCGATACAGCGGACGGGGGATCTTGACGGTAACTTTGCTCTCTTTTTGCATGGCCATGAGGTTCGGTAGCCGCACAGTATACTCTATTTGCACTCCTATTGGAGTGCGACTAGGTGTCTATTTGGAGTGCGATTGCCGTCTCTCAGGCACTCTTATCGGTAATTTCCGCCTAGGTCTTTATTAATGATTTCGCGTTGCAGGATTCGTTTTGTGACGTACTATTCACAGCTGAGCCTGTCCAGCGAACGGGCTACACACATAATGCGTACTACTCTCCTGCTTTCTCTAGGCCTTGTGGCCGCGCTCGGCGCCTGCTCGGGTGATACTTCCCCAACCTCTTTTAGCGATCCAATCGCTGCAATGGATGCTGCAGACAGCGCCAAGGCAGCTGGAGACAGCACTGGAGCAAAGGCTGGCTACGAATACGCTTTAGCCAACGGCGATAGTTCTCTGCAAGGCGACGCAATGATTGGCCTGTTCGAGGTCGATATCGCCGACCAGGATGAGGCTGCGGCCACCAGCAGCTTCAACCGTCTAGCCAGCGAGTTCGCCAGCGCATTGACCCAAGATGAGCTGTCGCGTCTCGTGGATATGGCCATCCTCGCCAAGTTCCCTGATTTGGGCGAGGTCATCCTTGGTTACGCAGTCAGCACCTTCCCTGAGATGAAGGCCTCGCTGGCTAACGCTGCTGCTGCAGTCGAGCTGATCAAGACCCAGGGTCCTGAAGCCGACCTTTCCGGCGTCGGTTACGCAGGCGATTGAGCCTCCCATTACCGGCAGATGCCGGTTCGTTTCATTTCTGCGACTGCTGCACTTCGGTGCGGCGGTCGTTTTTTATTGGTGCTAATATGAACCCAATGCAGATGAAGCTATTCACGGCGACTACCACCATCCTCGCTATCGGCACCTTAGGTGGGTGTTCAGATGGCGACACTCCCCCAGCGACCGAGGAGCCGACCAATGTCACCGCTACAACGGAGTCAACAGCAGATAGCTCAGCCATGACGGAGTTGACCGAGGAAGAACGCGAAGCGCTGAAGCAAGGCTATTTGAGTGATTAGCGGGGCTGGGGTTTCAAGACAAGATGGTATGATTTGCGCCATGAAATTCCCCTTGGTCGCCTTGTCATTGGTCCCTGCCGCTCTCTTGCTTGGTGGTTGTGGTGACGAACCCGCCCCAGATACAACTACGCCGGCTGCTACCGAGACCGAACAGTCCGAGACCGCGTGGCTCGAAGACTTCAAAACCACAGCCAGTGGTGAAGCTCCATTGGATGCACTGACCATCTTCGAAGAGCTGAAGGCTAACCAGGCTGAACTCCTGACGTCTGACAACCTGCTCACGATGGCTACCTATGCCGTTGAGGTCGGCAAGAGCATCGAGCTTACCCAACCGATCCTCGATTACGCGGTAGCTACTTTTCCAGCTGAGATCGGCAAGTTCGGCGGCATTGATGCGGCGATCTTCAGGTTGAAGAACCCAGCCGCAGCCAACGTGCCATTGGATGGCGCGCACGCCCCAATTGGAGGCGCCGCCGCCCCAGAGGACGACGGCGCAAACCAGTAGCGATCGGGATGAGGTCCTACTGCACAAGCAGTGGACCGCTGTCGTAATCGCTTGGAATAGGCACGTTCGCCAACTGCAACACGGTTGGTGCGAGGTGCACTACATCGTAGTGGTCGAAACCTTCCGGCAGGCTGGTCGGGCGGTTACTGAAGAAGATTCCCTGCACGTTGTGGATGTCGACACCGCAGTGGTCGCCTGACCATGCATAGGTGTTATCCGAGACGAACGGGCCCGGCATCGCGATCGGATCACCGTTTTCATCTTCGCCGTCGATCAAGGTGATGCCACCTGAAGTCGCGTTCCAAGCAGCGCGATAGCCACTCACGAAGTCGATGGTGATTTCAGCTGCGCCTTCCTGCTCGATCACCGGACGGGTGCCATTGCGCACGACCTTGCCGTTCTCATCCTTGAGTTGGGTCTGATGCACGTAAGGGCCGTGGTACAGGTCATCACGTAGATACACCTTCTTGACGATCTTCTCGCCGGTCAGTGGATCGGTCATCTCGTAAAGACGGTCGCTGATCTGCGCCAGCACGGCATCGACCTCATCCTTGCTGATCGCGCCGACGGCTTCCCGCCCCTTGACATTGAGGTAGATCTTGCCGATCGCCATCGAGTATGCCTGGGTCTCACGCCAGTTCACGTACTGCAACAGGCGACTGGACATGCTCGCTGCGGTGCGTGGAGTCTGGATGCTGGTGCGGTTAGCGATGGTCAAGAAGCCCTCTTGTGCGAGCCAAGCATTCAGGTCGATCTGACGGCGGAAGCTATCGAATCCATGGTCAGACACGATCATCAAGGTATCTTCTGGGCCAAGGACCTCATCGAGCAGATAGCCGACCAGGTCGTCCATCTCTTGGTAGATAACCAAGCCGCTGTCCTTGAGCTGGAACTTGCGGCCGAAGTACTCGACCTCACGGTTGGCCAGCTCTTCCTTGTATTGCGGATGACGCGAATCCATGTGGCGCATCAGCATGTGGCAGATGCGGTCAGGAGTACCGAAGAAGTGGAACAGCACCTTCCAGTCCTCGTCGGCGATCGCATCCTTCAACAGGTTGGTGCGCCAATCCAGGGTGTATTCGATGTCGGCGAGGAACGCGTCGTCGGACAACTCAGCATCCTTGACCGCGTGAGTCTGGCAAGCCCAACCGAGGGTCTCGAACAGGCCCATGCGGGAAGCGATCTCGGAAGCGAACGTCGGCGGCCAGCAGAAGCGGCTACCTGGAGTCGGATGGTCGGGGTCGATCTGTAGTGGCGAGGAGAACATCTCTAGCTCACCATCGATCTCCTCGACCCAGAAACGCACCATCGCGAAAGTGCTCAGGCGTGGGTTCCAGACGAACTCGACACGATAGAAATCGCTCCATGTGCCAACCGCAACCTCTTGGCTGACACCAGCGACTTCGAGCTGCACCGATGATGCACCTTTGCTCCAGTTGACCGCCAACGGCACCCAAGTCTTCAGCGACTTGAGGCCACTGTTGTTGAACAGGGCGTTCAACTCGTTGTAGCGCTCGCCACGGCTTCTTCCAAGGCGGTGAGTTCACCCTGCAACTGCTCGAGCATCACTTGGTTCGGAGGGCCGAACAACTTGGATTCGAGACGACCGCCATCACCTGGAGTCAGCTTGTACACCGAGACCGTGCCAGCCTTCTGCCCATTAGGTACTGTCAGCGAATCGGTATCCCCATAGGCATTCGCTGGCTTAGCGGC
Organism: uncultured Planctomycetales bacterium; assembly: GCA_964545405.1. Lineage (GTDB taxonomy): Bacteria > Planctomycetota > UBA1135 > UBA1135 > UBA1135. The sequence goes on from CAZJGH010000088.1 coordinate 10,486, forward strand.
GTATTCCTTGCGCATCCTCACGCGCTTGGGACTGGTGGTGTAGATGGCGCTTGAGTTGAGACCGCCGATGGC
>CAZJGH010000089.1:0-10458 GCA_964545405.1 uncultured Planctomycetales bacterium
GTCGACGGCGACCTCGTGGTTCGACAAGTAGGACCACCGATCGAGGTTGGGGGTGCCGATCAAGGTCCGATCATCATCGAACAAGGCGGCCTTGGCATGCTGGAACGACGGTTGGAATTCGAACAAGCGTACGCCAGACTTCAACAGGTTGGCGTAATAACGACGAGAAGCCAATCGCACCGCCGGATGATCATGGAGCTTCGGCCCCGGCAACAACAGACGTACATCGACACCACGTTCGGCGGCCGAACGCAACGCCCGGCGCAAGCGCATGGGCGGGATGAAGTAGGCAGTAGCGATCCAGGCACGATGCTTGGATTTACCGATCCGAGAACGCAAAGTGCGTCGGAAGCAGCTCAATGCGATGGCTTTCTGCGGCAGTAAGCGTTGCTCGTCATTGCGCGCCGGTCGCTGGGGACGCGCTGGCGGCAGGGCCCCATGCTTATCCCTCCATAAGCTCATGAAAGCAGTGTGGAACTGTTCGACGATAGGTCCTTCGAGCCGCACCATGGTCTCGCGGTAGGGTGCCTCAGCGCTGGTCCACCATGAATCCGCGACGGCCATCCCACCCGTCCACGCAATCTTGTCATCGACCAAGATGATGCGCCGGTGAGTGCGGGTCATGATGCGCTTGCGGAAGTTAAGGAACAGGTCAGTCCAGCGCAGTGGATGGAAGACCTTGAACTCGGAGACCTCACAAAGGCGATCACGCAAGTCGTCTGTCATGGCGTGTGAGCCGGCACCATCAGCGATGACCTTTATGCTGGCGCCATTCTTGGCAGCCGCTTCGAACGCCGCGATCAGGGCATCGGCCGCTTCTCCATCCACGAGGATGTAGTTCTCGAACAGGACTTCGCTGCGTGCTCCGGCAATATCATCGAGCAGCCGCTTCCAAGTGGAAGATGCTTCAGTATGCAACTCGGTCGAGCCCAAGGGCACGAACGGAAACGGTACTCGCAAGGACCTGCTCATCGGACTTCACGCTCAGTCAGACGACTTTACAATAACCGCCCGCCGTGCACCTTTGTTCAATAACCTGTCTTTTCGCCCTCGCAATCACCGGTCCGCTCGTCGGGCAAGGTGGTGAGTTGGAATTCCACGGGCAGGTGGATCTCGATTGGAACTCATTCGCTGGCGATGACGTCCCGGGAGCTGACGGCAACGTCCATGGCGCGGAACTGCGTCGCACGCGCTTCATAGTCGAGGGTCACCCGTGGCAGCGGGTGGATTTCCGCGTAGCTGTCGATCTTGATGCGGAAGAGAGCGAGGCATGGATGAACAACCTGTGGTTGCAGGTCACTGAGCTGCCCGCATTAGGCCGCCTGCGCATCGGCTATTTCCGCGAACCATTCGGGCTTGAGCGAAACACACCTAGTCGACGCGCGACCTTCCTGGAACGTTCACCTGCAGCTGCACTTACGCCCAACCGCAACTTCGGCGTAGCCATGTCCAATAGCCTAGGCAGCGAGGACCTGCGCCTGAGTGCTGGCATCTTCCGCGCGTCCGACGTCAGGCCAAACCGTGCTGGCAGTGTCATGCAGGACGCGACTCATTTCACCGGCCGCCTGACCTATGCGCCATGGCAAGAGGACAACTGGCGACGGTTGCTGCACCTTGGCGCCAGCTTCTCGAGACGCGGAACGCATGAAGGAGCCGTCGATTTCTCTGACGGACTTCCACTTCACGCAGCTGGCGCACTAATCGACACCGGAACCATCGTTACAGATAGCCTGACTATGGTCGGCGTCGAAGCCGCAGCCGTCGTCGATGAGTGGTCCGTGCAAGCCGAGTGGCTGTCCACCTCGATCGAAATGGATGGCGCCTCACGAACCACCTTGTCCGGTTACTACGCGCAGTTGAGTTACTTCCTCACTGGCGAATCCCGCAGCTACCGACCTGCCTCCGGTCATTTCGGTTGGCCCGCGGTGACCGACAACGTGCAGCTCGGTGAAGCTGGAACCGGCGCCTGGGAGATCGCTGCCCGTTTTTCTCAACTCGACTTCAGCAGCGGTTCGATTGCCGGCGGCGAACTCACCAACGGCAGCCTTGGCCTCAACTGGTACCTGAACTCCAACTGGAAAGCTCAACTCGGTTACGAGCAGGCGCTTGTGCAAGGGGTCGGCACGGTTTCTGGCTTGGGGCTGGGGTGCTAATTCGGGTGGTAAGCCTAGGCGAGCACGTCGGAAACTGCCGCGACGAGGTCGGTTGACGCGATTCTAGTCATGCAGGGGTGGTCGTCCTTGGGGCAGGTCTTGTGATGGCAGTTGAGGCAGTCGAGTTCATCGCGGCGCAGGATGGTGGTCAGCCCAAGCGAATGAGCACTCCAGGCCGGGTGCGTTGGCCCATAAACGACGACCTGTGGGATACCCAAGGCCGCGGCCATGTGCCGAGCGCCGTTATCCATGGCCACAATGCACTTGCATTGCCCGATCAAGGCCTTGGCCTCATCAAGCCCATCAGCGGCAGGGAAGATCGACTCGAAGCTGAGGGCGCTGGCGAGTTGTTGTAGTTGCGCGCGTTCATCGGGTGAACCTAGCCAAATCGGAACCAGTCCGCGCTCACGATGCAGACTCTCAAGCGCCTCAATCAAGCGCTCGTGCGGATAACACTTCGACGGCCCGAAGGCGGCTCCGGGAGCGACTCCGATGAAGTCATTGCCCGCAGGCCGCTCGGTCGCCGGCGGCGCTTCGATCATCAACTCGGCCGACAATACTTCACGCTCGAGACCGACGGTCGGCAGGAAATCGGCATACAGTTCGGTCATCGGTGCTGCCCCAGGAATCGGCGGCAGTGAACGATGGAGCAACAAGCTGCGCAGTTGATTGCGTCGGCCGATGCGGCGGGGGATGCCAGCGCGCCATGCGGCGATGACGGATGACCACGAGTTCGGCAGCAGCAGGGCGACGTCGGCGGCGGCTTCACGTAAGACATCGGCATGCGCGGTGGTGGCATCAAGGGGCAGGAATGAGTCGAAACTATCCAAGCCGGCGAGCAACTCGGCATAGGGCGCCTTGCCCGCGACCACGATGCGCGTACCTGGAAGGCCGTTGCGCAAGCTGCGTAACAGCGGCGTTGCCATCACCACATCCCCGAGGGGATTGGGCAGGCGCACCAAAAGTGCGGAGGGTGGGTTGGCAGGTGCCACGCTCAGTTAGGATACGGGCGCATGACGTCACCTGAATCGCATCCAGTGGATGATCCGCAGCCTGCCACCGAAGCCTTCGCTACCGACCTTTCGGTCGCGGTGATCGGTGCACGGCGAGTGCGTCAGGGGACCGGGCCGTATTTGGCATTACAGGCCGCATCTGCCGGCGCGAATGTGGTCGGCGTGCTCGGAACCAGGCCCGCGAGCGTGCGCATGGCTGTCGATTTCCTGATGGAGCATGGCTTGCGTCCCGCAGCCTACACCGATCACGAGGAGATGCTGCAGGAGTTGCAGCCCGACGTGGTCATCATCGCCTCGCCACTCGGCACTCATCGCGCATGGTTGTCGGCAGCACTAGGGCAGGGGTCGCATGTCTATTGTGAGAAACCGCTGACCACCGCACCGCCCGCCGTCAGCGAGAAGATGATCCGCGCATTCGCCGCGCACAACCTGGTACTTGAGGAGAACTGCCAGTGGCCACAGGTGTTGCCGGCCTTCGAACGTCTTCACCCCGACTTGGACCTCGATCAGGTGAGTAGCTTTCGCATGTTGATGGCACCACCCATGCGAGGCTTGGCACGTTGGGGCGAAGTGTTGTCGCATCCATTGAGCCTGCTGCAGGAGGTAGCTTCTGGGCCCGCCGAGTTGCACGATATACGGTTCACCGAAAGTGGCCCCGACGCGGTCGACTCACGCCTGCATTTCATCTACCGCACCATCGACCGTGAGATCGATTGCGAAGTGATGCTCGAGGATCTCGAGGTCTACCCACGTCCGGCAGAGTTCGCCTTCGACGACCACCTATGTCGTCGACGCGTGCGTGAAGCCGACTATCGAATCGAGTTCGTGACCGGCGATCCTGATTGCATCGCCCAATCTGTCGGTGATCCGATGGAGAATCGACTGCACGGATTCCTGCGGCAAGTCCTTGCCGCACGCCAAAGCAATAAAGCGCCGTTGGATGAGAGCCTGGTGCGCAGACAATACCTGCTAGAGACATTCCTGGAGGCCTATCGTGGATTCGCCCGCAGCTAAGCAACAACTGGCCACCATCTTCGATTTCACCGCCAAGCTGCGGCAACCTTCAGCCTTGCCGGTAGTTCGGCAATACCTGCAATGGCAACGCGAAGTGCGTGCTGCGGCGATCGCGGGAGTCGAACCAGCGCCGATGCCGAACATCGGCCCGTTGTCGATAAACTTGGACCTGACCACGGCATGTAACTACGCCTGCGATCATTGCATCGATTGGGATGCCCTCAATCTCGCGGTCAAGCACGACGACGAGAAACTACGCGCAGCCATCAAGGACCTGACTTCGCGCGGACTTCAGTCGGTCATCCTGCTCGGTGGCGGGGAGCCGACCTTGTATCCAGGCTTCGGCAGCATGGTGATCTTCCTTAAGGAGTTGGGCCTGCAGGTGGCAGTGGTCACCAACGGCTCCAATAACGACAAGATCACTGAAGTCGCGGAACACTTCACCAGTGGCGATTGGGTGCGACTATCCCTCGACTCCGGCAGTGATGCCACCTTCCAGGCGATGCACCATCCCAAAGGTCGTGGCATCGATCTCGATCAGATCTGCGCCAGCGCGATGGGAATCAAGCGGCGCAATCCAGAAGTCCAACTCGGTTACTCCTTCGTCATCACTTGGCAAGGTTCAGAGCGTGAAGCAGGTGCAGCGGTCGTCGAGAACCTCAAGGAGATGGAGAGCGCGACCGAACGCGCCAAGCGATATGGATTTGATTACATTTCCTTCAAGCCATTCTTGACTCGCGCCGAGGCCGGGGCCGAAGTCATGGATCCAGCCCAAGCGGCCGAAGACCACGAACATCTGGTCGCGCGCTTACGTGCCGGCTTGACCGCGGCGAAGCGCCACGAAACCGAGCTGTTCAAGGTGGTCGAGAGCATCAACCTGCGGGTTTTCCTTGATGGCACTTGGCGTGATTACACCGACCAGCCGCAGCTGTGCCATATGCAGGCGCTGCGCCAAGTCATGAGTCCGCTCGGGGTATTCAACTGCCCAGCTCACCGTGGGGTAGAGAAGGGCCGGATTGGCGACTTGAACGCATGGGCAAGCGGATCGGTCGAAGCGGAGGAGCAACCTCCTGCCGTCGGCGGCACCGCCAAATTGCTGCAGGAGTTCGACGCCAGTGTCGAGTGTGCGGAAGTGACGTGTCTCTACAACCCGGTCAATCACTTCCTCGAGAAGCTGGTCGCATCCGATGAACCTATCGACGAATTGCTCGGTGGCGGCACTGACTGCGGGGACTGTTTCCTTTGAACCGCCCGGAGCAGCTTCGGCAAGAGTACGAATCGACCTCGCGCGCGGCGCACTATCGCGACGATCGTTGGACCAGATCAGCAAGGGCGCGTCGCACCAATGCCCTAGAGTTGTCGATCGTCGACGAGTTCGTCACCAGGTGCCGCCGTCAACAATCCGGGCACGTCGCCGGCGCCGCTCCACGCTTCGAGTCAGCCTTGGACTTGCCTTGCGGAACCGGCCGCTTTCGTGAGCTATTGGAGAGTCACGTGACTTCCCTATTGAGCGCGGATGCATCCTTCGAGATGTTGGCTGCTGCACCGAGCAGCCCGCAACTTCAGGCCTCGGCACATGCCTTACCTTTGGTAGACGATGCCGTCGAGTTCGTGTTGTGTTCGCGGCTAGTGCACCACTTCGAGACCAGTGCGGAGCGTCAAGTCGTATTGCGCGAACTGTCTCGTGTAAGCCGCCGCTGGCTTGTGTTGAGTTACTTCGATCGAGCCAACTTCCAAGCCTGGAGAAGCCTGCTTCGCGGCAAGTTGCGTGGTCGCTTCCCAATCAGCCGCTCACGGTTCCAGGACGACATCAACGCAGCTGGCCTGCGTGAAGTGGAGCGGCGTTACATCCGCCGTGGCATCAGCGAGCAGGTCTGGGTGCTGCTCGAGGTCAAGCAATGACCTGCAGTTGTCCGCGCCCCGAAAGCTGGGAGTCAGGCGAGACCCTGGCTGCCAGTCGCACAGTGATGGTCGAGAAACTGCGCGATGAAGCTGGTCGGCAGGTAGTGCGCAAGAGCTATAGTTTTCCTACCGCTGGCGACCGCTGGCGTGGAATGTTGCGCGGTACCTTGTTCGGGACACCGAAGGCCGAGCGTGAGCTGGAGAACCTCAACTTCCTCAAGCAAGCCGGCATCCCGGTGATCGAGCCGATCCGGGCGTGTGTGACACGCAACGCATTCGGCTTCGTGGTCGACAGCCATCTGCTCAGCGTAGCCAGCGAAGGTGTTGATCTGGCCAGCTGGGTAGCTTCAGGCCATTCGACGGCGGAACTGTGGGCATCGCTTGGCAGCAGTATCTGTCGTATGCACCAGGTCGGCTTCTGGCACCGTGGGTTGGCGCCGCGAAATGTGCTGGTCGAATCAGCGGCACCATTCCATGCCCTTCTCGATCCGGCCAAGAGCAAGGTCTTCCGTACCACCATCCCACAGGCGGCGCGTGCCGATGACTTGCTTAGGCTGTGGCACACCTTGCACCAATACGTTTCCGCCGAGCACAAGAAGGCGTTCGAGGATGCTTATGGTCAGGCCGGCGTGAGTGATCCAGCGACCATGTGGCCAGCGATACCAAAAGGGAAACGCGCTTCGACCGAGCGGGTGTTGCTCAGGGACGAAGCGCGTTTCGAATCAAGTTGAGCGCGGGTTGAACACGCTCGACCGTGAAAGTCACTAGCCGAGTTTATTCAGCTCTTCAGCGAGAGCAGGCAATACCTCGAGAGCATCACCGACGATGCCGTAGGTAGCATGCTTGAAGATCGGTGCGTCGGCATCCTTGTTGATGGCAACGATGACCTTCGAGCTATTCATGCCAGCGAGATGCTGGATCGCACCACTGATGCCGGCGGCGATGTACAACTCAGGAGCGACGGTCTTGCCGGTCTGGCCTACTTGCTCGCTGTGCGGGCGCCAACCGGAATCGACCACTGCACGCGAAGCTCCAAGGGCACAACCTGGGATGGCATCGGCGACGGCCTCAAGCATCGACCAGTTGGCTTCGTCACCCATTCCGCGTCCACCTGCGACGACCATGGATGCCTCGGAGACATCAGGACGACCGCCAGTCTGGGCGCTGATCGCGGTGACCGTGCTCATGCCAGCTTCGGCAGCAGCCTCACCCATTTCCGCCGTGGCTTCACGGCCGGCAGGGGAGAAGAAGTTGCCGCGCAGGCTAGCGACAGCCACGGGACCGTTGATCTTCACGGTAGTGAAAGCCTTGCCGCCGAACTCAGGGCGGGTGAAGGTCATGGCGCCGGCGTCGATCTCAGTGCAATCAGCAGCGAAACCAGTGCCCAACAGGGCGGCGATGCGGGCAGTCAGGTCACGGCCACGGACGGTGGCGGCGAGCAATACCACGTTGGCATCGTTTTCCTGGGCGACGCGAGCGGCAGTAGCTGCAGCTCCATCGGCACTATGTGCGCCAGCGTCGGTGACCAGCACCTTGTCGGCGCCGGCACCACCAAGCATGGCAGCATCAAGTTCACACTTCTCGGTGGCGAGCGCGATCACGCTGGAGCCACGGTTGTCGGCGATGGTTCGTGCAGCACCGACAGCCTCCAAGCTGGCAGTCCGCAACGAGCCTTCACGGCTTTCCAAAATAACGAGGATGTTTGACATGTTGTTGGCTCCTACAGAATCTTGGCTTCGTTACGCAGGGCGTCGACGAGTTCGGGGACCGCAGCAGCGCCTTCACCGACGATGCGGCCGGCAGGGCGAGCGGGAGGCATGTTCATTGCCACGACCTCGACCGCAGCATCATCGAGACTGGTCTCGATCACTTCCATCGGCTTCTTCTTGGCAGCCATGATGCCGCGCAAGCTGGCGAAGCGTGGAGTGTTGAGGCCCTTTTGGCAGGTAATCGCACATGGCAATGGTGCTTCGACAGTCTCGCGAGCACCTTCGACTTCGCGCTCAGCGATGACCTTGCCGTCGGCGACTTCAAGCTTCACCACTTCGGTGATGCAAGGAACGCCAAGCAAGGTGGCGACCGCTGGGCCGACACCATGTTGATCGCGATCGACGGCCTGCTTGCCGAACATCAGTAAATCGAAGTCTCGACCTTGAGTTGCAGCAGCGAGGGCGCGGGCGGTGTTGGCGCCGTCTGCTTCAGGGGCATCGGGGGAGGACAGCAGGACTGCCGAATCGGCTCCCATGGCCAAGACGGTGCGCAGTTCCTTCTGTGCCTCACCAGCTCCTAGGCTGATGGCGGTGACCGAACCTGCTCCAGCAGCTTCCTTGATCGCGAGGGATTCCTCGACGGCGAACTCGTCGTAGGGATTAAGCACGAACTCAACCCCTTCTGGGTTGAGCTTGTTGTCCACGATCGCCACATTCGCTGTGGTGGCCGGGACGCGTTTAACGAACGAAATTATGTTCATGTGCCTCCAATGGCTGAATTTCGGGCGATATTGTACCCACGCCTAGAGCCTCAGGAAGCTAAATCCGACAACTCAGTAGAGAAATCCCTGAATCAGGGATTAATCGACAAGGCGACCGCTTCGGAGCTGACCGTCGGGGCATTCAAGGAGTTGCCAGCCATGGTCGCGAAGAACAATCGTTGCCCGATGAAAGGACTAAGGGCAGTCGGAGGGAAGAGCAGAATAGTCTCGGCGTTGCCTTGGCCATCCAAGACCCCACGGCCATTGGAAACGAAGGATGGATAGCTGCCGGTGGAGGTCAAGTTGAGGATGGTGTCCCAACCTAAGGGCACCTCCAAGCCATTGATGATGGTTGGGCCAGTGCCGCTGGCGGATGCGAGCAAGCCGAAGGCGAAGCCGCGGTGATCCTTATCGAAATCCATCATGAAATCGACTCGCCCACCGGCGGAAGCTGAAATCCAGTCACGGGTCGCGCTCAGATACTTGCGCGAACCATAAACCGTGGCCGCACCCTGCAGCATGGTCAGGGCTTCGGGGCTACTGCAAGCGGCATCACCGAAGCCGTCGCCATCGATGTCGCCGATGTTGGCGACATGGTGACCGAAACCGATGTGGATGCCGTTGCCGAACTTGTGCAGCCACTGTCCAGTGTCGCCAGAGAACAGCACGGCCATGCCAGGCAGGCCGTTAGTGCTGCGATAGGGGGCACCGACCAGGAAGTCGTCGAGGTTGTCGCCATCTTGATCACCCATGATGGCGATGCTCGAGCCGAACAGCTCGTTGGGGTTGTTACCGGACAGGTGGTGGATCAAGGTGTGCGAGACGCTCGAGTAGACCCCCACGATGCCGACTCCAAGCGATACGCCCTGACGACCGTGCGGCACGCCGACGACGATGTCTTCGAGGCCGTCGTTATCCAAGTCACCGATGGCCTTCACGACCTTGCCGAAATCATTCAGCGGATCCCAGCCTTCGATCATATGGATGACGTTGCCGGTGAATCCCGAGATCAGGTAGACCGCACCGATGTCGTTGCCGGATACGCCGTCATAGCGATTGGCCCCGACGATAAGGTCGGTCACGCCATCGGCATCCAAATCAGAAATCGCAGAAAGGGCTATTCCGAAGTTGGCATTAGGAGTCGGTGAGGGGTACGTCTTGACGCGGCCATCCTTGCCGGACGAGTAGATGTGCACCACGCCGCCACCGGCTTCGTTGTGCGCACCGACTGCGAACTCGGGCTTGCCATCGAAATCAAGATCGTTGAGGACCGCAATCGAGTTGCCGAAGAAGCTCGATGGTGAGCCAGTGTCGGAGTAGATGACGCTGCCATCAATGCCCGAGTAGAGCCAGATCGCACCCTCGAAGGTGTAGGCGCCAATGCTGTACATCGGGTCGCCAGCCACGAACTCTGGAGCACCATCACCGTTGATGTCGCCGATGGTACACATCACGGTTCCGAAAGCACTGTTTTGGGTGGTGCCATCGATGCGGTAGATCTCCAAGCCAGTCGCACCGGAATACATGGTGATCGAACCTGGAGTGATCGAAGTCGAAGTGATGGTCGACTCGCGGGCACCGATCATGAAGTCGTCGACCCCATCCAGATCCACGTCGCCAGCTGCCGCGATGCCATCACCATACTTGTTGAATGACTGCTGGCCCTCATACACATAGGTCTCCACCCACGTGGTCTCAGACTGACCAAGTACGGGTGGACTGAACAGCAGAAGCAGCAGGATAGCTGCCTTAGGTGCGCTCATTTCCAAGAGATGACGGAGGTTTTAATGAGGAAGGGGGGAGACCCTTTTCTAACCTAATTCGAAGCGTTTGCCAAGGTAGACCTCCCGAACCCGCTCATCATTGACTAGAGCAGTGGCTGAGCCCTCAGCGAGGACCTTGCCTT
>CAZJGH010000090.1:0-6860 GCA_964545405.1 uncultured Planctomycetales bacterium
GGCGTGCCTGCCGACCGCAACGCCCACCCGCACCGCGATGACCGCAGCGAGATCGTCGTGGTGCATAATGGCATCATCGAGAACTATCTCGAGCTACGGGCATTGTTGAGTGACAACGGCCATGAGTTCTTCACCGACACCGACACCGAAGTACTTGCCAACCTGATCGCGCACTACAAGCGCAGTGGCAACGACCTGCACGGTGCAGTGAAGATGGCCTTGAGCAAGGTCGAAGGGGCTTACGGCCTGGTAGTGATGGCAGCCGCCGACCCCAACATCATGGTGGTCGCACGGATGGATTCACCGCTGGTGGTCGGGATCGGCACTGACGGTCGCTATGCAGCGAGCGATATGCCTGCCTTGCTTCACTTGACTCGTGATTTCCTGATCCTCGAGAACGGCGAGACCGCAGTCTTGACTCCTGATGCCCATCACCTGTTCGACGCCGATGGCAATGAGCTCGAACGTGATTCGATCCGTTGCGACTGGACACCAGAGCAGGCCGAGCGTGGTGGATATCCGCACTTCATGCTCAAGGAGATACATGAGCAGCCAGATGTCCTGGCGCGTACCGCTTTCGATCGCTGCCACGACGTAACCGGCGACGTCGTCTTCGAAGACGAGTTCCGACTCAGCGATGAAGACCTGCGCAGTTTCGAGCGCCTACGCTTCATGGCCATGGGCACTTCACTGCACGCGGCGATGCTGGGCCAGAAGATGCTCGGCGAACTCGCCTGCCTGCCAGGAGAGACTCTCAACGCCAGCGAATTCCTGTATAGCCCAGAGCTCGAGGAAGGCCATGCATTGACCGTGGTGGTCTCCCAATCAGGCGAGACGGCTGACAGTCTGCGCGCCATGCGTGAAGTGAAACGTCGTGGGGGACATGTACTCGGTATCTGTAACGTCCGCGGCAGCACCCTGGCACGTGAAGCCGACTACCTGATCCTGACTCACTGCGGCCCTGAAGTAGGGGTCGCCTCGACCAAGGCGTTCTTCGGCCAGGTCACCGCCCTCTACCTACTGGCGATTCGCTTCGGACGCGCCCGCGGGGTACTCGATGCCGATGCCGGCCGCGATCGCCTGCATGATCTGCGCGCCTTGCGCCACGATCTCGACACCCTCTTCCCGGAACCGGCGATGGAATCGATCAACGCCGGCGGTGAGTTCCTGTGCACGGTGAACTCCTGCTTGTTCCTGGGTCGCAGCTTTCAGCACCCTGTCGCCTTGGAAGGGGCGTTGAAGCTCAAGGAGATCTCGTACATCCATGCCGAGGGCTATCCCGCAGGCGAGATGAAACACGGACCGATCGCCTTGATCGACGAGAACTTCCCGGTGATCGCGCTTGCCACACCAGGCGCTACGCACGAGAAGATGTTGTCCACCCTACAGGAAGTTCGGGCGCGGGACGGCTAGGTAATCGCTGTCGCAGCATTCGACGATGAACGCGCCTACGATGCCGCTGATTTCGTGTTGCCGGTCCCAGCGGTTCCCGAACTGCTGGCACCTCTGGTCACCATCGTGCCGCTGCAACTGCTGTCATATGAAGTCGCCTTGCGCCTCGGCCAGGACATCGACCAACCACGTAACCTGGCCAAATCAGTAACAGTCGAATGAGCCAAGAACTGCCAGTCAATGACTTCAAGCGTGTCCTGGTGACGGGCGCTGCGGGGTTCATCGGCAGCACCTTGGTCGACCGTCTGTTGGCTGCCGGCAAGACGGTGGTGGGTTTGGACAACTTCGACCCTTACTATTCGCCGCAAATCAAGCGTCGCAATCAAGAGAAGGCTGCGACCAACGCGAACTTCTGCATGGTCGAGGGTGACATCCTCGATCGCGAACTTCTCGGACGCCTGTTCAAGGACAACGACTTCGACGTGGTCGTGCACCTAGCAGCACTCGCTGGCGTGCGTCCTTCGATCGCAGACCCGGCCGGGTACTTCGAGAACAACGTCGACGGCACCATGAACCTGCTCGAGCTGGTCAGGGGTCACCCACAGCAACGGTTCGTCATGGCTTCGTCCTCTAGCGTCTATGGCAACCTGCTCGATGCCCCGTTCGCCGAGGGCGATGAGACCGGCAAAGCGGTGTCGCCATATGCCGCGAGCAAGAAGACCGGTGAGGTGCTGGCTCATTGCTACCACCACCTTCACGACGTTCCGGTGACTTTGCTGAGATTCTTCACCGTCTATGGACCACGCCAACGGCCCGAGATGGCGATCGCCAAGTTCGTACGGCTGATCCGCGACAACCAGACCATCACCATGTTCGGAGATGGCAATTCAGCGCGCGACTACACCTTCATCACGGACATCGTCGACGGCATCTACCGATCGATGGAGCGCTGTCATGCGTACTCGATCTACAACCTCGGCAACTCCTCACCAATAGCGCTCAAGGACATGATCGCGGCGGTGGGGCGAGCCTGTGGCAAGGAACCTCGCATCGAGGTGCAGGGCGACCAACCGGGCGACGTGCAACTGACTTGCGCCGACATCACCAAGGCCAATACCGAGTTGGGTTATTCACCCAGCACCTCCCTCGACGATGGGCTGCGCGGCTACCTCCGTTGGCTCGACGAGCACGGCGATGTGACACCTCTGGAACAGGAAGGGCAGCAGTGAGCGGCCTTGACCTGGTCTGCGGTGGCTGTGGCTTCATCGGCTCACATGTCACCGAAGCTCTGTTGGCGGCCGGGCGTCAGGTAAGGGTGGTAGACGACTTGACCACCGGATACGCAGTCAACATCGGTGATCTTGATTGCGAGTTCATCCACGGCGATGCTGCTGAACAGAACGTGGCCGACGCTGTTTGCGAAGGCGTGGATAGGATCTTCCATCTTGGCGCGCGCCCGAGCGTGCCGTGGAGTTTCAAGGAGCCTGAACTTGCATACCACGCCAACCATGGCACCACCTTGGCGCTGATCTCAGCGGGCACCAAACATGGAGTCAAGCGCATGGTCTTCTCGTCCAGCAGTGCCATCTATGGTGACTCACCGGAACTGCCCAAACGCGAGGACATGTTGCCGGAACCGAAGTCGCCGTACGCTGAGCATAAGTTGGCTGGTGAACGCGCCTTGCTCGAGGCTGCTCAATCCGGCAACCTGGAAGCGGCCAGCCTGCGCTACTTCAACGTCTACGGACCACGCCAGGACCCTAGCTCACCATATAGCGGGGTCATCTCGCTGTTCGCCAAGTGGATCAGCGAGGGGAAATCTCCAACCTTCTACGGCGACGGGATGCAGACTCGCGACTTCGTCTATGTTGCTGACGTGGTCAAGGCCAACCTACTTGCGGCCGATGCCCAACAGTCCAGTCACGCACCGGTCTACAACGTAGCCACCGGCACCAGCATCGCGATCTCTGAATTGTGGAACACCATGTGCATGGTCGCTGGGCGAGCCGCAGGCGAGCCTGAATTCTTGAGCGCCCGCGAGGGTGATGTGCGCCATTCGAGCGCCAGCCTCGACAAGATCAGCACGGAACTTGGGTTCAGCGCTGACGTCGACCTGCGCACTGGCATCGAACGCACCTTGTCAGGGTTGTCCTGAGCACGCGGCTCAACTGTCGCGATTGATGCGCTGCAGGATCGCCGGGTCATCGAACGTCAAACGACCCTTCATGGTCTTGTTGTCGGCACTCAGACCTTGCTTGATCCACCAGATGTTCAATCCTTCGAAATCGAAGTCAGGGCCGTTGATCAACTGCACCAGATGCTTCTGCGAGGTGACTCGCACCCAGCCATCACCCGTATCCTGGTTGAGCAGGTGTACTGCGAGGATCAGGTCCTTGGGCTCGAGGCCAAGACGGTCGGCGCTGGTGTCACGGAACACGCCGGTTATCTCAAGCACCGAGTAACGCGTTGGCCAAGGAGACTCGCCATCATCGATGAACTGCTCCTTGCCTTCAGACAGGAAACCCAACAACCCGAAAGCATCGCGGTGTTCGGCACTGGCCAAGGTGATGTTCACGACCCTGCGACGGTCACCGCGTTCGAAATCAATCACTACCGAATCACCCGGCTCGTAGACCAGCATCTCGTCGCGGAACTCCATCGGAGTCAGGACAGTCTCGCCATCGACTGCGACGATCCTGTCGCCTGCCAGTAAGCCGACTTGGGCGGCTGGGCCACGCGGGTGGACGGCTTCGATGGTGGGAGTAGATGAGTTGTTCAACACGAAGCCCATCCACACATGCGGCTCATACAAGGTGTTGCGTAGGATCTCATTGACCTGGGCGACTGGAATCGCGTAACTGATGCCGTCGGCAGCTTCCAGGGTGGCACTGTTGATGCCGATGAGGTAGCCATCGATATTCAATAATGGGCCTCCAGAGTTGCCTGGATTGATCGCAGCATCGGTCTGCAGCAGGCCGCTTAGCTCATGGGTTCCAGGCGAATCGATATTACGCACTCGCACATCGCGGTGGACACCTGACAGGATTCCTGAAGTCACGGAGTGGGAGTTGCCGAAAGCGGAACCGATCGCGATGACCTTCTCGCCGATCAGGAGGTCGTCATCGGCAGCGCGTACGATCGCAGGGTACTCCTTGGCCTTCTCGATCTTCAGCAAGGCCAAGTCCCATTGGAAATCGATCCGTTGGACCTTGGCGAACACCATCTCGCCATCGACGAAGCTCAGCACGATGAGAAGGTTGTCAGTGGTGATGTTCTTCTCTGGGTTCACCACATGCGCATTGGTGATCACGAAACCGCGTGAATCGATTACCACGCCGCTGCCCTGGCTCATTACCTCGCCAAGTGGGGCCAAGAAATCGGACGGGTTGAGGATAGTGGTGGAGGCGGAACGCTCGTACACCTCGACATTCACCACCGAGGGGCCGGCAGTCTGATAGACCTGAGCCTCTGGGGTTACGCGCTTTCCGAACATCGCCGCCAGGTCTGGGGCTTCAGTCGGTTCCTGTGCCGCTAACGACAACAAAGGCAGGAGGAGGGCGGGGAGCATAGGAGTTCGGCGACACGAGCGAGCTCGTGTGGGTCGTTTTAGAAGTGTACGTACGCGCCGTCACGAGGTCAGGAGGAAAAACTCACCGTAAAAGGCAAATTTATGGCAATTATTGCTGTTCCTGTGGCGTCAATTTAGGCTAGCCTGGACATTGGCCTTTTGGCCACCGGACTCTTCAAACCCGCAATACAACCATGCTCCTGGAAACTCTTTTCTGCACTGTACTCGGTGCTGGCGGCAACGCTGGCCCCGCGGACTTGGCTGTGCCGATGAGCCACAAGCGATATCGCGACTGGACCATCGAGCTACCTAACGAGACCTTTACCGCCGTCGGGGAAAGCATTTCCCTTGTCAACGGCAAGTATTCCTTCGCTGCGGGCATGGAGGGCAGCAACCTGTTGCTCGACCTCGATGGCGATGGAGCCACTGATGTCCGCGTGACCGATGACGAAGGTAGTGCCTTGTTGCGCCATGAAGATGGCTTCCGCTATGCGATTCGCCTCAAGCGTACCCCGAATGGCTGGTACTTCGCATCGAGTGGCGCCCAGGTTGGCAAGGTCAACGGCACCAAACTGGCACTTGTCGACCAGAACAACGATGGCAACTTCGGAGAAGTCGGAGTCGACGCCATAATCGTGGGGCAGGGCAAGATCGCAACTTGGTTGGGCTCTACCCTGATGCTGGACGGACAGCTCCATGACCTGGAGTTCAATCCGGATGCACACCAACTTGAGCTTGGTGACTACCAAGGTGAGACCGGTAGCCTTTCAATCGCGACCGGCTTCAATGGCCAAGGCAAGCTTCTCTCTGCTGTAGTACGCAGCGTAGATGGCAAGCATTGCTTCGACCTCGCTGGTGTTGATGGCGCTGCACAGGTGCCTGTCGGCAACTACCGCATCTGGTCCGGCAAGATTGGCCTCGGTGAACAAGCGGTAAAGGTCGCACCTGGATCTGCTGGTTCGGTGAGTGTCGATGCCAGTAACCCACAGGAATTCAGCTGGGGTGGTCCAGTCCGTGCCGAGTTCGAGTTCCAACGCGGCGGAGACCAAATCGCATTCTCACCTGAGCATGTCTGGTACTACGGCTCTTCTGGTGAAGAGTACGTCAACTGGAAGCCGGTCGGTAAGTCACCGGTGTTCAAGGTGATCGACAGTGCCAGCAAGCAGGAGGTCGCCAGGGCAATATTCCCTGGCAGCTGCTGAGGCACAGGTTTTGTGCCGGTCGCCGTGAGCGTACCGGCCAACATCGACGTCGAAGTGAACATGGTCGAACAAAACTGGGCATTCGGTGAAATCGCCGGTGCACCTCGCAGCCTTGATGCTGGCGAGGAATTCTGACAAGCGGTCAGTGTCGCCTTTCTCCTTCCTTAGAGTCGCCATCAGTATGGCGATTGGAGCGCTGTTGGTTTCCAGCAGCGCTATCGGTCAGGATGGTGGTCGTTTCCCAGCGCGGGTCGTAGCGGGCCGACTATTGTTCGAATGTGATGTCTCGACCCCGAGCAGGCGCATTCCGGTAAACCTATTCCTTGATCTGGATACGGCCTGTGGTCTGCAACTGCACAACAAGGCGGCTGCACCCCTGCGGGCTGAATCTGAGGACGGCAAACAGGTTCCTATCACCTTGCATTTCCCCGACTTCCGCATCACCGTGCCGGGGCGGGAACATGGCGATGAAGAGTTCCTGGATGACTTCACCAAATACCACAGTGCCGAAATGGGCGAGAATGCCGTCGTCGGTACTCTCGGCGCCCAGGTCCTCAAGGATTACCATGTAATCTTCGACCTGCCGAATGGCTACGTTGAACTTACTCCAGCGCGTCAACGCGATCCCGCAAGCCTCAAGCAGACTGAGGGCAGCGTCACCGTAGAGATCACTGATCAGAAACACCACGACACGATCC
>CAZJGH010000090.1:6870-10435 GCA_964545405.1 uncultured Planctomycetales bacterium
AATGACCTGGTCTGGTTGCCGGTCGTAATGAGTGATGGACGCCAACGAGCGATGGCTCTGGGTGGTTCACGCTATGACACTGTCATCGATCGCGAGCTGGCCAGTGCGTTCGAGGCTCCTGCTGGCGATGTCGGCATGATGAAGTTGGGGGCCCTCGACTTGGCCGAGTTCGTGGCCTTCAGGCCTGAGGAGTTGATTCAGGTTCACCCCGACCGCGCGGTGGGGGTCGCTGGAATCAACTTGTTCGAGCATATGCGCATCGAGATCGATCGCGTCAACGCTTGGGTCAAGATCACGCCTTCTGATGCCCCTGAATTCCCGACCGCGGACCTCGAGTTCTTCCAGGCCCGCCTAACCGAAGAGGCTGAGCCGTTAGAGGAGTTCCTCAACAAATGGCCTGAAGAGCGATTAGCTGCCGAGGCGGCCGAGTTGCTGCTGTGGATGAGAGTCGATGATGGCGGCACCGAGGAACAGATCCTTGCCGCGATGCGTTGGCGTAACGACAGCATGCCGAAAGACCTTCGCGCCACCGCCGCCCTCGACTTGATGAAGGTCATGGCAGAAGATGGCTGGCCGGAGTACCTGGTTCTTGCTGGCAAGATCGGTGTCGAGTCTGGGCGCGACGACCGCTACCCCGACGCGATCCACAAGATCCATTCACGCCTTGGTGAGGTCTTTCTTGAAGAAGGTGACGCCGATCAGGCCTGGCGGCACCTGCTGTCCGCCGCGTTCGGAATGCCCGAGGACGGCTTGATCAACCTGAACCTAGGGCGTTTCTACGAGCAACAAGGCCGTTACCGCCGCGCCTTCTCTCGTTTCGTGCAAGCTGCAATCAAGCCAGAGAGTGGACCGATGGCGATCGAGGCCCTGCAGAGGGTTCAACCTCAACTAGCCGACGACGAACCGTTCTCGGTCGACCTGGTCGAACGCATGATCGAGGGCAAGGTGATGAACTTCGGCGCAGCTGCCAAGTTCGAACCCGACCCGGAAACCGAGACAAACCGCGTGGTGCTGATTGAGTTCTTCACTAACGGCAACTTCGGCGATGACAAGGGCGGGGCTATCGCAGGGGCACTGGCGAACGAAGCCTTGCAGAGTCATTTCAGTGACGGGCATGCTGCCTTCCTGTCTTACCACCTGCCAAATCGTGGCCTTGAACCTTTGGTCAACCAATATGGCATCGATATCGCCGCTGAGCGGGGCGTCAGGGATGCCGCATTCCACGTCGTCAATGGCACTGAAGCCGGTCCAGGTGCCGGCAAGACCCGCGACCGTGAAGGCATTTACCGTGCGGTCAGGGGCATGGCACATTCGGCCCTCGAGGAATCATCCGCTTGGAAACTAGAGATCGCCAACCTGAAGATCGTCGATGGAGTCGTGACCGGCAGTGTCATCGTCGATGCTGAAGCCATGAACGCGGTGCGCAAGCGTCGTCTCTGTGTGGTACTGGCTGAACGCGGAGTCCTCTATCCAGGCCTATCGACGACGGTAATCCATCGCATGGTCGCTCGTGCTGCACTCACCCCGACTTCACGTGGAGTCTGGACGAAGTTCGAAGACAACCATTTTGAATATGACTTCGAGCTCGATCTGGCTGAGGTTGCCGCAGACAACGAGGCATACCTCAAGCAAGCGATGGCGGATGGCGTCGGGCAGACCGTCTTGATGTCGACCAAGATCGACCCGAATCAAGTCAGCGTTGTTGCCTATCTGCGCGACCCATTCAGCGGCAAGGTCGAGCAAGCGGTTCAGCGGCACTACGAGGAGGAGATCCAGCAATGAATGATGATCTCTGGTCACCGTTACGCTCGGAACTAGACGGACTCAGTCGGACCGCCAAGCGCGGTCTAAACCGCACGCGCGCCAACGCTATCCTGCTTGCTGCGGCGATGCGATTCCTGTGGACGCCAGCGATCGTTGTCGGATGCTGGGTGGTACTGCAAGTACTCGGTCGCTTGACCGGCAGTGAGGCGCTTCAGACTGGTTGGCTAGGGTGGCTAGTCGCTGCCGTTGTCGCCTTCGCCTTGCGTGTCGCCTTCGCCACGCGGTCGGCGCACAGACGACAAGTAGACCGAGCCCATGCCATCGGTGAATGGGATCTGCAACTGCGCCTCGCCGACCGCCTTACCGCGGCGGATGATTTCCTCGGCCAACCACAACGCTCGCCCTTCATGGAGGCAGCGGTCGAGGATGCAGCCGCGACCATCGAGCGCACGCGCAAGGCACATCTTGATTTCGAGGCGCAGAAGCTGACTCCCTCGGCATTCGTGATGCCAGCGTTGGCAGTTCTACTGTTGCTCGTCACAGGGAGTTTGGCTGGTAATTGGCAGACTCCGCCGCCGGAAAAACCTGATGACATCAGTGTGCAGCTGCCTGGCCAACCCGTCGATGTCGAGGCCTTGCCTGAATCCGAACCGCAACCTCGCGATGGCCTGCAGCCGGACAGCAACAGCGAAAAGCAAGCTGCAGCCAGCGATAAGGCCGCAGTAGCTGAGACCAAAGCTTACGCCGCCGAGATCGAAGAGAAGAGCAAGGAGTCACAAGGCAAGACCGGCGACGGCAGGTCTGCTGCTGCGGAATCTTCCACTGGTGCCGGTAGTTCACGCGGCACTCCATCCCAACAAGGCCAGATCTCGAAGCCCGGCAAGGAGAAGACCAAGGCCAAGCGCAAACCACCTAAGCCGCAGAAGCCGCACGACCAGGCCGAGTCACCTAAGAAGGACGAGGAACAGGAATCCGGTTCCACTGCAGGTCGAGGTTCGTCACGTGGCTCTAACCGCAACCCTGCCAGTTCCGATTGGTCGAGTAAGGATCACGTCAACACTCCAGACGATGATGACTTGGAACAGGAAGACGAGACCGAAGACGAGGAAGAGGAACAAGAGGCGCGCGGTGGCATGCAGCCAAGCCTGCGCGACCGACGTCCACCGGTCAGCCGTGACCTGATGATTGGTTTCGGCAACCAACCTAGTCCAGACGCCAACGGCCGCGGTGGTCCTTCACAACCGAAGAAATCACGCGGCACCGCATCCCTTGTCCTCGGTGTGCCGATCCCCGACCGAATCAAGGGCCAGCCAAACCCCGGCAAGACCAAGATCACCCAGGAACGGGTGCAGCCGAAATCAGAACCTGCCATCGCTGTCGATGCACAACAGCGGCAACAACGCGTAACCCCCGGCTCCGCCTTGCAACGTCAAGATCTAGAGCCGTGGATGCGCAGCCTGGTGCGTGATTATTTCCTCGCGCAACGCCAACAAGTCAAGAACCCATGAGCATTCCCCAACAGTCCCAAGCCACCGCCGACGATGCTCGCGCGGCGGCCGAGAGTTTCCGTAACACCTACGAGGACATCCGCGCTGAAGTCTGTCGCGCGATGGTCGGTCAAGGCGACGTCGTCGAAGGAGTATTGACCGCGATGCTTGCCGGTGGCCATGTGCTGCTGGAAGGCGTTCCGGGCCTCGGCAAGACCTTGCTGGTCGCCACCTTGGGTAAGGCCGTCGACCTCGGCTTCTCCCGTATCCAGTTCACACCAGACATGATGCCAGCGGATATCCAAGGCACTTCG